>NZ_CP155729.1:3310605-3611226 GCF_039724765.1 Sagittula stellata E-37 | reverse complement strand
CAGCAACCGCCGCGACCTGATCCTCGTCGCGCATTCCTTCAATTCCAAAGCTCTGGAGTTCGAGCCGGGCCGCACACCCGAACCCGCGCAGCCCCTAAGCCCAAGAGAGATCGAGGCGATGACCTTGCTGGCCATCGGCTACAGTCGGGCGCAGGCCGCCGACACGCTCTCTATCTCGGAACACACGCTGAGGGTCTATGTCGAAAGCGCCCGCCACAAACTCGGGGCGATGAACACAACTCACGCGGTCGCCCAGGCCCTCAGCCGGGGCGTGATCGTGATCTGAAGAATGGGGCATTGCGTCTCCTTCGCGCCCGTGCACCTGCGCAAGGATATCGTCCGGGTGGCTGAATCATCGGTTAATTCCGCGCGCGCCGGCGCCTAAACCCATTAACCACGCGAGCGGCAGGCTCGGTCCATCAACGCTTTCTGCGAAGGATGGACGCATGATCCGCTACATTTACGGCAACGACCTGCACAAGTTTCCCAAACTCGCCCGCACAATGTTCCTCGACCGCGCCGACCAGTTCAAGACGCGCCTTGGCTGGGCCGTCGACGTCGACGAACGCGGTTTCGAGCGCGACGCATACGACGACGAGAATCCGCTTTACGTGATCTGGGAGAACAAGGACGGGTCGCACGGCGGTTCGATGCGGCTTCTGCCGACCGTGGGCGGGACAATGGTCAACGACCACTTCATTCACCTGACGGATGGCGTCCGCATCGAAAGCCCGCTGATCTGGGAATGCACCCGTTTCTGTCTTTCGAAGGCCGCCGGACCGGGCGTTGCGGCGGCCCTGATGCTGGCCGGTGGAGAGGTCATGCAGGAATTCGGCATCCAGCATTACGTGGGCGTGTTCGATGCGCGCATGGTACGCATCTACAATCGGATCGGATCGTCGCCGGACATCCTCGGCCAGGAAGGGGAAGGGCGCGCCATGATTGCCGTGGGCCTGTGGGAATTCACCCCGGAGGCACAGGCGAATGTCTCGCGCAGCGCAGGCATTTCGCCCGATCTTTCAAAGCGTTGGTTCGAGCTGTCCTTTGGCGAGATCATCGACGAGGCGGGCCTCGTCGCCGCCTGATCCTGCCGTGTTCGACGGTGGCGCGCGTACCCTTCCGGGTGCGCGCGTTTTCGCATCTGGCGGCTGGCGGACACGCCAAGTAGGGTGCGCGCCATGAATGATGCCAGCCCAATCGTATATTCCCCCGATCAGGCAGAGGCGCACGACCGCGTCAGCGACCTGTTGCGTGCGGCGGGCGTCGACCTCGACAACGGTCTGTGCCTGCCTGCCAAGGAAAGCGACGCCCGGGTCATGGCTTTGATGGGCAAGGCGGGGTCCGGCAAGACGCTGCTTTTGTCGGAACTGGTGAAGGCACTGGACGCCGTTGGGGTCGAGACGGTTTCCGGCGACTACGAAAGCCGCCGGTCGCGCGAATCGCGCACGCTGGCCGTGCTGGCACCGACGAACAAGGCGGCCTCCGTCCTCAGGATGCGGGGCGTGCCCGCCACGACCATCCACCGCATCATCTACACGCCGGTCTACGATCCGGAGTACGAGAAGGTCGCGGAATGGTTGATGGGCAACGGCGATCCCCCGGAAATCGAAGAGCTCCCGGAAGAAGCGCTGGCCCGCGCGCAGGCCTCGTACGAGGTGCACAAGTCGATTCCGGCGGCCTTGGCGGCGGCGGGCCTGCGCGGGTCCGACTTCATCACCGGGTGGAAACGCCGGGAAGAGCCGCTGGACATCGGATTCGTCGACGAAGCTTCGATGCTCGACGAAAAGCAGTTCGAGGACCTGCAGGAGATCTTTCCCAACCTCGTGTTGTTCGGCGATCCCGCGCAGCTCGCCCCGGTGGGGCAGTCCGGAAAGATGGTCTTCGACGGGTTGAAGGACAGCCAGAAGCTGGAGCTGCACCGCATCCACCGGCAGGAGGCCGACAACCCGATCCTCGACCTGGCGCATGCGCTGGCGGATCCGGCCATCGGTTTCGAGGATTTCGAACGGATGGTCGAAGACGCGGCCCGGCGCGACGAACGTGTGGTCTTTGCCCAGCGGGTCGAGGTCGACCTTATGGCGCGCTCCCCGGTGCTGGTCTGGCGCAACGCCACGCGCATCCGACTGATCAACGCTTTCCGGCATGTGCATGGTGCCCCGGAGACCGCCCTTCTGCCCGGAGAGCCGCTGGTCTGCGACGGGATCGAACTGCCCCTGAAGCACCGCAAGAAGCGGCTCGATCTCGAAGCGCGCGGGCTCATCAAGGGTGCGCAGGTGATTTACCTGGGCCCCGGCCGGAAGCCCGGTTTCTCCAAGCTGCATGTCGTGGGCGCGTTGGAGCCGCAGGTCTCGGCGGCCTCGATCGTCAAGATCGAGAAGCCGGACGAGGAAGAACCCTTCATCCCGTACGCCGCCAGCATGGGCGCGACGTTCCTGCACGGTGCCGCCGTGACGATCCACAAGGCGCAGGGCAGCCAGTGGGAGAACGTGCAGGTCTTTGCGCCCGACCTTTATGCCGCGGCCCGGATGGGGCGGGTGGAGGCGGGGCAGCCGCTGTGGAAACGGCTGGCCTACGTTGCGATTACGCGCGCGCAGTCACGGCTGTTCTGGGTCGTGCGCAACCGGCTGGCAAAGCCGTCCGACGGCCTCAGGATCGACGATCTCGGAGGTACGCCCGCGCCCCTGACGCTCGAAGCGCAGGATCCGGCTGCCGGTGCCTGACCGGAAGGCGCCCAGCACCCACTCGGTGATTGGTATTTGCGCGGTGTGGCAGTGGATAGTTTACCTAGCGTAAATGCGACTTGGTAACGAGTTATTAACTACTGTGAATGAAGAGTTGTCCTGTGGCGATAGCAGGAGATTCTCTGGAAAATGTCGTCTTTCGCGGCGTACAGGACAAGAGCGACTGGAAAACGAAGGCGCTGGTACTCGGTGCCGACGCGCATCGTGTTGACCGTCCGGATCGCCGGGATGGCGTTGGCGACGTCAATGCTGGCGTTCGGGCTGCTCGACCGGATGTTCCACTTTCTCGACGGTCTGTATCCTGCTGGGTCGGTGCAACACACGAGCGCTCTGACCTACGTCGCCATTGCCCTGGCCATCGTCGCCTCCTCGTTGCAGCGGCCGTTGCGGCACACCGGCCGCTCCGAAGCGCTGATATGGGCGGTTATCATTCTGATCTGCCTGACCGGTCTGGTTCTGCTCGGCCCGACCGATGCGGAGTTGTGGAACGGGTCGACCTGGAACAACGCCGCCAGTCTGCTTCTGC
This sequence comes from Sagittula stellata E-37, assembly GCF_039724765.1. Taxonomy (NCBI): domain Bacteria; kingdom Pseudomonadati; phylum Pseudomonadota; class Alphaproteobacteria; order Rhodobacterales; family Roseobacteraceae; genus Sagittula; species Sagittula stellata. Next base: position 3,607,959 of record NZ_CP155729.1, on the reverse strand, counting down.
TGAGCACGGGGCAATTGTTGCGCCGAACACGGCCGACGGCTGGGCTGGTCTGCACTTTGCTGGCGTTGTTTACCCCGGCGGTGGCGCTGAACGGCTTCACGCACGGCGATCCGGCCTTTTTCGGAAGCATGGCGCTGCCCACGGCCATCGCTTTGCTGGCTCTTGCCGTGGTCAACGCGACCCGTTTTGCGCGACACAGATCAATACGCCTGATGCTGGTCGACAACCCTGCGGGCCAACTTGTCCGGCAGCAAATCGTAATCTGGACGTTGCTGGCGGTGTTCTTGCCGCTCGTTGCGCGGCTTCTGCCGCTGGTGAACCTGTCACACGACACAATTTTTCCGACCCTTTACACCGCGCAGATGGGCCTGATCCTGCTGGGCATCATGCATTTCGGAATCCGGTTCGTCAGTCTTCTAGACAATGCCAGGCGGCTGGAACGGGCTCTCGTCCGGGATGTGGAGACGGATTCCCTGACCGGTGCCGCCACGAGACGCGCGGCCCGGGCGTGGTTCGAGGACCGTATCTGGCGCTCGCATGTCGCTGTCATCCTGGTCGACCTCGACCACTTCAAGAACGTTAACGACACCTATGGCCACGCGGTGGGCGATGCGGTGCTCCAGACGGCGGCGCGCGCCATGCAGGAAGAGATGCGCATGACCGATATGGTCACGCGCTGGGGCGGCGAGGAATTCGCCGTCATGTTCCCGCTCAACAATCCGGTGGCCCTGCGCGCCCGTGCAGAGGTCCTGCGTGTCCGGATCGCCGAAGCCACCCGAAGCACCGATGGCCTGCCCGTGGTGACCGCTTCGCTGGGCTGCACCATCGTAGAAAAGGGCGTCGGACGGTCCCTCATCGAGGCGGTGTCCGTTGCCGACCACGCGATGTACCGTGCCAAGGAGCAGGGTCGCAACCGCGTGGTGCTTTGTGATGGGCTGGAGCCGCAGCCAGGACCGACAGGGCATGAACCACAGCTATCGGACGTGACGTTGGCCCGGCTCAGGACAGCTTGACGATCTGCTTGCCGGTGTTGCCGCCCTTCAGCATCGCCATGAAGGCCGCCGGCGCATTCTCCAGCCCCTCGGCAACGTCTTCCAGCCAGGTGATCTGGTCCGCTGCAACCTTCGGCGTGACCTCGCGCAGGAAGTCCGGGAAGCCGTCCCAGTGGTCGAAGATGATCAGGCCGTTCACCGAAAGCCGCTTTGTCAGGATGCTGCGCCAGACCGTCGGCAGCCCGTCGGCGATGTCATCCGAGCCGCTGTACCAGGCAATCGTGCCGCAAAGCGGGATACGGCCGTGCACGTTCATCAGAGGCAGAACCGCCTCAAGCACCTTGCCGCCGACGTTTTCCCAGTAGATGTCGATGCCGTCCGGTGCGGCCTCTTCCAGCGCCTTGCGCAGCGATGCGGCGTCATGGGCGCGGTGGTCGATAGCCGCGTCGAAGCCGAACGTCTCCGTCGCGATCCGGCACTTCTCGGGGCCTCCTGCGATGGCCACGGTTCTCAGACCCTGCGATTTTGCCAGCTGTCCTACCATGGCACCCACCGGTCCCGTCGCGGCGGCCACGACCAGCGTCTCACCCGCTTTGGGGCGGCCGTATTTCTTCAGTCCGGTCCAAGCTGTGAACCCCGGCATGCCCAGCACGCCAAGCGCCGTGGAGGGCGGCAGGTCGCTGTCCAGCTTGCGCGCCTCATTGCCCTTGAGCACCGCGTGGCTGGCCCAGCCGGTCATGCCGGTCACGAGATCGCCTTCAGCAAAACCGTCCGCCTTCGAGGATATGACACGGCCAACGCCTTGTCCGGTCATGGTGTCGCCAACGCTCAGCGAGGGGGCGTAACTTTTTACCGGCGCCATGCGGCCCCGCATGTAGGGATCAAGCGACAGCAGCGTGACCTCCACGAGGATCTCGCCCTCTGCCGGTTCCGGCATCGCGCCCCGCTCCAAAGAGAAATCTTCTGCCACCGGGTCGCCCTCCGGATGGCGGGCCATCGCGATACGGGTCATCTGTGAAGGCATGTCTGGCTCCTGTTCCAATTTGTCTTCCGGACGCTTGTGGAAAGCTGTTGCGCCCGGGCCGTCATGTTGCGCAGTCTAGGCCCAAGGAAGCGGACGGCAAGGGAGGGCCAGATGCAAGGCATGATGATGCAGATGCCGTTGAGGGTCATCGAGATCCTGGATTATGCGGCGGCGGCGCACCCGGGAGGAGAAATCGTTTCAGTCCGGACCGAGGGGGATCTGCATCGCCAGAGCTACCGCGACACCTATGCCCGCGTGGCGCAGCTGGCGCATGGGCTGAAAGACCTCGGCGTCGGCGAAGGGGATCGGGTGGCCACGCTCGCGTGGAACGGCTACCGGCATTTCGAGCTGTATTACGCCGTCTCCGGCATGGGCGCGGTCTGCCACACGATCAACCCGCGCCTGTCCGCCGAGCAGATGCTCTACATCATCAAGCACGCCGGCGACCGCGTTCTGTGCCTGGACCTGACCTTCGTGCCGCTGGTTGAGGCGTTGGCCGATCACCTGCCGGAGGGGCTGGTGCTGGTGGTCATGACGGACCGATCGCACATGCCCGACTCTGATATGGGGTTCCTGTGTTACGAGGATCTGCTGGACGAACAGGCGACCACATTCGACTGGCCGCTGATGGACGAAAATGCAGCTGCGGCGCTGTGCTACACCTCCGGCACCACGGGCAACCCGAAGGGCGCGCTCTATTCCCATCGCTCGACCGTGCTTCATGCGATGTTCATCGCGATCACCCTGCCGAAATCGTTGCGGGAAGGTGGTCGCATCCTCCCCGTCGTGCCGATGTTCCACGTCAATTCCTGGGGGTTGCCTTATGCCGCGCCGATGGTGGGCGCCTCGCTGATCATGCCGGGGCCGAAGCTGGACGGCCCGTCGCTGTTCGAACTTATGGAAAGCGAAGGGGTCACCGCCTCGTGGGGTGTGCCGACGGTCTGGCTGGGGCTGCGGGCGGAAGTCGAAAAACGCGGCACCGTGCCGTCGAAACTGGATCAGCTTGTGATCGGCGGCTCTGCCGCGCCGCGGGCGATGATCGAGTTCTTCGAGGATCGTGGCCTGGACGTCTGCCACGCATGGGGCATGACGGAGATGAGCCCGGTCGGAACCCATGGCCAATTGTCCGAGCCGATGAAGGACCTGCCGCACGATACACGCATGAGGCTGAAGTCGAAGCAGGGCCGCCGGGTGTTCGGGGTCGAGCTGAAGCTGAACGACGAAGACGGCAATCGGCTCCCGCACGACGGCAAGGCCGTGGGTGAGCTCTATGTGCGCGGGAACGCGATCATTTCCGGATATTTCGACAACGCCGAGGCGACCTCACAGGCGTTCGATCGCGAAGGCTGGTTCGGCACCGGCGACGTGGCCAGCATAGACGGCGCGGGGTTCCTGCATATCCAGGACCGGTCGAAGGATCTCATCAAGTCCGGCGGCGAGTGGATTTCCTCGATCGATCTCGAAAACATCGCGATGGCCCATCCCAAGGTTGCGAACTGCGCGGTGATCGCCATCAAGCATCCGAAATGGGAGGAGCGCCCGCTTCTGGTCGTCGTGCCGAAGGACGACGGCCCACGCCTTGAAGAGATTCACGCCATGATGCAGGAACACGTCGCGAAATGGCAGTTGCCGGACGCAATGGAATTCGTCGAGGACCTGCCGCTGACCGCCACCGGGAAAGTGTCGAAGATGACGCTACGTAAATGCTTCGAAGGATACGAGTTGCCGGATGCTGGCTGACGACCTGAGGACGATGGCACCGCGCGAAAGCGATTGGTTCACGCTGGACGCGCGACGTGTGAAAGCGTTCGCCGATGCGACCGATGACTGGCAGGACATTCACCTAGATGCGGAGTTCGCCTCGAAGACCCCGTTCGGGGGCACCATCGCCCATGGCTTCCTGACGCTGTCGATGCTGTCGGCCATGTCCTACCAGGTGACGAAGGGGCTGACCGGATTTTCCTCCAGCGTGAACTACGGTTTCGACCGGGTCAGGTTCGTCTCTCCGGTCAGGGTCGGGCGGCGGGTCCGGGGGCGGTTCTCCGTGGCGGGTGTCGACGAGGGCGAAAGCTGGCTGGACGTACATTGGGACGTCGAGGTCGAGAAGGAAGGCGAGACACGCCCGGCGCTTGTGGCCAACTGGATAACGCGGTTTTACTTGGCCGAGGGTTAACGGCGCGCGCGCCCCTTCGCCGGGCGCCCGCCGCGCCGCCGTTCAGAGACAGGGAGAGAGACATGGATCTTGGCATGACGGAGCGGGTGAAACCGCTTGTCGAAAAGGTGCGCCGAATGATCGAGGACGAGATCGCGCCGCTCGACCGGGAGTTTCACGCCGAGGTCGGTAAACACCCGGAGGGCCGGTTCCACCACACCGCCCGCCAGCTTGAAATCCTGGACGGTTTGAAGGCCAAGGCGCGGGAGCGCGGCTTGTGGAACTTCTGGCTGACGGACTCGGATCGCGGCTACGGCCTGACGACGGTTGAATACGCCTATCTCGCCGAGGAGATGGGCAAGGTGGGCATCGCCGCAGAGGTCTTCAACTGCAACGCGCCCGACACCGGCAACATGGAGGTCCTCGAACGCTACGGCGAAGACTGGATGAAGGATCGCTGGCTTGCGCCTTTGCTCGCAGGAGAAATCCGCTCCGCCTACGTGATGACGGAACCGGACGTCGCCTCGTCCGACGCGGCGCAATTGGCGTTTTCGGCCCGCAGGGACGGGGCCGATTACGTTCTGAACGGCGAAAAGTGGTGGATCAGCGGTGCGGGCGACCCGCGCTGCGGGCTGTATATCCTCATGGCGTGTACTGATCCGGACGCGGCCAAGCACCAGCGCCACACGATGTTCGTGATGGACCCGGACATGCCGGGGATCGAAGTGCTGCGGCCCATGCAGGTCTTCGGGGCGGACGACGCGCCGCACGGCCACATGCACCTCCGTTTCACAGACGTGCGCGTCCCGGCGAAGAACATCGTGCTGGGGGAAGCGCGCGGCTTCGAGGTGGCGCAGGGCCGGCTTGGCCCCGGGCGTATCCACCATTGCATGCGCGCCATCGGGCAGGCGGAAAAGGCGCTGGAAATGATGTGCCGGCGCGGTCTGGCGCGCGAGGCCTTCGGCAAGAAGGTCGCGGAACTTGGGGCAAATTTCGACATCATCGCCAACGCCCGGATGGAGATCGAGATGGCGCGCCTCCTGTGCCTGAAGGCCGCTTGGATGATGGACACCGCAGGGGTGCGGGCGGCGCAGCCTTGGATTTCCCAGATCAAGGTCGTGGCGCCGCTCATGGCGGGCAAGGTGATCGACGAGGCGATGCAGATGCACGGCGCGGCAGGGATCAGCCAGGATTTCGACCTTGCGCACATGTGGACCCATGTCCGGACCCTGCGGTTCGCCGACGGCCCGGACGCGGTGCACAGGCGGCAGGTGGCGCGGGCCGAGCTGAAGAAGTACCGCAATGACTGATCTTCCTATGGTTGTGACTGGGCAGTGCGGGTTGGCCGGATGACGGAAGAGGAACTTGCCCGCGTGGCGCGGTGGATGGCCGACCATGTGCCCGACTTTGCGCCGCCGCTTCGGGCCGAGAAATTCGCGGTGGGGCAATCCAACCCGACCTATCGGCTGACCTCGCCCACCGGGGACTACGTCCTGCGCCGAAAGCCGCCGGGCCAGTTGCTGAAATCGGCCCATGCGGTGGACCGGGAACACCGTGTGCAACGGGCGTTGCGGGACACGCCGGTCCCGGTCCCGAGAATGTATGCGCTGTGCGAAGACGAAGCGGTTCTGGGCGTTGCCTTCTACGTCATGGACCACGTGGACGGGCGCAACATCGTCGACCCCTCCATGCCGAATGAGACGCCGGAAATGCGCGGTGCCATCGTGAGGGAGATGGGCCGCGTGCTCGCGGCCATTCACGCGGTGAAGCCGGAGGCGGTGGGCCTTGGGGATTTTGGCCCGCAGGGCAACTACTTCGCCCGTCAACTGGGGCGCTGGGCGAAGCAGTACGAAGCGACGAAGACAGAGGCGCAGCCGGACATGGACCGGCTCGTGACCTGGCTGGAGAGCGCCTTGCCGGAGGACGACGGCCAGCGGACGCTGGTCCACGGGGATTACCGCATCGACAACCTGCTTTTCGCGCGGGACCGGGCGGACTGCGTGGCGGTCCTCGACTGGGAGCTGTCGACGCTGGGCCATCCCTTTGCCGATCTCGCCGGGGTGATCCTGCAATGGCAATTGCCACCGGGCGCGGAGGGACGGGGCCTCAGGGGCATCGACCGGGCGGCGGCGGGACTGCCGACGGACGAGGGCTTCATCGCCGGCTATTGCGCCGGGCGCGGCATCGCGGTGCCGGGCGACTTCGGCTTCTACGTGGCCTTCTGCGCGTTCCGCATGGCGGCGATCCTCCAGGGCGTGAAGAAACGGGCGCTTGACGGCAACGCCGCGAACCCGGAAAAGGGTTTGAAACTGGGTGCTTACGTTCCCGAATTCGCAAGACTTGGATGGGACGCACGGCATGCCTATGGATGACGACCTTCGAGAGGGCCCCTATGCCTTCGCAACGCTGCTGGGGATGGAGATGGCGGACTGGCGGCAGGACTATGCCCGGTTCGAACTTCCCCTGACGGACAAGCTGATGAACCGGCACGGCAACCCGCATGGCGGGGTCTATGCCTCTCTGCTGGACACGATCATGGGGTATGCCGGGTGCTGGACCGGCGACAGGGACCATCGTCAGATGTGCCTGACGCTCAACCTGAACGTGCAGTTCATCTCGCGTCCGAACGGGAAAATGCTGATCGGAGAAGGGTTCAGGACCGGCGGTGGAAAGAGCACGTTCTTTGCCGAAGGGGCGCTGACAGACGAGACCGGAGAGATCGTCGCGAAAGGCACAGGGGTCTTCCGCTATCGCCGGTCGGGCTGAGTCGGACGGCCTGTGTTGACGCGGCGCGCGGTGTGGTGAACGGCGCGCGCGCAGGGCAGATCTTGTGGTTGCCGTGCCTTGCGAAGCTAGTGGTTAACGGCGGATCGGGGGCGTTTACGAAATTTTATGGGGTGAACCGGCCGGTTGAGGGGGGCGAACCGGCCGGTTGTTAACCTTTTGGCCCATGCCGATCAGTACAGCCGTTGCACCGCGGATTTTCCCGTTAACCGGTAAGCTGGGGCAGGGGTGGCCAACCCGGCCCGCCGGGCCGGAACGCCCACCCTACGGCATGGCCCTTTTACCAGAGCGTCGCGAAGATATCCGGGGCCAAGGTCCAGTCGGAGAAGAGGGCCACGTGCGGCAGCGTTTCGGGCGGGGCATTGCGGTAGCCTTCGGTGAAGAGCACGAAGGGCACGCCTGCCGCCTGCGCCGTCTCGCAATCGGTTTCGCTGTCGCCGACGTAGAGCGTCTGCGCCGCACCGTCGAGCGCCGCGATCAGCATGGCCGGATCGGGCTTGCGCGTGGGCAGGCTGTCGCCGCCGATGACAAGGTCGAAGAACGGCGCAAGGCCGGTGTCGCGGATCGCGGTCTCGGTCGCCGCGAAAGGCTTGTTGGTGCAGAGGGTCAGCCGGTGCCCCGCCGACCGGAGCGTTTCCAGCGCCTCCGGCACGCCGGGGTAGAGGCTGGCGGGATCGCTGGGGGTGGTCACGTAGTGGTGCATCGTCCGGTCGTAAAGCGCCTTGTGGCGGTCCGGCGAGGCGCCGACATGGGCCAGCACCCGCTCCAGCAGCACCGGCAGGCCGCGCCCGACGAAGCCGGGCGTCTCTTCGACCGTAATCGTCGGCAGGCCCAGTTCGGACAACGCCTCGGCCACGGCAGCGTGGATGTGGGGCACGCTGTCCATGAGCGTGCCGTCGAGGTCGAAGGCGATGGTCTTCACGCGGCGGCCGCCCCGGCGACAGAGGCGCGGATGGCGCGGATGTTCTCGCCGTAGGGCGCGGGATTGTCGACCGAGCCGCCCTTGAACACCGCCGACCCGGCGACCAGCACGTCGGCGCCCGCCTCGACCACCAGAGGTGCGGTTTCCGGCGTCACGCCGCCGTCGATCTCGATGTGGACCGGACGGTCGCCGATCATCGCGCGCAGGGCGCGGACCTTGCCGGTCATGTCGATGAACTTCTGCCCGCCGAAGCCGGGGTTCACCGTCATCACGCAGACCAGGTCGGCGAGGTCGAGCAGGTGTTCGACCGCCTGTGCCGGGGTGCCCGGGTTGAGCGCGACGCCTGCCTTCATGCCCGCCGCGCGGATCGCCTGAAGGGTGCGGTGGGTGTGGGGGCCGGCCTCGACGTGGGCGGTCAGGATGTCTGCACCCGCCTCGGCGTAGGCGTCGATATAGGGATCGACCGGGGCGATCATCAGGTGCACGTCCATGACGGTCTTGACGTGCTTGCGGAACGCCTTGACCGCCGGGGGACCGAAGGTGAGGTTCGGGACGAAATGGCCGTCCATCACGTCGACGTGGATCCAGTCGGCGCCCTGCGCCTCAATCGCCTGGATCTCGCGCCCGAAGTCGGCGAAATCGGCGGAAAGGATGGAGGGGGCGATCTTCACGCTGCGGTCGAAGGGCATCTGGCGTTCCTGTGCAGGGGGGATGTGCGCGGTTCCGGAGGGTTTTGGACGGGGGGCGGGGCCGGGTCAATAGCCGGCGCTGCGGTCGACCACGTGCAGGAGCGGAGCCCCGGATTCCGCGCGGGCGATGTTGCGCGCGATGACGCGGGCGGCGCTGTCGGGCCGGGTGGTGGAGGCGATGTGCGGCGTCACGGTGACGTGCGGATGCGCCCAGAAGGGATGGTCGCGGGGCAGCGGCTCGGTCCGGAAGACGTCGAGTGTGGCATGGGCGATCCGGCCCGCGTCCAGCGCGGCAAGGAGCGCGTCGTCGTCGATCAGCGGCCCGCGCCCCGGGTTGAGGATCACCGCGCCCTGCGGCAGGCGCGCCAGCCGGTCGGCGTTCAGCAGGTCGGTGGTGGCGGGTGTGTCGGGCAGCAGCAGGACGAGGATCTGCGCGCTGGAGAGCGCCGCATCCAGGCCGTCGTCGCCGTGGCTGGTCAGGACGCCGTCGAGATCCTTGGGCGTGCGGCTCCAGCCGGTGACGGGGAAGCCCAGCGCGGCGAGCTGTGCCGCGCAGGCCTGCCCGAGGGCGCCGAAGCCCAGGATGGTGACGGGCCGGTCCTTCGAGAGCGGCGGCGGCGTGGTGTCCCAGGTGCGGTCGGGGTTCACGATGTGCGCGTCCATCCCGAGGTGGTGCCGCAGCACGTGGCCGGTGACCCATTCGACCATGCCCTGCGTCAGGCCCTCTTCGTCGACCATGCGCGCCAGCGGCACCTTGAGCGTGGGGTTGCCCACGACCTGTTCGACCCCGGCCCACAGGTTCAGCACGGCTTTCAGGCGGGTGAAGGGCGTGAAGTCCTGCACCGAGGCGTTGGGCGCGTAGACGATATAGTCGACGGTGTCCGGGGCGAGATCGGTGGCGAGCGTACAGTCGAGGCCCTCGGCTTCGAGGGCGGCGCGCAGGAGATGTTCGTAGTCCTCCCACTTCTCGGAGCGGGCGGCGAAGAGGATGTTCGGCATGGATGACCTTTCGGAGGCGGGCGCGAACCCGGTTCGGTCAAGGTGAAGCAGGAAGCGGCGCCGGGGGCAACCCTAGGCACCTCAGCGCGGACGGTGGACGTGCGCGCTCTGGACCAGGCCGAAGGCGATCATCAGCACCAGCATCGCCGATCCGCCGTAAGAGACGAGCGGCAGGGGAACGCCCACGACCGGCGCGAGGCCCATGACCATCGACATGTTGACGGCGAAGAACAGGAAGAAGGTCATGCCGATCCCGAGGATCATCAGCGAGGAAAAGCGGTCGCGGTTCTGCAGGGCGGCGACGATGCAGAAGAACAGGATCAGTGCATAAAGAACGAGCAGGGAGATGCCGCCGACAAAGCCGAATTCCTCGGCCAGCGTGTTGAAGATGAAGTCGGTGTGCTTCTCCGGCAGGAAGTTCAGGCGGCTCTGCGTGCCCTGCATGAAGCCGCGCCCGGTCCAGCCGCCGGAGCCCATGGCGATCTTGGCCTGGGTGATGTGGTAGCCGGCCCCCAGCGGGTCGGAGGACGGGTCGAGGAAGGTGTCGATCCGCCGGAACTGGTAGTCCTTGAGCAACTGCCAGTCGGTGCCGCGGCTTTGAAACACCGCCCAGACGGCGCCGACACCGGCGGACAGCACGGTGGCGAAGTAGAGCCAGTGCACACCGGCGAGGAACATCATCAACGCCCCCGCGATCATCAGGAGCAGTGCCGTGCCGAGGTCGGGCTGGGTCAGCACCAGCGCTGTGGGCGCAAGGATGATGAAGATCGGGATCAGCACCCAGAGCGGCCGCGAGGTCTTCGACAGTGGCAGCCAGTCGTAGTAGGCGGCCAGCAGGACGACCATCGCGACCTTCATCAGCTCGGACGGCTGGAGGCGCATGAAGCCCAGGTCGATCCAGCGTTGCGCACCCATGCCGATGGCGCCGAAGAACTCGACCAGCAGCAGGAGGAAGAAGGCCAGCGCGTAGACGACCAGCGCCATGTTGCGCCAGAACCAGATGGGCACCATCGCCACGACGAACATGGCAGTAAGACCAAGAAGATAGCGCTTTGCCTGCGGTTCTGCCCAGGGACTCCAGGAACCGCCGGCGACGGAATAGAGCATCAGGAAACCGACACCTGCCACGGTCGACAGCAGGATCACGAGCGGCCAGTTCAGGTGCAGGATCTTGCGCCAGCCGCTGGGGACCGTTTTGACGTTGTATTCGAGATAGGTCACGCGCCGCGCCCTCCGGCAGCGAAGGCGGCGCAAAGCCCCGCCCTACGGGGTGTCGCGCCTGCGGCAGACCTGGCGACGACTTCAGGGGCCTGCGCCGTGTGCGAGGAGCTTGGCGTGGGGTGGGACCCGGTGGCGGTGCACCGGGCGGCATCGGTCAGGGTTCCGCAACGTGGCAGGTCCTGCGCGGCGGTGCTCCCGGTGGACAGGCCCCAATTGGACAGGCGCCGTGTAGATGGGCGCCGTGTAGATGGGCGCCGTGCGGATGGGCGCCCCGTTGCGAGCGGGCCTTGCGCGCCCGAAGGGCGCGCCGGTCGCCGCGCGTCAGCGCGGCGAAACACCTCGCCCGGAGCGGCGGTCGGCCATGTCCTGCAAACGGCGGTCATGCGCGGCTCGGCTCCTCGCTCTTGCGCGCGCGGCGTTGGGAGGAGAGCTTTTCCTGCTGGGTCTTGATGCGGCCGCGGTCCTTTGCCGGGTAGGCGTCTAGCGGCGGGTCCTCTCCGTAGAGCGCCTGGAGCGTCACGTCGCGGGCGATGGGCGCGGCGGTGCGCGAGCCGCCGACGCCGTGTTCCACCACCACCGAGACCGCGATCCGTGGATTGTCGAACGGAGCGAAGTTCACGAAGAGCGCGTGGTCGCGGTCCTCCCACGGGTCGGCCTCGGAGGTGATGCGCGACACGACCTGTGCGGTCCCGGTCTTGCCAGCCAGCCGCATGTTGTCGGCGATGATACGCGACGAATAGGCCGAACCGCGCCGGTTGTTGGATACGGCGAACATGCCGCGCTGCACCTGAAGCAGGTGGTTCGGGTTCAGCCCGAGGTCCGTCCCGCCGCGCCACGGCGTCTCGACCCCGTCGATGCTGCGCACGAGCCGGGGGGTGACCGACCGGCCGGTCGCCACGCGCGCGGCCATGACCGCCAGTTGCAGCGGCGACGTCAGCACGAAGCCCTGGCCGATCGCGGCGTTCACCGAATCGCCGATGACCCACTCCGCGCCGCGTTCGCGCACCTTCCACGCCTTGTCCGGCACGAGCCCGGAGGTCACGGCGGACATGGGAATGTCATGCGCCACGCCCAGCCCCAGACGGCGCGCCATGGCGGCGATGCGTTCGATCCCGACCTTCAGCGAGAGGTCGTAGTAGAACACGTCGCAGCTTTCGCGGAGCGATTGTTCGAGGTTCATGTGGCCGTGACCGCGGCGTTTCCAGCAGCGGAACGAGCGGGCGCCGACCTCGTAGTGGCCCGGGCAGTAGACCGTGTCGTCGGGCGCCAGCAGGCCCGCGTCCAGCGCGGCGAGCGCCGTGACCATCTTGAAGGTCGAACCGGGCGGATAGGCGTCCTGCACCGTCTTCGACGCCAGCGGCCTGTGGTCGTTGGTGTTCAGCGCGTCGAAATCGGTGTGCGAGATGCCGCGCACGAAGAGGTTCGGGTTGTAGGACGGGGCAGAGGCTATGGCCAGCACGTCGCCCTTTTCCAGATCGAGCACGACGACGGAGGCGCTTTCCTCGCCCAGGCGGGCCTGGATGTAGTCCTGCAGGTCGGTGTCCACGGTCAACTGGATGTCGGAGCCGCTTTCGCCTTCGCGCCGGTCGAGTTCGCGCATGACGCGGCCGACGGCGTTGACCTCCACCCGCTTGGCGCCAGCGGTGCCGCGCAGGTCCTGTTCGTGCCGGGTCTCGACACCGACCTTGCCGACCTGGAACCGCGGGATGCGCAGCAGCGGCGGCGGGTCCTCGTAGCGGGCCAGGTCGCGTTCGGAGACCGGGCCGACGTAGCCCGCGACATGGGCGAACAGCTCTTTCTGGGGATAGACGCGGGACAGGCCGACCTCTGTCGTGACGCCGGGCAGGGCGGGGGCGTTGACCGCCACGCGCGAGATGTCTTCCCAACTGACCCGCTCGGCGATGGTGACGGGGATGAAGGGCGGCGTGCGCTCCATCTCGGCCAGCGCGCGGTTGAGGTCGTTCTCGTCGAGTTCGACAAGCTGGCCCAGATGGGAGATCACGGTGGCGACGTCGCCCGCGTCCTCCCGCGTGAGGGTGATGCGGTAGGTCGGTTCGTTGTCGGCGATGACCACGCCGTTGCGGTCGAAGATCCGGCCGCGCGACGGCGGAATCAGCCGGATATTGATCCGGTTCTCTTCGGCCAGAAGGCGGAATTCGTCGGCCTGGTCGACCTGCATGTGGTGCATCCGCAGGCCGAGCGTGCTGACGAATCCAAGCTGCAGGCCGCCCAGAACGAGCCCGCGACGCGTGATGCGGCGGGCGGATTCGGCAGTTTCTTTCGGGCTTCGTCTCATAGGGTGCGTCCGGTGTGATCGAATTCGCCGGGGGCGGTGCGTCGGACGCCGAAGGCGAGGTAGGACACCGCGGCGACCAGCGGGTAGGCGAGGACTGTCATACCATATTGCATCAGGGTGAGCGAAAGCATACCCGGCGAAATGATCAAGATCGCGAGAGTAAGCCTGTAAAGGACGGTGATGGCCAGCAGCGTGGCGGCGGCAGCGGCCCATTCGGTGGCAAAGGTGTTCTCGCGCAGTTGCCGGGCGCGGTTCTTGAGGAATTCCGAAGCCAGCAGCATCAGCAGCGCCCAGAGGCCGGGGGGCCGCTGGAACACGAGATCGGCCAGCAGCATCACCCCCGCGATCGAAAGCGCGGGCACGTAGTCCGGGCGGCGCAGGCACCATGCGAAGGTCAGCGCGGTCAGGAAGTCCGGACCGGCGATTCGCTGCGGCAGCATCTGCAGCGGCAGGAGGTGCACGAAGATCAGGAGCAGCGCCAGCGCGGGGTAGAGCGCGCGCATGGTCCAGAGGCGGGTCGGGCTGTGTTTCTCGGCCATGTCAGCCGCCTTGCCGTGCGTCTTCGTCCGCCGCCGGTGCGCCGTCCTCAGCCGGGCTTTCTGCCGGGTCGGGTCCTGCGTCGGGCAGGTCCTCGGGCAGGATCAGGCCAGAGGGGGCGGACACCCGGCGCGCGCCGTGGTCGCGCAGCACGCGCAGGAACTCGAGGCGTTCGTAGTCCGCCGACAGACGCACGCGGAGGCGGCCGCCCGGGTCCTGCGCCACCTGTCCGATGAGCAGGCCGGGGGGGAAGACTTCGCCATCGCCGGAGGTCACGATCCGGTCGCCGGGGCGCACCAGGTCGGGGTTTTCGAGAAAGTCGATGGGCGGGGCAGCGGTGTTGTCGCCGGTGATCAGCGCGCGCTGGCCCGAGGGCTGGATCTCGGCCGGGATGCGGCTGGTGGCGTCCGTCAGCAGGATCACGCGCGAGGTGTTGCGCCCGACGCCGGAGATGCGCCCGACCACGCCGATGCCGTCCATGGTCGCCCAGCCGTCTACGATGCCATCGCGGGAGCCGACGTTGATCAGCACCGACTGCCGGAAGGGCGAGCCGCTGTCGGCCAGCACCACGGCGGTGATGTAGGTCAGGCGCGGGTCGAGGCGGACGTTGTTGAGGTCGCGCAGGCGGGCGTTCTCCTGTTCGAGCTGGAGCGCGGCCTCTTTCCACGCGGTCATCTGGCGAAGTTCGCGGCGCAGTTCCTCGTTCTGGTCGGAAAGGCGCTGGTAGCTCTGGAAGTCGCGCACCAGGCGGATGGTGCCGGTGACGGGGGCCATGGCCCAGTCCATGTTCGGCACCACGCGGTCGATGACCTGCGCGCGAAAGCGTTCGACGCGCGGGCTGTCGATCCGCCAGACAAGGAAGATGCCCGACAAAAGGAGGACGAGGATGATCAGCAGCAGCCGTTTGAGCGGTGCCGTGAAGTCGTCCGAGGATGTACGGTCACTGGCCATGTCTCAGAGTACCGAAGGCCGGAGGCGTGTCGCAAGGCATGAGCAGCGCACGATTTTTCCCGGGAAAAATCGCGGCCCCCACGGATCAGCTGTCGTAGTCGATGGCGTGGCGGAGCTGTTTTTCGTACTCCAGCGCCTTGCCGGTGCCGAGCGCCACGCAGTTCAGGGATTCGTCGGCGATCGACACGGCGAGGCCGGTCTGTTCGCGCAGCGCGAGGTCGAGGTCGCCCAGAAGCGCACCGCCCCCCGTCAGCATCACGCCACGGTCGACGATGTCGGCGGCAAGGTCCGGCGGCGTCGCTTCGAGCGCGGTCATCACCGCCTCGCAGATCGCCTGCACGGGTTCCGAAAGCGCCTCGGCCACCTGGGCCTGGGAAATCTCGGTTTCCTTCGGCACGCCGTTCAGCAGGTCGCGGCCACGGATCTGCATGCTGCTGCCGCGCCCGTCGTCGGGCATGCGCGCCGTGCCGATGGAGGTCTTGATCCGCTCGGCGGTGGATTCGCCGACGAGCAGGTTCTGCTGGCGGCGCAGGTAGTTGATGATCGCCTCGTCCATGCGGTCGCCGCCGACGCGCACCGAACGGGCGTAGACGATGTCGCCCAGGCTGAGGACGGCCACTTCGGTTGTGCCGCCGCCGATGTCGACGACCATGTTGCCGGTGGGATCGGTGATCGGCATGCCCGCGCCGATGGCCGCCGCGATGGGTTCGGCGATCAGGCCCGCCTTGCGCGCGCCCGCGCTCAGAACCGACTGGCGGATGGCGCGCTTTTCAACGGGCGTGGCACCGTGCGGCACGCAGACGATGATCTTCGGCTTCGAGAAGGTCGAGCGGCGGTGCACCTTGCGGATGAACTCCTTGATCATCGCCTCGGCCGTGTCGAAGTCGGCGATGACGCCTTCGCGCATCGGGCGGATCGCCTCGATGGAGCCGGGCGTGCGGCCCAGCATCAGCTTGGCGTCCTCGCCCACGGCGAGAACCTTCTTCACGCCGTCCTTGATATGATAGGCGACGACGGAGGGTTCCGACAGGACGACACCCTTCCCCTTGACGTAAACCAGCGTATTCGCGGTTCCGAGGTCGATGGCCATGTCCGAAGAAAACATGCCAAGGAGCCGATCCATGCCAAACATTCCTACTGCCTCGCTGCCCTCAGGCTTTGCATAACTGCGTGTCATTGCTCGATGGGTCCGCGACTCCGACTGGTGACGCGAACGTCGCCCTTATAGGCGCGGTGCAGCATGGGCGAAAGGGGGCCTCCGGCGTGAATCAGCGGGGAATCGCCGCAAGAGGGGCGCGGCGGTGGATAAGCCCGGCGCGATGCCGGCGTTGACACAAGCCGGTCCGCGCCGTTTCATTCGCGTTGTATTTCAGCAGCGAGGGATTTGGGATGATGCACATTTTTTGGGCGGTTTTGGCCGCGCTTTTCATGGCGCAGGGGGCGGCGGCGGACAGTTGTTGGGATCACAACGGATCGGTCATGCGCCTGACAGCGGCGGGGGCGCAGCGCACGTTCCTTTACGAGCGTCCGCGCACGGGCGTCGCGCGGGCCGGGGTCGGGACGGGAACATGGCTGTTTTCAGGGACAAAGACCGGCGATTGGTACAGTGGAACGGCGCGGGTCTTTTCCAGCCAGTGCGCGCCGCTTGAGTACCGCGTGGAAGGGCCGGTGCTGCAGAACCCGCTGCGGGTCGAGATGCGGGGCAGCCGCCAGATCCACGACAACTGCGTGCCGACCGGGCGCTGGACGGAGGACGTGCTGGTCTTTTCCTACCTCTACGGCTGCTAGTCCGGACCGCAGGCGGCGCGAAACGCGGGCGGCGTGTCGCTGTCTGCGCAGCCTGTCGGTTTTGCGCATCGACATGTCGGGTGGGCCGCGCGCCGGTTGCATGATCCGATAAAAAGGCGGGAAAGAATCCTTGCCCCGGACAGTGGAGTGCGCCCCCGATGAAGACCAATGTCAAAGCCCTAGTCGTCGGCGGTGGTGCCGTCGGCACCTCCATCGCCTACCACCTCGCCAAGGCGGGCTGGGACGATGTGATGCTGCTGGAGCGCGACGAGCTGACCTCCGGCTCTACCTGGCACGCCGCCGGTCTGCTGCCGTATTTCAACATGTCGTACGCCACGACCCACATCCACGACTACTCGATCAAGTTCTACAAGACGCTGGAAGAAGAGACCGGCCTCGACGCGGGGTTCTTCGTGGTCGGCAACCTGCGCATGGCGCAGACCGATGCCCGCATGGACGAATACATGGTCTATGCGACCACCGCCGAAACCTGCGGTGTGCCGTTCGAGTGGATGACCCCGGACGAGATCAAGGCACGCTGGCCGCTGATCAACACCGAGGATCTGAAAGGCGCGATCTACCACCCGACAGACGGCTACATCAACCCGGCGGACGTGACGATGGCGATGGCCAAGGGAGCCCGCCAGCGTGGTGTCACGATCGAGCGCAAGTGGCAGGTCGACGGCTACGAGTGGACCGGGTCCGAGTGGAAGGTGACCGTCACCAAGATGGTGGAGAAAGGCGGCAACCTCGTGCCTTCCGAGGAACAGCAGGTGATCACCGCCGAGCACGTTGTGACCGCGACCGGCAACCACGCGCAAAAGACCGCGCGTCTGCTGGGCATCAAGACACCGGCGATCCCGGTCGAACACCAGTTCATCGTGACGGAGCCCGACCCGGCGCTGGTGGAATGGCGCAAGACCAACGAGCAGCACCCGGTCATCCGTGACGCCGACGCCAAGTGGTACGTCCGCGAGGAGCGCGGCGGCTGGATCCTCGGCCCCTACGAGCTGAACGCGCCGGCGCGCTTCGAATACGGCGTGCCGGATTCGTTCCGCGCCGATCTCTTCCCGCTCGACCTCGAACGGATCGAGGAAGAGTACATGTCGATGATCCACCGCATCCCGTCGTCCGAGACGGTCGGTCTGAAAGACGATTTCAACGGCCCGATCTGCTACACGCCGGACGGCAACCCGCTGATCGGCCCGGCGCCGGGCCTGCGCAACATGTGGCTGGCCGAGGGCTTCTCGTTCGGGATCACCGCCGCCGGTGGCGCGGGCTACTACCTTGCCCAGATGATGGTCGAGGGAGAGGCCGAAATCGACATGGCCTCGCTCGACCCCAAGCGGTTCGGGTCCTGGCAGACCACCGAATGGTCGGTGAAGAAGAACGAGGAAGCCTACGAGCACGTCTACATCCTGCACCACCCGGACGAGGAGCGCCCGGCGGCGCGTCCGCTGCGCACCGGCCCGGCCTATGACCGGCAGAAGGCGCTCGGCGCGCAGTTCGGCTGCGTGAACGGCTTCGAGCGTCCGAACTACTACGGCCCACTGGATGCCGCTGACAACTTCGACCACGACGCGCGCAGCTTCCGGCGCGGCGGCTGGTGGCAATATGCGGTCGAGGAGGCCAGGGCGATCCGCGAGGGTGTCGGCCTGATTGACGCGACCGCCTTTGCCAAGCACACCGTGACCGGCGCGGGCGCGACCGAGTTCCTCGACCGCTTCACCTGCAACAAGCTGCCGAAGATCGGGCGCATCAACCTGACCTACGCGCTGACTTCGAAGGGCACGACCCGGACGGAGTACACCATCGTTCGCAACGGCGAGAACAATTACTATCTCGTGTCGGCGGGCGCGTGGCAGGCCTATGACCACGACTACCTCGTGAAGGCGGCAGAAGACTTCATGGCGGAAACCGGCAAGCTGGTGATCGTGCAGGACGTGACGACGCAATGGGGCGTCTTTGCTATCGCCGGACCGAAGACCCGCGATGTGCTGGGCCAGCTCATCCGCGACGCGGAGCCGGGTACCGCGCTGTCGAACAAGCGCTTCCCGTGGCTCTCCGCGCGGCAGATCGAGCTGGGCATGTGCCCGGTCAACGCGATCCGCGTGGCCTACACCGGCGAACTCGGCTGGGAGCTGCATCACCCGATCGAGATGCAGAACTACCTCTGGGACCTGCTGATGAAGGCGGGCGAGGCGCATGGCATCAAGCCGGTCGGCGCGCGCGCGCAGAATTGGCTGCGGCAGGAGAAGTCCTACCGCGCCTTCGGCAACGAACTGGGCCGCGACGCGACCCCTGCCGAGGCCGACCTGCCGCGCTTCATAGACCTGTCGAAGGACTTCTTCGGCAAGGCCGAGATGGAGGCGAAGGGCATCCGTTCGAAGTGCGTGACGCTGCTGGTCGACGGCCCGGCGGACGCCGATCCCTGGGGCCGCGAGGCGCTTTACACGCCGGACGGCGACCGGGTGGGGCGCCTGACCTCGGGCGGCTATTCCGTGGCCTTCGGCAAGTCCATCGGCATGGGCTACGTGAAGCCGGCGTTGGCTGTGGAGGGCACGAAGCTTAAGGTCAGGATGTTCGACCAGCTCTGGGATGCGGAGATCACGTGCGACAGCCCCTACGATCCGAAGAACGAGACGATCCGCAAGGACGTCTGACCTTTACTCCACGTGCCGGGCGGGTCCTTCGCCCGGCGCTGATCCTGTTGCTGGCCGTCGCCCTCCTGGCGGCGGCCTTTTCCACGCGGAACCCGGCGACACGCGCCGCCGAGGACTACGCCCGCCAGATCGCCACCGCCAGCGCGGGCACCTACCTGACGCTCAGGACGCTGAACGCCTTCCTGTCGACGGCACAGGAACTGGAGGTCGGCGGAAGCTTTGTCGTGCAGGGCAGCGCGCAGCCGCTGAAGTGGCTGGAGCCGGTGGACGACACGGTCGAGCGCATCGCGCAGGTGGTGTTCTTCGTCATGGTGGCGACCGGTGCGCTGGCGGTCGCGCTGGCGCCGGCCTCGGGCGTGGGCTGGGCGGTGCTGGCGGGCGCGGCGCTTCTGGCGCTGGTCACGGCAGGACGCGGCAGGGGCGGCCACGTGGCGCGGCGCATGGGGCTATACGGTGCCTTCCTCGCCGTGGCGCTGCCGGGGGCGTTCCTGCTGTCGGCGCTTCTGGCGGACCGGATGACCGCCCAGGTCTGGGCGCGGCACAGCGCCATCGTCGACGAGATCACCGCGCAGGTCGACCCGGCGGTGGCGGTGCCTGTCGAGGGAAGCGGTGTCATGGGGGCGCTGCAGGGCGCGCGGATGGAGTTCGAGCGCTATTCGACCATGGCGGGCGCGCTTTACGAGCGGTCGGATGCGCTGGTGCAAAGCCTGATCGCGCTGCTGGCGGTGTTCCTGTTCAAGATGCTGGTTCTGCCGCTCATGATCCTCGCAGGTGCCTGGATCGGTCTGAGGGCGCTCGACGGGCGGTGACTTGCCATTCCGGGCGGGTCGGTTAGGTGTCTGGGATCATCAAGGCGAAGGGAGGCCGCAGCATGGCATTCAGGGTTTACCTGTCGGGCGAGATCCACACCGACTGGCGCGACCGCATCCGCGACGGCGCGGCGGGACTGGGCATCGACTTCGACGGCCCGGTGACGGATCACGGCAACAGCGACGACTGCGGGGTGGCGATCCTCGGGGCGGAGGACGACAAGTTCTGGCACGACCACAAGGGCGCCAAGCTGAACGCGATCCGCACACGCAAGGGCATCGCGGAGGCCGACGTGGTCGTCGTGCGCTTCGGCGACAAGTACAAGCAGTGGAACGCGGCCTTCGATGCGGGCTATGCCGCCGCGCTGGGCAAGTCTCTGATCATCCTGCAACCGGAAGAGCATGACCACGCCCTGAAGGAGGTCGACGCCGCAGCGCTGGCCGTGGCGCGGACGCCGGAACAGGTGGTGCAGCTTCTCGCCTACGTCATCACCGGCACACTGCCGGGCTGAGGAAGGAGGGCGGCGCGAAGCCCCGCCCTACCTGAGGACGCGACGGATGCGGTGTGAGTGCACGGACCGGTGTGACCGGTTGCGTGGGCTCCCGCGTGCGTTGGCCGTGCCCGGGCCCCGGGCCACGCATCGGCCAGATCGGGTCGGTGCACGTCCCTGTCCACGCGGCGCGGCGCCCCGCGGCGCGGGGCTGTGCGCCGCGCGCCTGCGAGCGTTAGTCGCGCGCCGGGATATTCACGCCGTGTTGCACCGCCGGGCGCTCGTAGAACCGCTTGACGTAGGCCACGCAGTTGGGATGGTCGTCCCAGCCCACCACGTCGCGCGCGCCGTAAAATTCGAGCGCGTTGAGCCACGGGCAGAGCGCGATGTCCGCCACGGAATACGGCCCGGCGATCCAGTCTCGACCGTCCAGCGCGCCTTCGACAACGCTCAGCAGCCGCCGCGCCTCGTTCACATACCGGGTGCGGGGAAGCGGGTCCTTCACGTCCTTGCCCGCGAACTTCCAGAAGAAACCGAGCTGCCCCAACATCGGTCCGACGCCGCCCATCTGGAACATCAGCCATTGCGTGATCTTGTGCCGCTCGGTCGCGGTCTCGCCCAGCAGCATTCCGGCCTTCTCGCCGAGATAGAGCAGGATGGCCCCGGATTCGAACAGCTCCAGCGGCGCGCCGTCCGGGCCGTTCGGGTCGATTATCGCGGGGATCTTGTTGTTGGGGTTGAGCGACAGGAACTCAGGGCTTTTGACGTCCTTGTCCGACAGGGTGATCTTGTGGGCCTCGTAGGGCAGCCCGGTCTCCTCGAGCATGATCGACGCCTTGACCCCGTTGGGCGTCGGGAAGGCATAGAGCTGGATGCGGTCGGGGTGCGCGGCGGGCCAGCGGCGCGAGATCGGATGGTCGGCAAGAGCGGTCATGATGCGTGTCCTCGTTAAGGAAGATGTCCTGGCCGACCCTAGTCCGGCATTTCCCGCTTTCCCAGCCGATCCGGCATGACATAATCCTGTTTGTGCAAAAACACCCCGCAGGACATGTGGCCAAGCATGCCGGCGCTCTTACGGAATGGGAAAATGATTAAGGAATTCAAGGATTTCATCGCCAAGGGCAATGTCATGGACATGGCCGTGGGCATCATCATCGGCGCGGCGTTCACCGCGATCGTGCAGTCGCTGGTGGGCGACATCATCAATCCGATCATCGCCTTGTTCACCGGCGGCATCGACTTTTCGGGCTGGTTCTATGCGCTCGACGGCAACGAATACGCGTCGCTCTCGGCGGCGACAGAGGCGGGCGCGCCGGTCTTTGCCATCGGCAAGTTCATCATGGCGGTGATCAACTTCTTCATCATCGCCTTCGTGGTCTTCATGCTGGTGAAGATGGTCAACCGCGCGAAGGCCGCCGCGATCCGTGAGCGTGAGGAAGGCCAGCCAGCCGAAGCCACGCCGTCCGGCCCAACGGAACTGGACGTGCTGCTCGAGATCCGCGACACGCTGAAGACACGCTGACCACGTGACGGCAGACCGGTCCCGTCCGGGGGCGGTGCACTTGCGCCAAGGGGCGGGATTTGCGATCCCGTCCGTGTCAGGTGCCTCCGTCCTCGGGGGAGAATCGGGAAGCCGGGGCAGAACCGGCGCGGGCCCGCCGCTGTGACGGGGACGGGGCGGACACATGGCCACTGGGCGTCAGTCAGGCGCTCGGGAAGGCGTCCGTTCCGGATGATCCGAAGCCAGAAGACCGGCCTGACGGCATGGCGGCCCCGCCTGGACAGCGGGGGCGCGCAGGCCTTTGGGAGGTGACCCCATGACAGGACCGGTGAACCGCCGATCCCCGGCGCCCGTTGCGGCGCGCGCGTTTTCGGACGAGGAGCGGCGGGCGCTCTACGACGTGATTGCCCACAGACGGGACGTGCGGAACGAATTCCTGCCCGATCCGGTGGACGAAGACGTGCTGCGGCGCATCCTGGAGGCGGCGCATGCCGCGCCATCGGTCGGGCTCTCGCAACCCTGGGATTTCATTCTGCTGCGCGATCCCCTGCGCCGGGCGCAAGTGCGGGCCGCATTCGCCCGCGCCAACGACGAGGCGCAGGCGATGTTCCCGCCGGACAAGCGGTCGGCCTATGCCGCGCTGAAGCTGGAAGGGATCGAGAAGGCCCCCCTGAACATCTGCGTCACCTGTGACCGGTCGCGCGGCGGACCGGTCGTGCTGGGGCGCACGCATCAGCCGGAGACGGATCTCTATTCGACGGTCTGCGCCGTCCAGAACCTCTGGCTGGCGGCGCGGGCCGAAGGCGTCGGCGTCGGTTGGGTCAGCATCCTCGACGAGGCCGACCTGCGCCCGATCCTCCGCCTGCCCGAGCACGTCCGCGTGGTCGCCTACCTCTGCGTCGGCCACGTCAGGGAGCTGTTCGACGGCCCCGAACTCGCAGCGCGCGGCTGGGCGCGGGCGCGCACGCTCGATGCGCATGTCCGCGAGGAGGGCTGGTAAGGCCAGCGCCCGGGCCGCCGTCAGCACGACGCATCCGACCGCCGATATTCAGGTCGCAACCTTCAAAGAACCCGCTGCCGGCTTCTTTGCTTCCAAAATACTCCGGAGGGGTTCGGGGAGGCAGAGCCTCCCCGACCGGTCGCCGTGCGCAGCACGGCGAAACCGCTCAGGCCGCCAGCGCGGCCGCCGGCGTGATCGCGGCAAGCCCAAGCGCCTCGCCCACCGCGGCGTAGGTCAGCTTGCCCGCATGCACGTTCAGCCCGGCCAGAAGGTGCGGATCGTCGGCGCAGGCTTTCTTCCAGCCCTTGTCGGCCAACGCCAGCATGAACGGCATGGTCGCGTTGCCCAGGGCGATGGTCGATGTGCGCGCCACGGCGCCCGGCATGTTCGCCACGCAGTAGTGCACGATGCCGTCGACTTCGTAGATCGGGTCCTGATGGGTTGTGGCCTTCGAGGTCTCGAAGCAGCCGCCCTGGTCGATGGCCACGTCGACGATCACGGCGCCGGGCTTCATCGTCGACAGTTGCGCGCGGCTGACCAGCTTCGGCGCGGCGGCGCCGGGGATCAGCACGGCGCCGATGACCATGTCGGCCTCGGCCACCATCTCGGCGGTGTTCCCGGCAGAGGCGTAGCGGGTCTTGAAGACCGAACCGAAGACGTCGTCGAGGTAACGCATCCGCGACAGGGAGCGGTCGAGCACGGTGACCTCGGCGCCCATGCCCGCGGCGACGCGGGCCGCGTGGGTGCCGACGACGCCGCCGCCGATCACCGCGACCTTCGCGGGGCCGACCCCCGGCACGCCGCCCATCAGCACGCCGCGGCCGCCGTTGGCCTTCTGCAGCGACCAGGCGCCGACCTGCGGGGCGAGACGGCCCGCGACCTCGGACATCGGCGCCAGAAGGGGCAGGCCGCCACGGTCGTCGGTCACGGTTTCATAGGCGATGCAGGTCGCGCCGGAGGCGATCAGGTCGTGGGTCTGCTCCGGATCGGGCGCGAGGTGGAGATAGGTGAACAGCACCTGGCCCTCGCGCAACATGGCGCGTTCGGGGGCCTGGGGTTCCTTCACCTTGACGATCATGTCGGCGGAGGCAAAGACCTCGGCGGCGGTGTCGGCCAGCGCGGCGCCCGCGGCGGTATAGTCTTCGTCGGTGAAACCGGCGCCGAGGCCTGCGCCTTTCTGGACGATGACCGAATGGCCATGCGCCACCGCTTCGTGTGCGGCGTTGGGCGTCAGGCCCACGCGGAATTCCTGGGGTTTGACTTCTGTCGGGCAGCCGATCTTCATGACGCGATCCTTTGAGCCTGGGTCCTGTTGGGGTGCGGCAATCTACCATGAACGGCTTGCAAAAGGGTCCGAGACTGGGGCACCTTTGCGCACCGCCGCGCACGATTGTTCGACGGTTTGCAGGCACCGCGGGAGGAATCTTCGAATATGGCGCTAGACGAGACGGATCGGCGACTGCTCAGGGTGCTTCAGCGCAAGGGCCGCATGTCGAACGCGGACCTCAGCGAACAGGTCAACCTGTCCCCCTCGGCCTGTCACCGGCGGGTGCAGCGGCTTGAGGCGGACGGCTACATCCGCGACTACGTGGCGCTTCTGGATGCGCGCAAGCTGTCGCTGCCGACCACCGTCTTCGTGGAGATCACCCTGCAGGCGCAGGCCGACGAGGTGCTGGAGGCTTTCGAGACCGCCGTGTCCCGCGTTCCGGCGGTGCTGGAGTGTCACCTGATGGCGGGCACGGCGGATTACATCCTGAAGGTCGTGGCCGAGGACACGGAGGATTACGCCCGCATCCACCGGCAGTATCTGACCCGCCTGCCGGGCGTCGCGCAGATGCAGTCGTCCTTTGCGCTGAAGACGGTATTCAAGACCACGGCGCTGCCGGTCTGAGCCGGGGCTGTCGATCGGCCCGACCGGGCCGGTTGGCCGCGTATGCCATGCGGATGACCTCTCTGCGGGCGCCTGGCGTGGATGTGGGGAGGGGGCGCTGCCCCCGTCTCCCTGCGGGAGACCCCCCGAGGTATTTTGACCAAGATGAAGGGCAGCAGAGGGCTGACGGGTGCCGGTCGCGGTGCGCAAGGCGGTCCCGTGTGGCGGGAAGCCGGGCGCTTTCTCGGGTCAGTCCTGCTTGGGGCGGTCGTCGTAGTCGCCCGAGAGGATGCGTTGCGCGTCGCCCTCGGGGTCCTCGTACTGGTTCGAACGGATCGTGAAGACGAAGAATAGGAGCCCCATGCCGCCCAGCACGAGGGAGATCGGGATCAGGTAGGTGAGAACGTTCATCGGTCGTGTGCCTTTCGTGCGGGTCGGGGCGTGTCAGCGCAGGCGCAGGGCGTTCAGCGAGACGGTGACGGAACTAGCGGACATGGCCAGCGCGGCGATCAGCGGCGAGCAGAGGCCCGCCACCGCGAGGGGCACCGCGATGAGGTTGTACCACGTGGCGATCGTGAAGTTTTCGCGGATGCGCTTCACAGCTTTGCGGGCGGTGGTCGCGGCCTCCGGCAGGGGCGCGAGGCTTTGTCCCAGAAGCACGATATCGGAGGCCACGCGCGCCGCGTCGAGCGCGGAGGCCGGCGAGATCGAGACATGCGCGGCGGTGAGCGCCGCGGTGTCGTTCAGCCCGTCGCCGACCATCAGGACCTTTGCACCGTTCTTCGAGAGCGTCTCGATCCGGGCAGCCTTGTCCTGCGGCAGGGCCTCGGCCATCCACTGGGCGATGTCCAGCCGCCGGGCCAGGGATTCGACCGCCGCCGCGGTGTCGCCGGACAACAGCACGACCGTCATGCCGGCCTGCCGGAAGGCGGCCACGGCCTCGGCGGCGCCGTCGCGCATGCGGTCGGTGAAGAGCAGGGCTTGCGGGGGGGCGTCGCCGATCCGGAGCCAGGCGGCGGTCTGGTCGGTGGCGGTGCCGCCGATCCAGGCGGCGCGACCGAGGCGCACCTCGCGCCCCTGCCATGTGGCGCTTGTGCCGTAGCCCGGGCTCTCGGTCAAGCCGGTCACTTGCGCGGGGGCGATGCCCGCGGCCCGTGCCGCCGAGGTGAGCGCACGGGAGAGCGGATGGGCGGAGCCCTCGGCCAGCGCGTGGGCGATGGCGAGGTCGGCGGTGGTGAAGGCGTCGAGGTTCACCGGCTCGGGCGTGCCCGCGGTCAACGTGCCGGTCTTGTCGAAGACGACGGTGTCGACCTGCGCCAGCCGTTCCAGCGCTGTGGCGTCCTTGATGAGCAGGCCCTTGCGGAACAGCCGTCCGGAGGCGGCTGTGGTCACGGCGGGCACGGCCAGACCCAGCGCACAGGGGCAGGTGATGATCAGCACGGCGGCGGCAATGTTGAGCGCGGTGCGCAGGTCACCGCTGTAGAGCAGCCAGCCGAGGAAGCTGAGCGCGGAGAGGATGTGCACGCCCGGAGCGTAGAGTCTGGCCGCGCGGTCGGCCAGCGAGGTATAGCGCGAACGGCCTGACTCCGCGATGGCGACGAGGTCGGCCATGCGCGCGAGCGAGGTGTCGCGGCCCACCGCGCTGGCGCGGATGGTCAGCGGGCCGGTCAGGTTGACCTCGCCCGCGCTGACGGCGGTGCCCGGCGTGCCCAGCACCGGCAGGGTTTCCCCGGTCAGCAGCGAGCGGTCGCGTTCCGACGTGCCCTCCACGATCTCGCCGTCGACGGGCATGCGGCCGCCGGGGCGCACGCGGATCAGATCGCCGATACGGAGGTCCGCGACGCTCACCTGTTCCTCGCCCGTATCGGTCACGCGCCAGGCGCGGGGCACTTCGAGGGCGGCGAGTTCCTCGGCCGCGGAGCGCGCGACAGAGCGGGTGCGGTGGTCGAGGTAGCGACCGGTCAGCAGGAAGAAGGTCAGCGCGATGGCCGCGTCGAAATAGGCGTGTTCGCCGGAAAGCGACGTTTCCCAGAGCGAGGTCACGACCGCCAGCAGGATGGCGAGGCTGATCGGCACGTCCATGTTGAGCGTTCGCGCGGCCAGCGCCCGCCAGGCATTGACGAAGAACGGCTGGGCGGAGAAAGCCACCGCCGGCAGCACGATCAGCGCGGAGATCCAGTGGAAGAGATCGCGGGTTTCGCCCGCCGCGCCGGACCAGACGGCCACCGACAGCAGCATGACGTTCATCGCGGCGAAGCCCGCCACGGCAAGGCGCATCAGCAGGTCGCGGCCCGCGCGGTCGGTCGCGGTGGCCGACAAGGCGGCGGTGTCGAGTTCATGCGCCTCGTAGCCTGCCGCCTCGACCAGCGGGATCACGTCTTCGGCGGTGAGCGCCGTGTCGCCCGACAGGCTCACGCGCTTCATGGTCAGGTTGACGCGGGCGCTGTGCACACGCGGGTCGGCGTTCAGCGCGCGTTCCACCTTAGACATGCAGGCGGCGCAGTGGATCGTCGGCAGCGAAAGGACGATATGCGCGTCTTTCGGGACCTCCATGTCCGCCAGCGACTGGGCCGCCGGTGCGGCGACGCAGGCGGGACAGGCAGAGGCGGGCGGGCGCATGGTGGCGGTCATGACGGAAGGCTTTCGCGGCTCAGGGCTGATACATTTCGAGGCGTTGTTCAAAGGCCGTGCCGTCCATCGCGGTGGCCTTGATCCAGAGATCCCAGTTGCCCTTCTCCAGTTCCTCGTGCGCGACATATGCGGTGCCGTCCCAGCGGAACTGCGGCACGCGGTCGGCCTTCTGGTGGGTCGGGCGGCCGAGGATCACGTCCATCTTGGCAGCCTGCACCGGGAGGCCCTTGTCGTCGACGATCTTCAGCACCAGCAGCCCGTCGGCGTGGCTGGCGGAGATATCCCAGCCGAGCGCCTGCTGCGCGGCGCGGCGGACGTCGAAGGTTTGCGAGGCGATGTAGGAGTGCTCCGTCTCAAGCCCGGGGAAGGTGCGCACCGCGTTGACGGCCAACGCTATGTTCACGGCGATGATGATCCCGAAGGCTGCGGCGAAGCCTGCCAGCACGTGCCAGCCGGTGAGGCGGAATTCCTTGCGGACGTCGGCCATCAGTTGGCCCTCCCGTTGAAGATGGTGTCTTTGTGGGCGCGGTCGCCGTTGGTCAGGTCCTCGACCCAGAAACGGAACTCCGTGCGTTCGGAGTCGGCCGGAGCGGACCCCTTGGGCGCCACGACGAAGACCTTTAGCAGGTAGGTTTCGTTCGCCGGGACGGTCACCGTCTCGTAGGGGCTGCCCTCAAGCTGGATGCGCAGGAAATCGCTGCCGTTCAGGGTGATCCGGAAGGGCCGATCCTCGCCATGCTTGTTCAACAGCCGGATGTCGTAGGTGTTGCGCACCGAGCCGTCCGAGAGCACCACGAAGGTCGGGTTGCGGACCGGGGCGACGGTCATCTCGATATCGGGCCGGACGAACAGGGCGAAGACCAAGCCGATGCCGACGAGGCTCCAGAGCGCGGTGTACATCATCGTGCGGACCCGGAAGACGTGCTGCCAGATCGGGCGCGGGGTGTTGCCCGCACGCTCGCGCGGCTCGTCCGACAGGGCGAGGTAGTCGATCAGGCCGCGCGGCTTGCCGATCTTGGCCATCACGTCGTCGCAGGCGTCGATGCAGAGCGCGCAGGTGATGCACTCCATCTGCTGGCCGTCGCGGATGTCGATGCCCATGGGGCAGACGTTCACGCAGGCGTTGCAGTCGATGCAGTCGCCGAGGGTGTCGCGGGCCTTGCCCTTGCCCCGTGGTTCGCCGCGCCAGTCGCGGTAAGCGACGGTCAGCGTGTCCTCGTCCATCATGGCGGCCTGGATGCGCGGCCACGGGCAGGCATAGATGCAGATCTGTTCGCGGGCGAAGCCGCCGAAGAAGAAGGTGGTCAGCGTCAGGATCAGCATCGTCGTGTAGGCGACGGGGTGGGCGTTCAGCGTCACGAGGTCGCGCAGCAATGTCGGCGCATCGGCAAAGTAGAAGACCCACGCGCCGCCGGTGGCCAGCCCGATCAGCAGCCACAGCGTCCACTTCGTGACCCTGAGACGCGCCTTGTGGAAGTCGAGCTTCTTCTGGCGGTGCAGGCGGAGGCGGTTGTTGCGGTCCCCTTCCACCCAGCGTTCGACGAGGATGAAGAGGTCCGTCCAGACGGTCTGCGGGCAGGCGTAGCCGCACCAGACCCGCCCCAGCGCGGACGTGAAGAGGAAAAGCCCGAGGCCCGCCATGATGAGCAGGCCCGCGACGAAGTAGAATTCATGCGGCCAGATCTCGATCCAGAAGAAGAAGAAGCGGCGGCCCGAGAGGTCGATCAACACGGCCTGGTCGGGCAATTGCGGCCCGCGGTCCCAGCGAATCCATGGCGTCACGTAGTAGATCCCAAGCGTGACGATCATGATGATCCACTTGAGATTGCGGAAATTGCCGCTGACGCGGCGCGGGAAGATCGGTTCGCGGCCTGCGTACAGGGAAGTCGGTTGGGTGTCGGACACGGGGGAATCGCTCCGTTAAAGGCCTGTTTGAGTGGTCTTTTCACAGACCGCCCCGCTGGCCTCCTTGACCTGCATCAATTTCTGAATCTGTGATCTAGCTTTTCTCGGCATTGCGCTGCAGCCAGCGCAGGAATGCCTTGAGCGGCGGCCTTGGAACGCCGGGCCGGGTGACGATCCAGTAGCCCTTGGACCGCGTGTCCTCGAACAGCAGGCGCAGGCGTCCGGCGGCGATGTCGGGTTCGGCGAAGACCCGGGCGAGGATCGCCACGCCCTGACCCTGCCGTGCCGCTTCCAGCATCATGTTGCCGGGCAGGGAGGTGAAGCCCAGGCCGCTGTCGCGCTCGATCCCGAACTGGGCGAACCAGCTTGTGGCTTCGTTGGTGCCGTATTCCTGCAGC
Organism: Sagittula stellata E-37; assembly: GCF_039724765.1. Taxonomy (NCBI): domain Bacteria; kingdom Pseudomonadati; phylum Pseudomonadota; class Alphaproteobacteria; order Rhodobacterales; family Roseobacteraceae; genus Sagittula; species Sagittula stellata. Next base: position 3,578,336 of record NZ_CP155729.1, on the reverse strand, counting down.
CAGTGCAGGTGCGAGAGGTCGGCGGGGCTTTCGATGGGCCGGTCGCCCACCAGCCCCGGCGCGGCCACGACCACGATGGGAGAGCGTACGAAAAGCTCTGACTGGAGGCCGGGCCATGATCCGTTGCCGTAGCGCAGCGCCATGTCGATGCCGCCCGGTTCCAGCCCGCGCACGTCCGCGGAGGGGTCGATCATCAGGTTGATCTCCGGATGTTCGGCGCGGAAGCTGGCCAGCCGCGGCAAGAGCCAGCCGGAGGCGAAGGTCGGCGTGGTCGAGATCAGCAGCGGGCGGTCGGCGTCGGCGCCGGTCAGCGCCTCAAGCGTGGTGGCGATCTGGCCAAAGCTTTCGCGCAGGGTGCGCGCCAGCGTGTCGCCGTCTGCGGTGAGGGCCATCTTGCGGCCCGTGCGGTCAAGCAGGGCCAGGCCCAGATGCGCCTCAAGCGCGCGAAGCTGCTGGCTGATGGCCGCGTGGCTGACGTTGAGCGTGTCCCCTGCGGCGCTGACAGAGCCGGTCTCGGCATAGGCGGCGAAGGCACGTAGCGCGGCGAGGGAGGGCAGGCGGGACCAATGCATATTTAAGATAGGCTTACATGAGGAATATATTCGTGGCTCGCATGGATCGATGGAGAGCGTCAAGTATTGTGTATCGAAACGGCGCACACAGGAGACGCGACATGTTCAATATTCTTGCACGCACAGCAATGCTGGCCACCCTTCAGGGCGCGCGGCCGGCAGCCCGGTCCCGGGACCGGCACGAACCCTTGCCGAAACTGCGGTGGACCGAGGAGGATCTGCCCTTCCGCCACCACGCAGGCACACGGAGGGGATACGATGATTGATCCCGTCGCCTACCTCGCCCGCTGGGCGGCGCCCCGAGACGGGCGCATCCGCTCGGCCCGCACGCTGCCCAAAGGGCATGCGCCGGGGCTGCTGTTCTGGTGAATGCGCGCCAACCGCAGGGGCTGCCCGGTGTTGGCATGATCGGGAAAGAAAAGGGCGCCGGTGTCCCAGGAAACGCGCGAACAGGACAGGACACCAGCGCCATACATCCGGCCTTGCCGCCGGGTGTTTCGCGTTCGGGGGGAGGGCCCCGAAGCTTATGTATCCATCATACCTGCGCCGCAGTGCAGAGCCTTGACCTGAGTCAAATCGTGATGCTCTGCTTGCGCGTTTTCGCATGTTTTTTCTGCACCTCGCGCCAGAGTTCGTCCGGCAGGGCGACCCCGGCGATGCTGCCGTTGCTGGTCACCTGATTCCGGCCGTTGTTCTTCGACGCATAAAGCGCGATGTCCGCGCATTTCACCCAGGCGTCCTGGCTGGTGATGTCGGGGTCGAGCTCGGCCACGCCGAAGCTGGCGGTTACGCTGGGCATGTCCGATGCGAGATCGGGCGCCTCTGCCAGCCGCTGCCGCATCTGTTCCGCCATGATCGCCGCGCTGTCGGCGCAGCTTCCCGGAAGGATCACGGCGAATTCCTCTCCTCCCACGCGGTAGAGACGCCGGTTGGCGCCGATCACCGTTTCGAGGCTGCGGGCGACGTTCGTCAGCACGCGGTCGCCCATGTCGTGGCCGTAGGCATCGTTGATCGACTTGAAGTGGTCGACGTCGATCAGGATCAGGCTGGCCTGCGCGTCGTTGCGCCGCACGGTCCGGAAGACGTTTTCGATGTCGTGGCGGAACTGGCGGCTGCTGCCCGCGCCGGTCAGCCAGTCCTGGGTGGCCGCGCGTTCCAGCGCGGCGATCTGGCGTTCCTGGGCCAGTTGCTGCGCGGCAAAGCGCGCGAAGTCCGAGATCAACTGCCGCTCGGCGCTGGTGAAGCCGGCGCGGGACAGGGGGTTCAGGAAGCTGAGCGTGCCGATCCGTTCGCCGCCCACCACCAGCGGCACGCCGATATAGGTCCTGAGCCCGATGTCCGGCAGGAGGGGGTGCTTCTGCGCCATTTCGGTGCTGTGCGTTTCGAACGGAACGTCGCCCGCCAGGGCGATCCGGCAATCGCTTTCCTCCAGCGGGAAGAGCGTTCCAATCGGGATCGGCGCAAGCGTCGATTTCGCCTTGTGAACCAGCAGGTTGGAATCGCGGACCAGCCCCACCAGCCCCACCGGCATGTGCAGGAATTCGCACGCCAGCGAGATCATGGCGTCGACCTTTTCGCCCGGACTGGTGGCCTGGTCGGTGGCGGCGTCGAACAGCTTGTCCTTGACCCGGACGAGCCTGTTGGTGGCGGTGTAGTCCTCGAAGATGCGGATATGGCCGAGGATCGCGCCCTCGGTGGAGAGGAAGGACCAGCCGGATGTCTCCGCCTCGATCAGGGAACCGTCCCTGCGTAGGTAGTTGGTGATGATGCGGTGATCCGCGCTGATCATGCGCGGGCCGGACAGCGGGTGCGTCACGCCGAAGTCTTCCTGTTCGGCATAGATGCGGTCCAGCGTGCCGCCGATCAGTTCGGCGCGGCGGTAGCCTGTGAGGCGTTCGAAGGGGCGGTTGCACCACTGCACCCGGCCGGCTGAATCGGTGAAAACTACGGCGTCGTGGCAGACCTGAAACACCGCCTGCACAAGGTCCGTTCCGGGCGGCCGTTCCATCGGCACGGGCATGTTCATGGGTTTCATCGACACGACTCTATGTGACTGCAAGAACAGATATCCGTCAGGTCGATTGACATTTGGTAAATCAAACCGGGCAAATTTTTTCTAAACCGGGAATGGAAACACCCTCCGCCACGGGGACGGAGGGTGCGGTTTTTTCGCTTGCGCGGCAGTCGCTTACTCGGAGGCTTCGCCGCCCCCGAGGCCGTGCACGTAGGTTGCGACGGCGCGGATCTCTGCCTCCGACAGGCGCGGTCCCCAAGCCGGCATCTGGCCGTAGCGGGCGTTCGTGACCGTCTCGTGCAACGAGTCGTAATCGCCGCCGTACAGCCAGATCGCGTCGCTCAGGTTAGGCGCGCCTTGGGTGCGGTCGCCGGTGGCATCCTCGCCGTGGCAGGAGGAGCAGTTGTCCATGAACACCGTCTCGCCCTCGGTGACGAGGCTGGGGTCGCGCGGATCGCCGGACAGCGACATGACGTAGTTGACCACGGCGTCGATGCTGTCGTTTTCCAGCAGCTCGTCACGGCCGAAGGCGGGCATCTGCGACTGACGCAGCCAGTCCTCGTCCGTGGGCTGGCGGATGCCGGTGGCGATCGTGGTGTGGATGTCCTCGATCGAACCGCCCCAGAGCCAGTCGTCGTCGATCAGGCTGGGGTAGCCGTTGGGCTCGGACCCGCCATCGGCGCCCGACCCGTGGCACTGCGAGCACCACGACCGGAAGACCGCCGCGCCGGCGTTGCGGGCATAGGTCTGAAGCTCCGGATCGGTGGAGATGGAGGCCAAATCCACGCTGGCCAGCTTGTCGTTGATCGGGCCGTTCATCTCCTCGACGCGGGCGATCTCCTCGGCGACCTGGCCGCGTGTGGTGAAGCCCAGCAAACCTGCCGTCGACCCGGTGATCCCGGGCCAGGCGGGATAGGCGATGGTGTAGCCCACGCCCCAGATGATGCAGGCGTAGAAGGTGTACAGCCACCACTTCGGCAGCGGCTTGTTATACTCCTCGATCCCGTCCCAGGAATGGCCGGTCGTCTCGTAGTCGTGTCCCGGCTTGATGTTCTTTTTCTCGTCGCTCATCGCGTGAGCCTCCTTATGTCTCGGACCGGTCCGCCGGGGCGGGCCTGTCGTCATGCCGGAAGGGGATGCTGGCGGCGTCGTCCTGCTCGCGCCGGGCGCCCGGGCGCAGGACCCAGATCACCACGCCCACGAAGAAGGCGGTCATGGCCAGCAGTCCCCAGCTGTCTGCGAAGCTGCGGAGGAGGGAATAGGTTTCCATGTCCATGTCTCCTTAACGGTGTGCGTCGGGGGTGAAGGTCGAGAAATCGACCAGCGTGCCCAGCATCTGCAGGTAGGCGATCAGCGCGTCGGCCTCGGAAATGCCCGGCTGGCCGTCGAAGTTGCGGATGTTGATGGACTCGCCGTAGCGTTCGAGCAGGCCGTCGTAGTCGCCGTCCGGGTCGATCTGCGCCATGAAGTCGCTTTCCGCGTTCTCGATCATCTCGTCCGTGTAGGGCACGCCGATCAGCTTGTTCGTCTTCATGATGTCGCCGATGTCGGCAGCGGCCAGCATGCCCGACGCGAGGCCGGCGTTCTCGTCCAGCATGCGCTTTTCGAGGTAGCCGTACTTGGGCATGACCGACACGGGCACCACCGACTGCGGGTTGCGCAGGTGGTCGACGTGCCACTCGTCAGAGTAGCGGTCGCCGACGCGCGCGAGGTCCGGGCCGGTGCGCTTGGAGCCCCACTGGAAGGGGTGGTCGTACCGGCTTTCGGCGGCAAGGCTGTAGTGGCCGTAGCGTTCCACCTCGTCGCGCATCGGGCGGATCATCTGGCTGTGGCAGACGTAGCAACCTTCGCGCAGGTAGACCTCCCGGCCCGCCAGTTCCAGCGGGGTGTAGGGACGCATGCCTTCCACGTCCTCGATGGTGTTTTCGAGGTAGAAGAGCGGCACGATCTGCACCAGCCCCCCGATGGTCACCACGAGGAAGGCGAAGACTGCCAGCAGGGTGACGTTTTTCTCGAGGATGGCGTGTTTCTTGAGAATGCTCATGTCCGGTCCTCCTTATTCGGCCGGAGTCGCATGAGCGGCGGCGGCACTTGCCTCGACGGCAGGCGCGCGACGCGCGGTCATGTACAGGTTGTAACACATGATGAGAGCCCCCGCGAGGTAGAGCAGACCGCCGGTTGCACGGACCACGTACATCGGGAATTTGGCGGCCACGGTGTCGGCGAAGGAGTTCACGAGGAAGCCGTTGGCATCCACTTCGCGCCACATCAGGCCTTCCATGATGCCGGTGACCCACATGGAGGCGGCGTAGAAGACGATGCCGATGGTGGCGAGCCAGAAGTGCCAGGACACCATGGAGAGCGAATACAGACGCTCGCGGTTCCAGAGTTTCGGCACCAGGTAGTAGAGCGCGCCGAAGGTGATCATGCCGTTCCAGCCAAGCGCGCCGGAGTGGACGTGACCGATGGTCCAGTCGGTGTAGTGGCTCAGCGAGTTGACAGCGCGGATCGACATCATCGGGCCTTCGAAGGTCGACATGCCGTAGAAGCCCACGGAGATCACCATCATCCGGATGACCGGGTCGGTGCGCAGCTTGTCCCATGCGCCGGACAGCGTCATCAGGCCGTTGATCATGCCACCCCAGGAGGGCATCCACAGGATGATCGAGAACACCATGCCAAGGGTCGAGGCCCAGTCAGGCAGCGCGGTGTAGTGCAGGTGGTGCGGACCGGCCCAGATGTAGATGAAGATCAGCGCCCAGAAGTGGATGATCGACAGCTTGTAGGAGAACACCGGGCGCTCGGCCTGTTTCGGGATGAAGTAGTACATCATGCCCAGGAAGCCCGCGGTCAGGAAGAAGCCCACGGCGTTGTGGCCGTACCACCACTGCACCATGGCGTCCTGCACGCCGGAGAAGACCTGCACCGACTTCGACCCGAAGATCGAGACCGGGATCGCGAGGTTGTTGAACACGTGCAGCATGGCGACGGTGATGATGAACGACAGGAAGAACCAGTTGGCCACGTAGATGTGGGGTTCCTTCCGCTTCACGATGGTGCCGACGAAGACGGCGAGATAGGCAAGCCAGACAACGGTCAGCAGCCAGTCGATGTACCACTCGGGTTCGGCGTATTCCTTGCCGTGGGTGGAGCCGAGGACGTAACCGGTCGCGGCCAGCACGATGAAGAGCTGGTAGCCCCAGAAGACGAACCACGCGAGGTTGCCGCCCCAGAGCCGTGCGGCCGAGGTGCGCTGTACCACGTAGAACGATGTTGCCAGCAGCGCGTTGCCGCCAAAGGCAAAGATCACGGCCGAGGTGTGCAGCGGACGCAGGCGTCCGAAGTTCATGTATCCCTGCGCCCAGTCGAAGTTGAGCACGGGGAAGGCGAGCTGGGTGGCGATGAACGTCCCGGCGAGAAAGCCGACAACGCCCCAGAGGGCGGTCGCTACCACACCGTAACGGATCACGCTGTCGAAGTATTGGGTTGTATCGATGGGCTTGGCCGGCTCGTCCGTGTTCCGCAGAACCCAGACAAACATACCCGCTGCAATCGCCATCACGAGGAGCGCGTGCACCAGGTAAGCCACATCACGTGCAAAGTTGGCCCCGATCGCGGCGAAGACCGCGATCAGCCCAAGCACGATGAGCTTGAGGTAGTTCGTCATGTTTCGTCCCTTCGTCTGACCCATACGATTCGAGTGACCGCTTGGGCGGTTATTAGACTGGGTCCCTCATGGCGTTTGGCGGAAAAGCGGACCTTGATCTGCATCAATGGATCGGCTGCCCGAGGTTGACCCGGGTCAAAGTGTGGCAATTCTCCGGCGTTTAGAGTGGGGCCATACTCGGACAGGAGACCTATCATGGCTTACAAGACTTTGCTGACCGTCATCACCGACGCGGATCTGGTGGACAGCACCATTGCCGCTGCGGCTGACCTTGCGTCCGCAGTGGACGCGCATCTGGATGTGCTTTGCCTCGGCGTGGACCGCACGCAGACCGGATATTACTACGCTGGCGCCAACGCGATGGTGCTGCAGGAAACCCTGACCCGCGCCACCGCAGAGGGCGAAAGCCTTGCCGCTGCCGCACGTGCTGCGCTTGGCAAGACCGACGTCCGCTGGGCGGTCGATCATGGCGTGGCGCAACTGGCCGACCTTGGCCGGATCGTCGCGGCACGGGCGCGGTTCTCGGACCTTGCCGTGATGCCCAAGCCTTATGGCGAAGGCTGCGGGATCGAGCTGGAGCCCATGGTGGAAGGCGCGCTTTTCGACGGGCAGGTGCCGGTCCTCGTCGCCCCGGGTGGCGCCGTCGCGATGCAGGCAAAGCCCAAGCGGATCGCGATTGCATGGAATGAAAGCAGCGAGGCCCTGCGCGCCGTACGCTACGCCATGCCGATGCTGCAACAGGCCGAGACGGTGCATGTCGTCGTGATCGATCCGCCGAAGCACGGGCCCAACCGCTCCGACCCGGGCGGTATGCTGTCGCAGTACCTTGCGCGCCACGGTGTGAAGCTGGAAATCGACGTGCTGTCCAAGACCATGCCGCGCGTGTCCGACGTGCTGCTGCGCCATTGCGCCGACGTGGATGCCGATCTTGTGGTGATGGGGGCCTACGGCCACTCCCGCTTCCGCGAGGCGATTCTGGGCGGGGCGACCCGCAGCATGCTGGAACAGGCGGCGCTGCCGGTGTTCATGGCGCATTGAGCGGGGACGACCGCTTCAGGTCATCCCTTCCATCATGGCGCGCAGGGCGGCCGGGTCCATATCCAGTTCCCGGTCGAGTGCGTCATGCTCTGCCCGCCAGATCGACACCGCTTCCTTCAGGAGCGCATGGCCGTCCGGCGTCAGAGACACGCGGCGATTGCGCCGGTCCTTGTGGTCCGGCGCGGTCTGCACCAGCCCGCGGCGTTGCAGCACCTTGAGCGCGGCCGTCAGTGTCGTGCGGTCCATGGCAAGGAAATCCGCCACGTCGGTCATGCGCGGCGGCTCGGGCCGGTTCAGCGACATCAGCAGGGAATACTGACCATTCGACAGCCCCACGGGCTTCAGCGCCGCATCGAAGCGGCGCGCCAGCGTACGGGCGGCACGCTGCGTCCTGAAACAGAGGCAGCGGTCGCGCACCTCCAGTGTCGTTGCGTAGGGAAGCTGGTAATCCGGCTGTTTCATGTTGATATCAACTTAATGCCCTCTAGGCTGGCCCGTGTCAACAGGAGGGAATCGCATGTCTTACGTCTGGGGATTTCTTGTCGCCGTTCCGGAGGAGAACAAGGCGGCCTACATCGAAAGCGCCGGGAAAAGCTGGCCTTTGTTCCGCGACTACGGTGCCACGGCGCATTGGGAGTGCTGGGAAGAGGACGTCCCGGAAGGGGAGGTGACCTCTTTCCCGATGGCCGTGAAGCGGGAACCGGGCGAGAAGGTCGTGTTCTCCTGGGTCGTCTTCCCGGACAAAGCGACAGCGACACGCTGCCATGAAAGCTTTGGCAACGACCGGCGCTGGGATGACCTGTCCATGCCCTTCGACGGCAAGCGCATGGTCTACGGGTACTTCGATCAGGTGTTTGCCCAAACGGCCTGAAGTCGGTCCCGTCATGCGTCGGGCGGCACGATCCGCCCTGAGCTGACGGGAACGGCACTGCCGCGCACGAGGATGCGGCTGGGCGCCCCGTTCTCGGTGTGAACAGTCAGGACGATTTCCGACGGGCGCCCCATTTCGACACCCTGGTGCAGGATAAACCGGGCGGTGTCCGCCTCGATCGCACCGCTGGCGGCCAGTTGCGCGGCCAAAAGCGCAGAAGCCGATCCGGTCGCCGGGTCCTCCGGGATGCCCGCTGCCGGCGAAAACACCCGCGCGCGGAAATCGCAGACGGTTCCGGGGGTGTAGACATAGGCGGAATCGACGCCGGCCAGGTCCATGACCGTCGACCATGCCGGTTCCAGCGGACGGGCAGAGGCCAGCGCGTCCATGTCGCTGACCGGCACGTAAAGAAACGTCGGACCACCCTGCCAGATTCCGGGACGATGCGCGCCGAAACCGATTTGCTGCGGCGCGAGCCCAAGCGCCTCGCCAAGAAGCGCGTTGTCCGGAACGGTGCCCGCGTCCGGCGCGAAGGGCAGGACGGGCGCCTGGAATTCGGCCCAGGCCGTGCTTTCGTCGCGCCAGACGTCGACGGGAACCAGACCTGCGACCTCCTCCAGCATGATCCGCGTCTGGAACGGGCCTGCGGGCGCGTCCTTCAGGGCCAGGTGCAGCGCGCAGCCTACGGTCGGGTGTCCTGCAAAGGGGATCTCTGCGGTTGGGAAGAAGATGCGCACCTTCGCGGTGTGGGCCGGGTCCTCGGGCGCCATGACGAAGATCGTCTCGGACAGGTTGAACTCACGCGTGATGGTCTGCATCTGCGCCGTGCTCAGACCGCCGGCGCCCTCGACGATGGCCAGCGGGTTGCCCGCGAAACGTTCGGTCGTGAAGACGTCGCAGGTGGAAAACGTCAGCGTGTCAGGCAAGCATGCCTCCGTCCGCATCGTCGCCGGCTTCCTGCATCAGCCGGTCCATGTCCGGAATGGTCACGTGCCGCTTGCCTTCCAGCGTGATGACGCCGTCCTTCTTCAGGGCCGACATCTGGCGGCTGACGGTTTCAAGGGTCAGGCCGAGATAGTCGGCCATGGCCTCGCGAGTCAGCGGCAGGTCGAAGACAATGGGGGCGTCGCTGCCACGCATGTTCAGCGTCGCATCGCGCCGGGCGATGATCGACAGCAGCGAGGCGATCTTTTCCCGCGCGGTCTTGCGGCCCAGCACGAGCATCCACTCGCGCGCCGCGTCGAGTTCGTCCAGCGTCATTTCGAGCAACCGCTGCGCGATGTGCGGCGTGCGCATCATCATGTTTTCGAACGGCGTCTTGCGGAAGCAGCACATCACGAGATCGGTGGTCGCGACAATGTCGTAGGCAGCATTGTCCCGGCCCGGGCGGCCGACGAAATCGGAGGGCAGCAACAGGCCGACCATCTGCGTGCGGCCGTCTTCCATGGTCTGCGTCAGCGACGCGATGCCGGACACCACGGAGCCCACGAAATCCATCTTGTCGCCCGACCAGATCACCATCTGGCCAGCCTCGAACTTGCGGTAATACTTGATTTCTTCCAGCCGTTCGAGCTCGTCCGACTCGCAGCGGGCGCAGACTGCGCGATGTCGGATCGGACAGTCGTCACACTGCTGATGAACCGTCAGACTTCTCTCGTTCAGCATGGCGTGATCGCCCCTCTTGATCTGCGTCAATGTAGCACTCTCTAACAGGGTCTAACCCTACGCGTATGGCGATGCGAACACAACTCACGCGGCTGGGTCTCTTTGACGCCAAAGTACCGCGATACACCTCATATCCGACCGCCCCGCACTTTGCCGGGGACGTCGGGCCGGACCGATTTGCCGAGTGGATCGGCGCTCTGCCAGAAGGCGGGAACATATCGTTGTATCTGCATGTTCCCTTCTGTCGCAGGCTTTGCTGGTTCTGTGCCTGCCGCACGCAAGGCACGGCGACGGCCAAACCGGTCGACGCGTATGTAGAGACGCTGAAGGCCGAGTTGAAGCTTCTTCGGCGGGCTCTACCTGCGGGCGTCAAACTGTCGCGTCTGCACTGGGGCGGGGGGACGCCGACGCTGCTGGCGCCCGACATGATGTCCCGGCTGATCGACGCGATTCGCGAGACGGCGGATTTTGCCGACCACGCCGAGTTCTCGGTCGAGATCGACCCGAACGAGATCGACGCGGCACGGCTCGACGTTCTGGCAGCAGGCGGGATGAACCGCGCTTCGATCGGGGTGCAGGACTTCGATCCGCAGATTCAGGAAGCGATCGGACGGCCGCAGGGCTACGATGTGACCCGTCACGCGGTCGAGATGATCCGCGAGCGCGGCGTGGCCAGCCTGAACACCGACATCCTGTTCGGTCTGCCGCACCAGACCCGTGCGCGGATCACGGAGACGGTCCAGAAGCTTCTGAGCTTCGCGCCGGATCGCGTGGCGCTGTACGGCTATGCCCATGTGCCGTGGATGGCGAAGCGCCAGCAGATGATCCCGTCGGACATGTTGCCGACCCCGCAAGAACGGCTCGACCTGTTCGAGACGGCGCGGCGGCTGTTCGTCTGGGACGGCTACGCCGAGATCGGCATCGACCATTTCGCGGCACCGGGGGATGGTCTGGCCATCGCGCAGAAGACCGGCAAGCTGCGGCGCAACTTCCAGGGCTACACCGACGACACCTCCGAGGTGCTGATCGGGCTGGGGGCGTCGTCGATTTCGCGCTTTCCGCAGGGCTACGCCCAGAACGCGCCGTCGACCTCGGCCTATACCGCGGCGATCCGCGACGGGCGTTTCTCGACGTCGCGCGGCCATACGTTCAAGGGCGAGGACAAGTTGCGGGGCCGGCTGATCGAAGCGCTGATGTGCGACTTCCGCATCGATGCGAACGAGATCGTCGCGGATTACGGCGTTTCGCGTGAGTGGCTGTTCCGCATCTTCCGCGATACGAACGCCGCCTTCGACAACCTTTTGGAGGTCACGGAGGACGGGCTTTACCTGCCGGAGAAGACGCGCCCGCTGACCCGGATGATCGCCCGTGCCTTCGATGCGTACGACCTGAGCAAGGCCGGACACAGCTCGGCGATCTGATCCGTCCTGAACAGGCGTTCAGGTCGCGCGGCCTTCGGGGTCTTCCGCTTCGAGGGCGGCCAGCCAGCGGGTGAAGATCCGGTCGAGCGCCGCGCGGTCGTCGGCGCCCAGATGCGCCAGCAGCCGGTGCTGGTTGGCCACGTGGTCGCCGACCGCTGCGTCGATTACGGTGTGGCCCTTCTCTGTCAGCCGGATCACCGTGCCGCGTCCGTCCGCGGGATCGGGTGTGCGTTCCACGAGCCCCTGCGCCGCCAGCCGGTCGAGCCGGTTGGTCATCGTCCCCGACGTGACCATCGTCGAGGCCAGAAGCGCCTTGGGCGTCAGCGCATGCGGGGGTCCGGACCGGCGCAGCGTGGCCAGTACATCGAAACCCGCCGCGTTCAGACCGTGCCTGGCGAAAACCTCTTCATGAGACTGCCTGAGCTGCCGGGCCAGGCGCGACATCCGTCCGATCGTCACCATCGGCCCGACGTCCAGGTCGGGACGCTCGGTGTTCCATTGCTGTCTGATGCGGTCGACGTGATCCATGGCCGGAGGGGTGGCGGAATTTTATCTTGACGTCAAGTGATCGCCGTGTACCTTGACGTCAAGATACATACCTCGACATCAAGATAAAAGGTGATGCATGTCTTCCCGCCTCAACGACCTTGCGCTGACCGCGCTGGCCCCGATCATCTGGGGGTCGTCCTACATCGTCTCGACAGAGTTCCTGCCCGGATGGCCGCCGCTTGTGGTGGGCCTGCTCCGCGCTTTGCCGGCGGGGCTTGTCCTGTTGGCCATCACCCGGCGCTTGCCGTCGCGCGACTGGCTGGGTCGCGTCGCACTTCTGGGGGCGCTGAACTTCACTGTGTTCTGGGGCGCGCTCTTCATCGCGGCCTACCGGCTGCCCGGGGGCGTGGCCGCCACGCTCGGGGCCTTGCAACCGCTTTTCGTGACGGTCCTCGCCAGCCTGCTGCTGGGCGCGCCGCTCCGGCTGGCGGCGGTGCTGGCGGCGCTCGCAGGGGCAGGGGGCGTCGGCCTGCTGATCCTCGGGCCGGGGGCCGAGCTCGATCCCGTGGGCGTTGTCGCGGCGCTGGTCGGCGCGCTCAGCATGGCGACGGGCATGGTCCTGACGCTCAAGTGGACCCCGCCGGTGGACCGGCTGACCTTTGTCGCGTGGCAACTGACAGCGGGGGGCGTATTGCTGATCCCGGTGGCGCTGATCGTCGGCGGCGACGTGCCTGCGGTCGACCTCAAGGCGGTGGCGGGGCTTGTCTGGCTGGGGCTGATCGGTGGCGCGCTGACCTACGTGATCTTTTTCCGCGGCATGTCGATCCTCGGGGCACCGGTGGCCTCGGGGCTGGGCTTCCTCAGCCCGCTCAGCGCGGTGACGCTGGGGTGGGTCATTCTCGGCCAGGCGCTGAACGCGCGCCAGTTGATCGGCGCGGGCGTCGTGCTTCTTTCGGTCTGGGCGGTGCAGAAGGTGAACCGCCGGCCTGCACCGACGCCGCAGGCAGAGCCTCAGCCTCAGGCGGTGTCGAGCGCGGCGGCAAGAAGCGTCCGGGTGTAATCGGTCTGCGGGTTGGCAAAGACATCTTCCGCCGATCCGCTTTCCACCACGTCGCCCTGCTTCATCACGATGACCTTGTGGCTCATGGCGCGTACGACCTTCAGGTCGTGGCTGATGAACAGGTAGGCGAGGTTGTACTTCTGCTGCAGGTCGCGCAGCAGGTTCACGATCTGCACCTGCACGGTCATGTCCAGCGCCGAGGTCGGCTCGTCCAGCACGACCAGCCTGGGCCGCAGGACCATGGCCCGCGCAATGGCGATGCGCTGCCGCTGCCCGCCCGAGAACTCGTGCGGGTAGCGGTGCATCATCATCGGGTCCAGCCCGACTTCCGACATGACCTTTGCCACCTCGGAGCGGAAGGTGCGGCGGTCTCCCTTGGCATGGACCTCCAGCCCTTCCGAGATGATCTGTTCGCAGGTCATCCGGGGACTGAGCGAGCCGTAGGGGTCCTGGAAGACGATCTGCATTTCGGAGCGCAGCCGCCTGAGTTCCTTCGTCGACCAGGCGCGCACGTCCTCGCCGCGGTAGGTGATCTCGCCCTGAGACTTGATCAGCCGCATGATGGCCAGGGCGAGCGTCGTCTTGCCGGAGCCGCTTTCGCCGACGATCCCGACGGTTTCCCCGGCACGCACGGCCACGGTCGCTTCGTTCACGGCCTTCACGTAGCCCACGGTCCGTTTCATCAGCCCGCGCTGGATGGGGAACCAGATGCGCAGGGCGTCGGTGCTGGCGATCTCCTCGGCATCCGGCTTGACCGGGTTGGGGACGCCGGTGCTTTCGGCGGAGAGGAGTTTCTGTGTGTAGGGGTGCTGCGGGTTGCCGAAGATCTCGGAAGTGACGCCCTGTTCGACGATCTCCCCGTCCTTCATCACGCAGACCCGGTCGGCGATGCGGCGCACGATTCCGAGGTCATGGGTGATGAACAGGAGGCTCATGTCCTCCTCCGACTTCAGGTCGGCCAGCAGGTCGAGGATCTGGGCCTGGATCGTGACGTCGAGTGCCGTGGTCGGTTCGTCGGCGATCAGAAGGTCGGGCCCGTTGGCAAGAGCCATGGCGATCATGACCCGCTGCCGCTGCCCGCCGGAAAGCTGGTGCGGGTAAGCCTGAAGCCGTGTTTCGGGGTCGCGGATACCGACCTTAGTAAGCAGTTCGAGGATACGCTTGCGCGCCGCGTCGCCGGTCAGCCCCTGGTGCAGTTCGAGGCTTTCGCGGATCTGCTTTTCCAGCGTGTGCAGCGGGTTGAGCGAGGTCATCGGCTCCTGGAAGATGAAGCTGATGTCGTTGCCGCGCACCTGCCTCAGCCTCTCGTCGGACGCGCCGACCATCTCCTTGCCGTCGTAGAGGACCGAGCCTTCGACCACCGCGGATTCGCCGTGCAGCGACACGGTGGAGAGGGCGGTGACAGATTTGCCGGACCCGGATTCACCGACGAGCGCCACGGTCTCGCCTTTGGCGATCTGGAAAGAGACGCCCTTGACCGCTTCGACGATCTTGCCGTCCTGGCGAAAGGACACCTTCAGGTCGCGGACCTTCAGCAGTTCACTCATTGAAACGTCTTCCTCGGGTCAAAGGCATCGCGCACGCCTTCGAAGATGAAGACGAGGAGCGAGAGCATCACGGCGAAGACCGCGAATGCGGTGAACCCCAACCAGGGGGCCTGCAGGTTCTGCTTGGCCTGCAGCGTCAGCTCGCCCAGCGAGGGCGCGGCGGCGGGCAGGCCGAAGCCGAGGAAATCGAGCCCGGCCAGCGACGAGATCGTGCCGGTCACGAGGAACGGCAGGAAGGTCACCGTCGCCACCATGGCGTTGGGCAGCATGTGCCGGAACATGATCGTCTTGTTCGACACCCCCAGCGCCTTGGCCGCGCGGACGTATTCGAGGTTGCGGGCGCGCAGGAATTCCGCCCGGACAACGCCCACGAGCGCGGTCCAGCTGAAGGCGATCATCAGGAAGATCAACAGGCTGTAGCTTCTCCCGAAGATCGCGAACATGATGATGATGACGTACAGCATCGGGATCGCGCCCCAGATCTCGATCACCCGCTGGAACACGAGGTCGAGCCAGCCGCCGAAATACCCCTGCAACGCGCCCGCGAAGATGCCGATGACGGAGGAGATGGCGGTCACGATCAGGGTGAAGAAGATTGATAGACGGAAGCCGTAGATCACCCGGGCGAAGACGTCGCGCTTCGCATCGTCTGTCCCCAGAAGGTTGTTGCCGCGCTTGTCCGGGGGCAGGAGGCCGAAGTGCCGTTCCTCGTCGTCGCCTTCCCAAAACCCGATCACGTCGGGCGGCAGGGGCGCCGCGCCGGAGCGTTCCACCGGCGTGTCATAGGTGTAGGGAATGAGCGGCCAGAGCGTCCATCCCTTGTGGAAATCCGGATCGTCTATGGTGCCCGCCTCGGCTTCGGCGATCAGCCCCTCGGGGTCGTCGAAACAGGCGTCTAGCCCGCCGGTGGCGATCAGGCACTGCACCTCGGGGTCGCGGTAGGCTGCTTCGGTCCTGAAGTCGCCGCCGAAGTCCGTCTCGGCGTAGAAGTTGAAGATCGGCATGTAGTAGCTGCCGCGGTAGTTCACGAGGATCGGTTTTTCGTTCGCGATGAACTCCGCAAACAGCGACAGGCCGAACAGCACCGCGAAGATCCACAGCGACCAGTAAGCGCGGCGGTTGCGGGTGAAGTTGCGCCAGCGGCGGCGGTTGAGGTTCGACAGCGCGAAGCGGCCGCGCTTTTCTTCCGGGATCTCGTAGCCGAGATCCGTCATCTGTTCCGCCGTGGCCGAAGCCTGCGCCTGTGCGTCGAGCTGATGAGTCATCTCAGCCCTCCCGGCTCTCGAAGTCGATGCGGGGGTCGATCACGACGTACATGAGGTCGGAAAGAATGTTCACCAGAAGACCCATCAGGCCGAAGAAGTAGAGCGTTCCGAAGATGACCGGGTAATCGCGGGCCACCGCCGCCTCGAACCCGAGCCGCCCGAGCCCGTCAAGCGAGAAGATCGTCTCGATGATGAGCGAAGAGCCGAAGAACACGCCTATGAAGACCGCCGGAAGGCCCGCGATCACGATCAGCATGGCGTTGCGGAAGACGTGCCCGTAGAGGACCTTTCTCTCGGAAACGCCCTTGGCTCTGGCGGTCATCACGTACTGCTTCTTGATCTCGTCGAGGAAGCTGTTCTTGGTCAAAAGCGTCAGCGTGGCGAAGCCGGAAATGGTGGAGGCGAGGACCGGCAGCGTGATGTGCCAGAAGTAGTCGACGATCTTGCCGAAGAGGCTGAAGTTCTCGAACCCGTCGGAGGTCAGCCCCCTGAGCGGGAAGATCTGCCAGTAGGAGCCGCCGGCGAAGAGCACCAGCAAAAGGATCGCGAACAGGAAGCCCGGAATGGCGTAGGCCACGATGATGAGCGCGGAGGTGTAGGTGTCGAAGCTGGTGCCGTCCTTGATCGCCTTGCGGATGCCGAGAGGGATCGACACGAGGTAGGCGATCAGCGTCGACCATAGACCCAGCGATATCGACACTGGCATCTTTTCCAGCACCAGATCCCAGACGGAGATGGAGCGGAAGTAACTCTCGCCGAAGTCGAAGCGCATGTAGTTCCACATCATGTCCAGGAAGCGTTCGAGCGGCGGCTTGTCGAAGCCGAATTCCCGCTCAAGCTCTTCGATGAACTCCTTGGGCAACCCGCGGGCGCCGACGTAGTCGCTGTCGGAGCCGAAGGTTTCCTCGGCCATGTCCTGACTGCCGCCGGAGAACCCGGCTGTCACGTCGCCCTGGCCCTGCATCTTGGCAAGGACCTGTTCGACCGGGCCGCCGGGCACGAATTGCACCAGCACGAAGTTGAAGATCATGATCCCCAGAAGGGTGGGGATGATGAGCAGGAAGCGTCGAAGGATGTATGCGGCCATTGCGGATTACTTCAGAACCCCGCTGGACTGCAGAGCCTGGTGCTTTTCCTTGTCCATCCACCAGAAGTCCAGCACGCCAAGCGCATAGGGCGGCAGGTCCTCGGGGTGCTCGAACATGTCGTAGTAGGCAACCCAGTATTCCGGAACGAAGCCGCCGGCCACCTGGATGCGCTCGTACCTGAGCGCGCGGTCCAATGCCATAAGCGCCGCGATCTCGTCCTCGCGGGTCTTGGTGTCGAGCGCCGCCTCGATGATCGCGTCCACCAGCGGGCTGCGCAGCGCCGCGGGGTTGTACGAGGACACGACCGCGGTTTCCGACCCGAAAAGCTGTTTCAGACCGGTGCCTGCCGCAGCGAACGTCAGGATCCGGGTGTGGATCATGTCGTAATCCTTGTCGAGGAACCGCTGCTGGCCCTGCGCGCTGTCCACGGTATCGGCGGTCGCGGCAATGCCCCAGTCGTTCAGGGTGCGCACGTAGGTCTGGATTCCCGATTTGCGGGTGTCATCCCAGCTCGACAGGACGAGGAAGTTCAGCGCCATCTGCTGGCCGGCTTCGTTGACCATCTTGCCGTCGGCGTTGACCGTCCAGCCTTCCTGTTCCAGCAGGCGCAGGCCGGTACGCTTGTTGCGCCGGTCGATCGGGTCGCGGGCCTCGGACGTGTGCGGCATCACCGCTTCTTCGGTCATCATCTCCGGCGGAACGAGCTCGCCCAGACTTTCCAGCAGCTCCTTCTCCTTGCCTTCCGGCAGACCCCTGGCTTCCCATTCCTGACCTTCGACAAAGGACTTGCGCTGGGTTGTCAGGCTGTACTGGAGCGACTCGCGCTCCCACTCGAAGTTGTAGGCGAGCGACAGGGCGTGCCGGATGTTGCGGTTGTCCAGCGGCTCGCGCGTGGTGTTGAAGATGATGCCGGAGTTGTTCGGCGCCGACTGGTCGGGGATCTCGTCCTTGACGACGTCGCCGCGCTGGATCGCGGGAAAGTCGTAGCCCGTGGCCCAGAGCTTGGTGGAACCTTCGGTGCGGAAGTTGGTGATCCCGGCCTTGAAGGCCTCGAACTCGGCCGTGTCGTCGGCGAAGTATTCGAACCTGACGCGGTCGAAGTTGTGGCGCCCGACGTTGGCCGGGTGGTCCCAGCCCCAGTAGTTCGGGTTGCGCTCGTAGACGACGTAGCGGTTGAATTCGTAATCGGCGACCTGGTAGGGGCCGGACGCCATCGGCGACAGCACGGAAGGTTCATCCAGCTTCTCGCCGGTTTCCTTGTACCATTCCTCGGAGAAGATTGGCGTGCCGCCGACCTGGCTGATGAGCGACCGGCGGGAGATGCCGTCGACGAAGGTGTATTTCAGCGTCAGGTCGTCGATGACCTCGACACCTGAAATCCGTTCCTTGACGCTGCGGGCGTAGGACCGGATGCCCTGTTCGATGAACAGGTTGTGGGTAAAGGCCGCATCCTGTGCGCGGACTGGGGCGCCGTTGCGGAAGGTCACGTCGTCCCGCATGTGGAAGATGACCCAGGTCTGGTCCTCGGGGTATTCCACCTCACGCGCGACGAGGCAGTAGGAGTCGGTGATGGTATCCGCCGGCAGGCCGCCGCCCCAGGGCATCTCACCGAACATGGATTCCGCCACGACGCCGGCGTTGGTCTCCGGATTGCCGCGCCAGGCCCAGCGGTTGAAGCCGTCGAAGGTGCCGCGCGCGCCGATGACGATCTCGCCGCCCTTCGGAGCGTCCGGATTGACATAAGCGAAGTGCGGGTAGTCCGCCGGGTATTTCAGATCGCCGTAGAACGAATAGCCGTGCGCCTTGATGGTTTCGGCCATCGCGTGGGATTCGGCCCACCCGGTGCGGGGCAAAAGCGGGGCGGCCGCGGTGGCACCGATGAGCCCGAGGGCGCTGCGGCGATCGACGTGGAACGGCGGTCTTCTGGTCATCCGTGGTCTCCCTTGGCGGTCCGGCGGGGCGTTCGGACACCGACGCCTCCATGTCTCGTCAATTATGGTTAAATTTAAGCTAAGGGTTCCGCCTGACCACATTCAAGTCGAGATTGGGCGGGCGGTGGGCCGCTTTGACGCCCTTGTGATCGGGACGTGTGCGCTGCATGGGGTCGCCGGACGCAAAAGGAAAAGGGCCGTCCCCGCGCGGGGGACGGCCCTAGCCAATTCCGGTGTATCGGTTCGAAGCGGATCAGCCGCTCACGGATTGCAGGAAGGCGATCACTGCTGCGCGGTCTTCCGGTTTCGACAGGCCGTTGAAGGACATCGTGGTGCCCGGCGCCGCGGCCTTGGGGCTTTCAAGGAACGTGTTCAGGTGCTCCGGCGTCCATGCGTCGCCGACCTGATTCAGGTTGCCGGAGTAGTTGAACCCGCCAACCGAGCCGATGGGACGCCCAACGACACCGTCGAGGTGCGGGCCGGTCGCGTTCGAACCGTCGATCTTGTGGCAGGCGCGGCACTTGCCAAAGACCTTCTCGCCGTCGCCCACGTCGGCAGACGCCAGAAGCTCCTCGAACGGCACTTCGGGTTCCGCTTCGGCAGGTTCGCTGCTGCCCGCTTCAATCAAGTAGGCCGACGCGTGTTCCTCACCGTGACCGCCGCCGCCGACGTGGTAGAGGGTTTCCGCGCCCCACTTGCTCATCAAATAGACCAGCAGAGCGCCACAGACGCCGCCCACGACCTTGGTAACTGTCATCGTATCCATGAGGTGCCCTGTTCGAATTGTGTATCCGTCGGGCGGGTGTCTACGGCTTCCAATTGGCTTAGGCAAGCGATAGAAGCCGCGACCAATCGCCCGCCCACCGGGCAAGCGCAGGTTTTTGACCGGGGAGGGAGCCTCATGCCGCAACGTATCGCATTCCAGGGGGAAATGGGGGCCTATTCGCATCAGGCCTGCGTCGAAGCCCGTCCCGGGGCCGATGTCCTGCCGTGCAACACCTTCGAGGACGTGATTTCCGCCGTGCGCGACGGCAGCGCGGACCTTGCGATGCTGCCGGTCGAGAACACAACCTACGGCCGCGTCGCGGATATCCATCGCCTGCTGCCGGAATCGGGGCTGAGAATCGTGGACGAGGCGTTTGTCCGCGTTCACATCTCGCTGATGGCGCAGCCCGGCGTCGAGATCGATGAACTGGAAGTGGTGCGGGCGCACCTCGTGCTGCTGCCGCAGGCCGAGAGTTTCCTGAAGAAATACGGCATCCGGGGCGAGGCATGGCCCGACAGCGCCGGTGCCGCGGCCGAGATCGCGCGCACCGGCTCGCGGACTGTGGGTGCGCTGGCTTCGGATCTCGCGGCAGAGATCAACGGGCTGCACATCCTGGCCCGCCATATCGAGGACCACGCCCACAACACCACGCGTTTCCTGCTGATGTCGCCGGAGCCCGACACCACCGTGCGGGGCGATCACGGCATGATCACCACCTTCGTCTTTCAGGTGCGCAACATTCCCGCCGCGCTTTACAAAGCGATGGGCGGCTTTGCGACCAACGGCGTGAACATGACCAAGCTGGAAAGCTATATGGTTGGCGGGTCGTTTACGGCGACGCAGTTCTACGCCGACATCGAAGGCCACCCCGAAGATCCGCCGGTGGCGCGCGCACTGGAAGAGCTGGCCTACTTCACGTCGATGCTGGAGATTCTCGGCGTCTACCCGCGCGATCCGCGACGCGATTGAGGGCTCCGGCGGGCCCTTTCAGGCGACCTGAGACACCACGCGGTGGATCAGCTCGCGCAGCCAGACGTGGTGGGCGGAGCGGTGGTTGCGTTCCGTCCAGACGACCTCGATTGTGATCCCGGTCCGGACGGGGCAGTCGGCGACATGCACCGCCTCGCCCAGAACCTTGGCCAGCCTGCGGGGGACGGTTGCGACGAGGTCCGAGGCGACGACCAGTTCCGCGATCCCAGCCGGGCTTGGCACCCGCAGCCCGACGCGCAGGGTGTGGCCCATGTCCTTCAGATCGTGCAGGTAGCGCGAGGTCCAGCGCCCCCCGTAGGTCACAAGCACGTGGTTCAGCCCGAGGTAGGTCTGCAGGTCCAGCGGAGCACCGGCGGCGGGGTGGCCCGCATCCATCAGGCAGATGTAGTCCTCGCGGTAGAGACGCCGGCTATAGAACGCCGGGGTTTCGCGCTGGAAGGGACCGATCAGCATCTCGGCTTCGTTGCGCAGCAGCCTTTCGTGCCCGATGTCGGAGGCGTCGACGATTTCCAGTTCGAGGCCCGGAGCCTCGGCGCGGACGGCGCGCACGATGTGCGGCACCCACAGAACGCGTTCGTAGTAGTTGCAGGCGATGGTGATCTTGCGTTTGACCGTGCCGGGATCGAATTGCGACGGGACGGTCAGCCGGCGGAAGTCGCCGATCAGCCGGTTGGCCTCCTGCACGATCTCGTCGCATCGCGGGGTCGGCAGGATTGTCCGTCCCTGACGCACGAACAGCGGATCCTGGAAAATGCCCCGCAGCTTCTCGACCGTGTAGCTGACCGCCGACTGGTTCACGCCCAGCTCTTCTGCCGCCTTGGTGAAGGAGCGCAGATCGTGCACCCGCGCCAGCAGGGTCAGCGTCCGGAAGTCCACGCCCATCGGATCGGTCACGGCTTTCTCCATCAAATCCACTGATGCCATGAATAGAATTGATCTTATTGCCAGATCAATCCACCTTTGAGACTGTGGCCGCTAATGTCTGGCTTGGAGGAGGTAAGACATGACCACTGCCCCCGTGGAGGAGCGGGTGACGCTGGACGATCTGACCCGCGATCCCTATCCCATCTATCGCCGCATGCGTGCGGAGACGCCGATCGTCGATGTGCCCGCCGCGCGGCGCATCTTCCTGACCAAGGCCGCCCACACCCGCATGGTGAAGGATAACGCGGAGCTCTACAGTTCCAACGATCCGAAAACGCCGATGGAGCGTGCCTTCCAGGCGCACACGCTGATGCGCAAGGACGGGGACGAGCACCGCCGCGAACGCATGGCCATGCAGAAGGCGTTTTCGCCCAAGGTCATCAAGACCGACTGGGCGGCGCTTTATGCGAAGATCGTCTCCGACTACCTCGACCGGCTGCCGCGTGGCGAGACGGTGGACCTGTTCAAGGACCTCTGTGGCCCGGTCGCGGCGCGCATCCTCGCCCATATTCTCGGGCTGGACGAGGCGAGCGATGCCGACATGCAGCGCTGGTCGCAGACGCTGATCGACGGCGCGGGCAACTTCGGTTTCCGGGACGAGCCCTTTGCTAAGTCCGACACGGCCAATGCCGAGATGAACGCCTACTTCGATTCGATCACGGCACGTCACGTGGCGGAGCCGAACAACTCTGCACTGTCGATCATGCTGAACGCCAAGGACCCAATCCCGCAAAGCCAGATCTACGCCAACGTCAAGATCGCCATCGGCGGCGGCATCAACGAGCCGCGCGATGCGCTGGCGACGATCCTCTACGGCCTGCTGACCAACCCCGACCAGCTTGAGGAGGTGCGGCGCACCGAGGCATGGACCGACGCCTTCGAGGAAGGCGTGCGCTGGGTCGCGCCGATCCAGGCGTCGTCACGCAGGGTGATGCAGGCGCACCAGATCGATGGCATCGACATTCCCGAGGGCGTCACTCTGATGACGATCCAGGCTTCGGCCAACCACGACGAGGACGTCTTCGAGGACGGGCACCTGTACAACGTGTTCCGGGCCAAGGCGCAGCATCAGGCCTTTGGCAACGGGCCGCACCATTGCTCGGGCGCGCAGGTCGCCCGCAAGACTGTCGGAGAAATCATGCTGCCGATGATCTTCGAGCGCTTCCCGAACATGACGCTGAACAGCGCCGAGGATGTTGTCTGGAGCGGCTTCGGCTTCCGGGGGCCGCTCAACCTTCCGGTCACACTGAACTGAGGACTGATATGGTCAGCATCATTTTCGTCCACGCGGACGGCACGAAAAAGCAGGTCGAAGCCGCGCCCGGCACCTCCGTCATGCAGGCGGCGCGCGACAACGGCATAGACGAGATTATCGCCGAATGCGGCGGCTCCATGTCCTGCGCCACCTGCCACTGCTATGTCGACGAGGCCTGGACCGACCGCACCGGCGAACGCAGCGACACCGAGGAAGACATGTTGGACTTTGGCGAAGCCGAGGTGCGGCCGACATCGCGTTTGTCGTGCCAGATCGAGGTATCGGAGGCGCTTGACGGACTCATCATCCATCTGCCGGAAGAGCAGGGATAAATCACGGACCGGGGAACAGGACGGCCACTCAGGGAGGACCCAATGAAGACGTTGAAGACACTGTTTGCAGGCACGGCGTGCGCGCTGGCCATGACACAGGGCGCCTCGGCGCAGGAGGTGCAACTGAACCTGCACCAGATGCTGCCGCCGCAGGCCTCCGTGCCGCAGGAAATCCTGCTGCCGTGGATCGAAAAGGTGGAGGCCGATTCCGATGGCCGCATCAAGATCGACCATTACCCGTCCATGCAACTCGGCGGCGTGCCGCCGGAGCTTTACGATCAGGCCGTCGACGGTCTGGCGGACATCATCTGGACGGTGGTCGGCTACACGCCCGGCCGTTTCCCGTCGACCGAGGTGTTCGAACTGCCCTTCATGGTCGAGGACGCCCGCGCCGCGTCCTGCGCGTACTGGAAGATGTACGAAAACGACATGGCCGACGGAGAGTTCGCGGATGTGAAGATGCTTGGCACCTGGGTTCACGGGCCGGGGATGTTCCACACCAATGACCCTGTGCAGACGCCCGAGGACCTCGTCGGGATGAAGATTCGCGGCGGGTCCCGTCTGGTGAACCAGCTGCTTGAGGCCGCGGGAGCCGAACCTGTCGGGATGCCGGTGCCGGCTGTGTCCGAGGGCCTGTCCAAGGGCGTGATCGACGGTACGACCATTCCATGGGAAGTGACGTCGGCCCTGAAGGTTCCGGAACTGGTGAGCAATCACACGGAATTCGAGGGCCCGGCGCTCTACACGCTGACGTTCGTTCTGGCGATGAACAAGGACGTCTACGACTCCATGCCCGAAGACCTGCAGAAGGTCATCGACGACAACTCCGGCTTGAACTTTTCGGTCTTCGCCGGCGGGACGCAGTCGGATGCCGATGCCCCGGCGCGGCAGGTCGCGGTTGATCTTGGCAACAACATCATCACCGTGGCGGAAGACCAGACCGGTCCGTGGCGCGATCTCGTGCAGCCGATATACGACTCCTGGATCGCCGATCTGGACAGCAAAGGCATGGACGGTCAGGCGCTGATCGACGAAGCGAAGTCGCTGATGGAAGGTGAGTGCAAGGGCGCGACCGGCGCGCTCTGATGTCCTGACCGGAAGGAACTTGGGGCGGGGACGATGTCCTCGCCCTTCTTCGTTGGTCGCGCCATGTGTCAGATCAGCAAGCCTGCGGCCCCTTCGTGACGCAGGAGCCAGACTTTCGTTTCGACCCCTCCGCTGGCGGAGAAGCCGCCAAGACCGTTCGTCGCCAGCACTCGGTGGCATGGCACGATGACGGGCAGGGGATTGCCACCGCACCCCCGGCCAGCGGCCTGTGCGGAGACGCCAAGCGCTTTGGCCATTTCCCCGTAGGTGATCGTTTCGCCAAACGGGATCGCGGCCATGAGGGCGCAGGCCTCGGACTGGAAGGGGCTTCGGTCTACGAACCATGGCAAGTCAAACCGCGTAAGCCGCCCTGCGAAATACGCTTCGAGCTGCGAAGCGGCTTCGCGCAGGAGAGGCGTGGCCTCTGCCGCGTCTGATGGTCCGTCGCACCAGCCGCAGGACACCATCACCCCCTCCGCTTCGACCAGCCTGAACGGGCCTGTGGGTGTCGCGACTGTCAGTTGCGCCATGTCGGCTCCCTCTGTTCCATTGCCTCCGCCGACAGTGTCGTCGTCGCGCGGCACCACCGCAAGCCATCGGCTTTCCCCCGGCATCACTTGACGCTATGAAACTGGGAACACGCGGGGGACGATCATGAGCAAACCTGAACTGGCACGGATAGAATCCTCGGCGCCCCGGCGCATGATCGGGGTGGGGGCGATGCTGCTGCTTGGGGGGCTTCTGCTCTATATCGCCTTTGCCCAGCCGCCCGAAGCCATGCTGTGGCGGGTGTTCCTTCTGGTGCTCGGCGGCCTGACGCTCTGGTTTTCCTCGCGGATGTGGGTGTCGACCGGCCATGCACTGATCCTGACCGACGACGCGCTGACCGACAGCGATGGCACGATCGTCGCTCGGCTCGACCAGATCGCGCGCGTCGATCGTTCGATGTTCGCGGCAAAACCGTCGAACGGCTTCCTGCTGATCCTCAAGGAGCCTGCGCCGCGCGCTTGGCGTCCCGGTCTGTGGTGGCGGCTGGGCCGTCGCGTCGCGGTGGGGGGTGTCACTGCCGGGTCCGCCACGAAGCCGGTTGCCGACATGATCTCGGTCAAGCTTGCATCCAAGGACTGAGGAAAAGCGAAAGGGCCACGCCCGATGGCGCGGCCTTGTTTTCTTTTCATGCCTGGGGGTTATGCCCCTGAGAGCCAATCCCAGAAGCTCCACCCGCCGCCGCCGCCGCCGCCACCAGAGCCCGAAGACCCGCCGGACGATCCGCCGCCAGAGTTGCCGCCGCCAGAGTTGTTGTTGCTGTTGCCCGAGTTGTTGTTGCCGCCGCCAGCGCTGGCCGATCCTTCCCACACGACCTGCGAGGTGTAGCGCGGGCTCGTGAAGCTGTAGGTCGCGATCTCGAACGGATCCAGGCCCACCTTGAACACCGGTGCGTAGTTGTCCCAAGTCTCAACCAGGATAAGCTGTTCGTTGTCGATCGCGGGCGGCAGGCGGTCGAAGTAGTCGGTCAGATCGGCCTGCTTCAGCCGGCTGCGTGTACCGTAGGCGTCCGACCAGACCAGATCCCAGTCGTTGTGTCTGGCGTCGTATTGCACCACCGATGCGCGGAAGTCCGTGTCCTCCGAGGTCGAGTGGATCAGAGCGCTCAACAGGTTGCGGGTGTTCCGGATGTAGGTCTCGTCCAGCGGATCGGTCTCGCGCGAGATCATGTCGCCGATGACGTAGTTGGCCTTCTGGTTGATGCTCTGCTGGTGGAAGGCATCGAAGTAGACCCAGCCGACCCCAAACAGCCACAACAGGGCGGGCAGGAGAATGATCGACTCGACGTTGGCATACCCGGTGTCGTCGCGGGTGAAACGTCTCAGCGGGGCGGGGAGTATGGAACGGAACATGTGCATCACTCCTCAGCTGGGTTCGTTCACGAATGCGTTCATGGCGACAAGACCAACGTAGCCGGCGTCATCTTTCGGCAGGGCCGCGTTCAAGGAACTGATGAGGGTCAGGGGCTTGAACTTGTAGCAGGCGCGCAGGAACATCATCTCTCCGCCCTTGCCGTTCTGGAAGTTGCGCTGCGGCGTGACGGGCAGAGAGTTGTCGTAGCAATCGACGCCTTCCGGCGGATCGGTCCAGTCGCGGATGTCCAGCACCACCATTTCCAGATGCAGCGTCTCCAGACAGCTGGGCAGGATCTGGGCCCGGTTGCAGATCGCCTCTTTCATCTGGGCGTGCGTGTTGGGGCCGGTCCCCAGCTTCACGTCGCGCACGGTCTGGTCGAGCGCACGTTCGAGCACCGTGCTGCGGACAGTGATCGTGCCGAGTTCGACAGACGAAATGATGAGAAGCAGAAAGATCGGCATCCACAATGCGATGGGCACGACCATCGAACCGTCGTCTTCGGCGCGAAACCGGCGCAGGAAAGAGAGCTGGGGGCGAAACATGGGCTTGGCCTCGGTTGTAGTACGGGTGCGGGTCGCCTTTGGGGCATCCTGCGGCGGGGGGCTTTCAGTCTTCGGCCGGCGGGGGCACCGGCCCTGGGGTCATTCGGTCAGGCGCAGTTCGACAACCACGTCGGAGATCGAGCGGAATGTATCGACAAGCTGGTTGCTGGACACGTTGTAGTAATGCGACGCCGACGACGCGCAGTTGCGCATGGCGTTCAGTCCGGCCTGCGGTGCCTCCACGCCGATGGTGAAAATGGTCACATCCTGCTGCTTCGCCTTGGCGCAGATCGTCGCGAGGTTGGTGTTGGCCTGTGACGCGTCCACGGTGGTTTCCCACGAGTAATACGCGTTGTAGTAGTCGTTGTAGCTGGCGCGGCCGTCCATATAGGCCTGCCAGTACCAGGCGTTCGCGTAATAGGTGGTCTTCACGTTTCCGAAGAGCTCCTGCCATGTGAGGCGGACCGGCGGATAGTTGGAGCAGTCGTCATTGGCGCCGGCAATGCCGTCACCGTCCAGGTCGAGCGTGCCGTAATCCATCCCGAGGACGTTTTCGATCAGCGTTTCCTGTCCGGCGTTGTGGCCGGCGCCCTTGTAGCTGGAGCATTTGGCCTTCGTCGTTTCGGAGTCGCCGTCCACCACCGCCACACCGTTCACCATCTGCGCGGCCGTCCTGGTCACCCAGCTGTAGGGGCCATTGCGATAATTGTTGCGGCTGGCGTGCGGCCAATAGAACACGTCGTTCGAGTCGCCGTAGTTGTCCTTGACCCGGATCGAGTAGCGGTCGTCGCCCTTGCCGGGCGTGCCGTGATCGTCGACCCAGACGTCCGACAGGGCGTTCGGGTTCAGCATCCAGGGCTTCAGGTTGTACTCTTGCGTGTTCTCGCCGTCGGTCATGACGACGACGAACTTCATCGTCTGCGTCCCGTAGTCGGAGGGGCGATAGCGGGCGGAAGACGGCACCAGACCGTCGGCCTGCATGTCGCCGATCACCGGGCGCGCGGCAGGGTCCAGCAGTGCAAGACCCCACTTCATGCCGAGATCGATGGCGGTATTGCCCTGCGCCTCGAAGCTGTCGATCACGTCCGAAAGGTAATCGGCATCGGAGCTATGCGGCACGATCGCGAGGTTGTTGCCCTCGGCGCACCAGGGGGCTGTCAGGTCGGGAGAGTTGCCGCTGTAGTCGTAGGGGTCGAAGTGGGCGAGCTGTTCCAGACCAGCGTTCGGGTCGATGGACAGAGAGTTGTAGTCAGACGATTCGAAGATCGCGCAGGAGGAATAGTTCTGCCACCGGTCGAGGTTGAACCGTTCCGACAGGTCGTCGCCCAGGTTTACAGTCGCGTTGTAGGGTATCAGCGAGACGGTCACGCGACTGTTGTCGCCGCCTTCGCCCAGCACGGCATCCACGAAAGCCTTTGCGGCCTCCTTCAGGTCCCTGATCTTCTGGCCCTGCATGGACCCGGACACGTCCAGAACAAGCGAGATTTCCAGCGGGGCCGTAGCGTTCTCGGCAGTTGCGGCACCATAAACGTCGAGTTGGTCGACGCCGATCAGGCCAAGGAAGTGGGAGTTGATGGAGCCGTTGCCCTCGGCCCGGACACGTTTTGCCCCGAGGGAGTCGCCGGTCTGAACGTCGCCCAGCGTGTCCTCCAGCTTCATCGCGCGGAAGTAGTCTTCGACCACGGTCTGTGGATCGCGGGTGTTGCTGAGGTTGGCGGCAGCGAGAACCGCGCGGTCCAGCGTGTTCTGGACCTGGCTGCGTTTCAGTTCGGCGTGCATCATGTCGATGCCGATGCCGCCGAAAACCATCATCACGAGGGAGCCAGCCAAAGCGACATAAGACATGCTTCCGGACGTGTCTGCCCAGAAACGGCCCAGCCAGCCTCCTGTCACGGAATGCGACATGACGGGCTTGGGCGTGTTCCTGTATCTCTTCGTCTGCATCGCGGGCACCTTGGCAAGACGGCCCTGGGGCCGTTGGGAATAGAACCTGTCTGTCCTCTCGGATGCCGCGTTTATGCCGTTCCAAGATGGCTAAATTTGGGCCAATTAAAACGCTATTATCTATACTTTTAAGGGGTTTCTCGGACAAAGCCGTCCCGTCGATGCCGTTGTTTCGGAATGCGCGACGATCAGATGTATTGTATCGTAAAGGTTGTCTATTGATCGCGTAAAAAGTGTGCAAGCGTGGGTCTTGCGGATGCAGTCCGGAAAGTTGTCGGCATTGCGATCCCGCTCTGTCTGCCCAATATGAGCGCAAAGGACCAATCCGGGGGAGGCGGCATGGCACCTGAACCGACATTCCGTGAGTCAGTCGATCTCATGTATAACCGCGCCGTGGCGCTGATGGACCTGCCGCCGGGACTCGAGGAGAAGATCCGCGTCTGCAACGCCACGTACACCGTGCGCTTCGGTGTCAGGTTGCGCGGCAAGATCGAGACGTTCACCGGTTACCGCTCGGTCCATTCGGAACACATGGAGCCGGTCAAGGGCGGCATCCGTTTCGCGCCCGCCGTCCACCAGGACGAAGTGGAGGCGCTCGCCGCCCTGATGACCTTCAAATGCGCGCTGGTGGAGGCGCCGTTCGGCGGCTCGAAAGGCGGGTTGCGGATCGACCCGCGCCGGTACGACGCCGAAGAACTGGAAAAGATCACCCGCCGTTTCGCCTACGAGCTGATCAAGCGCGACCTCATCAATCCCTCGCAGAACGTGCCGGCGCCGGACATGGGCACTTCCGAGCGAGAGATGGCCTGGATTGCGGATCAATACGCACGGATGCACACAACGGACATCGATGCACAGGCCTGTGTGACGGGCAAGCCGCTCTCGGCGGGTGGGATCGAGGGCCGGGTGGAAGCGACCGGACGCGGGGTCCAGTACGCCCTGCGCGAGTTTTTCCGCCATCCCGAAGACCTGGCTGCAGCCGGGCTGTCGGGCCGTCTGGCAGGCAAGCGCGTCATCGTGCAGGGCCTCGGCAACGTCGGTTACCACGCCGCCAAGTTCCTCAGGGAGGAGGACGACGCTCTCATCATCGGCATCGTGGAGCACGACGGCGCGCTCTATGATCCCGAAGGTCTGAACGTCGACGCGGTCCACGAATGGATCTGCCGTCACGGCGGTGTCAGCGGTTACCCCGAGGCGAACGCCATCGCCGACGGCGACAAGGTGCTGGAAGAGGACTGCGACATCCTCATACCCGCTGCTGTCGAGGGTGTCATCAACACGGGCAATGCGGACCGTATCCGGGCGCGGCTTGTCATCGAGGCGGCCAACGGGCCTGTCACCGCCGGTGCCGACGACATCCTGCGCCGGCGCGGCGTGATCATCATTCCCGACCTCTATGCCAACGCGGGCGGTGTCACCGTGTCCTATTTCGAATGGGTCAAGAACCTCTCGCACATCCGCTTCGGCCGCATGCAGAGACGGCAGGAAGAAGCGCGCCACGCCCTGATCCTGGACGAACTCGATCGCCTGGACTCGGCCATGGGCTCCACATGGTCCCTGTCGCCGCTGTTTCGCGAAAAGTACCTTCGGGGGGCCGACGAACTGGAACTGGTGCGCTCCGGTCTGGATGACACGATGCGCGTGGCCTACCAGTCCATGCAGGAGGTCTGGCACACGCGCGATGACGTGACCGATCTGCGTACCGCGGCCTATATCACCGCTATCGACCGGGTCGCGCGGAGCTACGCGGCGAAGGGGATCTGATCGGGGCCGGAGAGGTGCGCGGGTTCTGCGCCGTCATCTCTTGCAGGGGCTGGGCAGGTGGGCCACGCCGGTCGTCCCTTGCTTTGTCGGAGCGGCTAGACGGCTTTCTGCTCTGCTGACCTGCTGCCCTGCGTGATTGGGAGGGCCGTTCGGATCGTGGCTGGTGGACGGGTCCCCGCGATCATTATTCTTCTGCGTTGATCGGGGCGTGATGACGTTTCTTTCCGCGTGCCGACGCTTGCGCCGCAGCCCGTCGGCACTGTGCCATTGCGCGCGTCCGAAGGGACAGTGATCGCGGGCCTTCTTCTAAAATGCGCGGTGAAGTCCGCTTCGGTGCCCCAATCGTGACCGGAGCATTGACCGAATCTTACCCGAGAAAGGGGGCACAACCCGCCACGGCGCAGGCCCTGGCAGACGGACAGGAGACCCCGGGCATGAAAAGGCTCACCCACTTCATCGCCGACCTCGCTGGGGACGAGGAAGGCACCATGACCATCTTCTCGACTTTCATGCTGGTCCTCATACTGGTCATCACCGGGGCGTCGGTCGACATCATGTACCAGGAGGCGATACGGGCGCGGCTGCAGGCGACGCTCGACCGTGCGGTGCTGGCCGCCGCCGATCTCGACCAGCAGCAGGACCCGGTCGCTGTGGTGAACGACTACGTGACCAAGGCCGGGCTGGTCGAGCACCTGACCGATGTCATCGCCACGCCCGGTCTGTACGACCGGACGGTGGCCGCGGACGCAGGCCTGACCCTCGACACCTATTTCCTGCGGATGTCCGGGTGGCAGACGCTGCCGGTCATTGCGGCCTCGACAGCGGAGGAACGTATTGCCAACGTCGAGATTTCGCTGGTCATGGATATTTCCGGCTCGATGCGCTGGAACAACCGGATCACCAATGCGCGCAACGCCGCCAAGGACTTCGTGACCAAGGTCCTGACCGAGGACAGCGCAGGCGTCACCACCCTCAACCTGATCCCGTTTGCTGGGCAGGTAAATCCGGGCGACGTCATGTTCGACTACTTCCGCGGTGTGCGTCCAAAGATCCAGCAGGGCAACAACGGCTGGGGCAACGGCGATCAGGATGCACCGGGGGGGTCGCTTTGCACGAACAACGCCGAGAACGCCGATGAGGGGGCAATCGACCCGTCTTGCACCGATGGCACCGACACCGCGGCCACCGACACCGGCGGCTTCTTTTCGCCCTGGCCCCAGCCCATCGCCAACATCGTGGTCTATTTCGACACCAACGGTGACGACATCTACAACCGCGCCCACAAGATCATCAACTTTCCGGACGGTTCCACGCGGGACATCGACGATATCTATCAGGGCGCCGTGGCCTTCCTGATCGACCGCGACCCGCTGCTGTTCCACCCGGACCAGTTCCTTGGCATCTCGGTCAAGGGCGGTCAGGAGAAGAACCGTTACTTTCAGGTGAAGGGCGACGGCAACGGTCCGTTCAGCGACATCGGCCCGACCAAGAACAACGGAAAGATCCCGGGCGACGTTATCGACTTTGCTTTCATCGACTACGACGCATGGGCGGCCTACTACGTCGCGCCCGTGGCCCCGGTCGAGGCGGTCAACGTCAACATGCCGTCGTCCTGCGTGGAAATCTACGACACGGAGTTCACCAACACCGATCTTCCGCAGTCCGACGATTACGTACCGCACTTCATGTTCTGGCCCTACGTCCGCGAGGTGATGGACTGGGGCTGGTGCCCGGGAGAAGACACGGCGATCCAGTATTATTCCGACGACGCCGCCACGCTGTCTGCCTTCATCGACAACATGAGGATGCATGACGGCACGGGTATCCAGTACGGACTGAAATACGCCCTTGCGCTGCTTGACCCCGCGACCGGAAGCGCGGTGACGGAACTCATTTCCGCCGGACTTGTCGACAGCCGCTTCCTCGGGCGTCCCATCGCCTGGGAGGACGAGGAGACCGAGAAGTTCATCGTCGTGATGAGCGACGGCGCTGTGACCGACCAGTATCGCCCTGTCGATCCCTTTGCTCCACTCAACGGCGAAACGGAGCTTCAGACCCAGGGCAGTGGCAGCTATACGACCTTTTCGACGCGGGGCAACAACCTCGACAATCTGCACACCCAGTGCCAGCTTGCCCGCGACCTAGGTGTCACCGTCTTTGCCGTCGCGTTCGAGACGACAGACGCGGATGCGGATGAGCTTCGCCTGTGCGCCTCGTCCGACAGTCACTTCTTCCACGTCCAGGGCACGGAGATCATCGACGCCTTCGACACCATTGCGCGCCAGATCAACAATCTGAGGCTGATCCAATGAACTCGGAAACCCGGATATCCCGCCTTGGCCGGTTTGCTGGCCGCTTCTGCCGCGAAGAGAACGGCAACTCCACTCTGGAATTCGCCTTCTACTTCTCGATCTTCTTCCTCGTCCTCGCCGCCGGGGTAGAGATCGCCTACATGAACCTTCGTCATGCGATGCTTGAGCGCAGCGTGGACCGGGTGGTCCGCGAAATCCGCCTCTCGACAGGGGAGATACCGACCTACGAACAAGTGCGTCTGAGCATCTGTGATCAAGCGGTCATAGTGGACGATTGCCAGAACAACCTGATGCTCGAAATGGTCGAGGTCGACCCGCGCAACGTCACGATGATGGAGCCGAATCCGGACTGCCGCAATGCCCAGGAGGAGCCGCGCCCGGTGCGCAACTTCGTGCATGGCAAGGACAACGATCTGATGCTCATGCGGGCCTGCCTGAAATACAAACCCATGATGCCGAGCACCGGCTTCGGCAAGGAACTCAATCTGGATACCGAAGGCTACGCGCAGATGATCGTCACCGCCGCCTTCGTGCAGGAACCGAGGTGACCGCCATGAGAACGCCGATGCTCCACAAACTGCGTCGTTTTGCAGGCGACGAGACTGGCAATGTCACCATCGAGACACTGATCTGGCTGCCTCTTCTTCTGACGGTTCTTGCCAGCATGTTCTCTCTGCACGACGCCTTCCGTCAGAAGAGCCTCAACACAAAGGCGGCCTACACGATCTCCGACGCGATTTCACGCGAGACGTCGGCCATCGACGCGGCCTACCTCGACGGCATGCTCGACCTGCTGGAGTTCCTGACGTCGTCCGAAGGACCGTATTCGCTGCGCGTGACGCAGGTGCGCTACGACGCGAACCAGGGCGCTTACATCCGTGACTGGTCGCAGACCCGTGGCTTGTTCAGCGACCTGCGCACCGAAGATCTCGTCAGCCTCACCGACCGTCTGCCGACGTTGCTGCACAACGAACGGGTCATCATGGTCGAGACCGAAACGCAATATGTCCCGCCGTTCGAGTTGCCGGCCCTGAACGAAGCCGACCTGTTCTACACCTATGGTTTCACCCGGCCGCGTTTCGCGCCCCAGATCATCTGGTCGGACAGCTGATCGCGAGCAACGGGGCGCAGGATTTGCCGCCCGCCCGGCCCATCCCAAGCGCTCGTGCCATCATCATCGGCGGTTGAGGTGACGGACACGGCGCCACGATGCGCAAGACGCGCGGGGACGCCGAACTGCTGACCCGCATGAAGGTGCGCCGGAAATGTCGGTTGCGAGACATCGAAAACGCGTGGTTTCCGTTCGACTTTGAGTCGGCGTTCGACCGTGATCTCTCATATTCCGCCTCCTTCGCGGCGCAGGGGAACCTGCCGAAAGTCGAACCCGTGATGGAACCCGGGATGGCCTTCATGCCAATGAGCGGCACCGCGCGGGTGTTTAGGTTCAGGACCCATTGATTTGGTTGAGCGAGCGTGATTCACCGTTCGAAAACGAGCGGTGAACATGTCTGATCTCTACTGGTTGAGCGATGCGCAGATGGCGCGTCTGGAGCCTTACTTCCCCAAGTCGCACGGCAAGCCCCGGGTTGATGACCGGCGCGTTCTGAGCGGTATTATCTTTATCAATCGCAATGGATTGCGGTGGCGAGATGCGCCAAGGGAATACGGCCCGCACAAGACACTCTACAACCGCTGGAAGCGGTGGAGCGATAGAGGCGTCTTCGCCCGGATCATGGCCGGGCTGGCGGGCGAGCATGGTGAGGAGACGACCGTGATGATCGACGCAACTCATCTGAAGGCCCATCGCACGGCGTCCAGCCTGGGCGTGAAAAAGGGGGGCGTGGACGGCTGATTGGCCGGACGAAGGGAGGCATGAACACGAAGTTGCACGCCGTCTGCGACAGCCATGGCCGGCCCATCGACCTGTTCCTGACTGCCGGCCCCGTCAGCGACTACATCGGGGCGCGTGCGCTGGTCGGCGGGCTGCCAGACGTGAAATGGCTGCTCGGAGATCGCGGCTACGATGCCGACTGGTTCAGAGAAGCCTTGCAAGACAAGAAGATACGCCCTTGCATCCCGGGCCGGACGAAACGGAAGACGCCCGTCCCGTACGACAAGCGCAGGTACAAGCGTCGCAACCGGATCGAGATCATGTTCGGCAGGCTCAAGGATTGGAGACGGGTGGCGACCCGTTATGACCGATGCCCAAAGACCTTCTTCTCAGCGATCGCACTCGCTGCGACCGTGATCTTCTGGCTTTGAGAGAGAACGAGTCCTGACCCTAGGTCCTGAGGCGGCGTCACGGACAGGGCGCCTGACGGTTCCACCTTCGATGCTCGGGACTTCAGCGGATTCGCGTGCGCCAGCAGGCCCACGGTTTTCAAGTCGATGGCACGGATCCTTTGGCACGAAATCGCCGACGTCATGGCAGACGTTGCCGCCCGCGGGGAGGCGGGCTAGAACCACTCCAAACTGCCTGCGGAGACGCCTGACATGCGCCAAGCGCTTTTTGCCCTCATCATCGCCATCGGTGCCACGCCCGTCGTGGCGCAGGGCGATCTCGAAAAATGTGCGCAGACCGAAGCCTGGTTCAAACTGGCCGTGGACAGCCGCGTCAGTGGCCGTTCCAAGGCCGACGTGCGCACCGCCCTGCGCGCCGAGATGGAGCGCAAGGCTGCCGATCAGCTTGCCGACTTCGTGTTCACGCTGCCCCCGAACATGCTGACCCCGGCGGTCGGTCAGGCGGCACGCGAACAGTGCGAGCGGATGGACCGTTAAGGCCCGACACCGCGTCTGGTCGCATCTGCCCTGACCGCTCTTGGCACCTTGATAATCGCCCCGCCGCCGGAGGATACTGCCTCCCATGAGTCTGCCGACCGGTTTCCTCGATGAAATCCGCAACCGTCTGAGCCTTGCCGATGTGGTGGGGCGCAAGGTGTTGTGGGATAAGCGCAAGTCGCAACCCGGCAAGGGCGACCTCTGGGCGCCTTGTCCCTTTCACCATGAAAAGACGGCTTCTTTCCACGTCGACGACCGGAAGGGGTATTATTATTGCTTCGGCTGCCACGAGAAGGGAGACGCCATCTCGTTCGTGCAGAAGACGGAGAATGTCGGCTTCATGGAGGCGATCGAAATTCTCGCCACCGAAGCCGGGATGGAGATGCCGGCCCGTGACCCGCAGGCCAAGCAGAAGGCCGACCGCCGGACGATCCTTGGCGAGGTCATGGAGCAGGCGGTCCAGTTTTTCCGTTTCCAGTTGAAGACGCAGGCGGCGACGGATGCCCGGGCATACCTCGCGAAGCGCGGGCTCGACGCCGGTACGCAGGAGCGGTTCGAGATCGGTTTCGCGCCCGCGGGCTGGGATAACCTGCGTCTGGCGCTGACCGGCAAGGGCGTCTCTGTCGAGCACCTCGTGGCCTGCGGCCTGTCGAAGACCTCGGACAAGGGACGCGAGCCCTACGATGTCTTCCGCAACCGCATCATGTTCCCGATCCGTGATGCCCGGGGGCGGTGTATCGCCTTCGGTGGCCGGGCGATGGACCCGGACGACAACGCCAAATACCTGAACTCGCCCGAGACGGAGCTCTTCGACAAGTCCCGCAACCTTTACAATCTGCGCGCCGCACGCGAGGCCACCGGCAGGGGGCAGCCGCTGGTCGTGGCGGAAGGCTATATGGACGTGATCGCGCTTAGCGAGGCCGGGTTCAAGGGCGCGGTTGCACCTCTGGGCACGGCGGTTACCGAGAACCAGCTTCATGCTATGTGGCGGCTGTCGCCTGAACCGATCATCGCCCTCGACGGGGACAAGGCCGGGCTGCGTGCCGCGTATCGGGTGATCGACCTTGCGCTGCCCTTGCTGGAAGCGGGGAAAGGTCTGCGGTTCGCGCTTATGCCCGATGGCAAGGACCCGGACGACCTTATCCGCTCGGACGGGCCGGACGCGGTGCAGACCTGTCTGGATGCGGCGTTGCCGATGGTCGATCTGCTTTGGCAGCAAGAGACGGAAGGGCGCAGTTTTGACAGTCCGGAGCGCCGGGCCGCGCTGGACAAGGTGCTGCGCGAGCGGGTTCAGCGGGTCAAGGACCCCTCCCTGCGACGCCACTACGGGGAAGCGGTGCGGGAGCTGCTGGACAAGCTGTACAACCGAGCCGGCGTGCAACCGGCGGAGCCGTGGAACGGTGGCAACGGCGGAGGATTTTCTGGCGGTTTCTCTGGTGGTTTCGCCGGCGGGTTTTCCGGCAAGGGGAAAGGCGCCAGAGGCCGCCGCAAGTGGAATGCGCCCGAGCCGCCGAGCCCGACCGCCAAGGCCTCCATGCTGGTCGCCCGGGGCGAGGATGCCGAAGTCGTCATGCGGCAGGAGATCGTTCTGGCCATTCTCTATCATCATCCTACCCTTATCGAGGCGTTCGACGGACAGTTGGAAAAGCTGACCCCGCGCGACCCCGACCTGGCCGCACTTCGGGACGTGCTGCTCGATATGGCCGACCGTCCGGAACGCCTTGCCGACGCGGCCATGGAAAGGATCGGGGCGGGGTGGCTTGAAACCCTGCTCGCCGCGCGCCATATCGCGGTGGTTCCATGTATCCGTTCCCAAGGTGCAAAGGACCTCGCGCGGATGACTGTCGCCGAGGAGCTGGCGAAGCTTGAGGCGTACCATGGCTGGCAGGCCGAACTGAGAGAGGCGGAGGAGGACCTCGACGATCTGGCCGACGAAGCCCTGACATGGCGTCTGGCCGAGGCAGCACGGGCGCGTTCGGCGATCGGGCGGCTGAAAGACGATAACGAAGTGGACTTCGAAATCGGGCCGAACGGCGCCCATATCGACCGGGAAGAAAAGAGCGCCCTTGATTCGCTTCTCGCAACGATTCGATTCGATAAAGGGCGTGGATGACGTCACTTCGGTGAGAAAAAGGTAAAGAAATAAGGGTAGACGGGTTCCCGAATCACTCAAAGACGCTATTGAGTCGGTCAATCAGTGATTCGTCCTCCCCTTCGATCAGGAGAGCCGCATGGCAGCCAAGGACAACGAAGACGCCAAGTCCGAAGACCAGGAAGAAGAGATCAGCCTCGACATGTCGCAGGCTGCGGTCAAGAAGATGATCGCCGAAGCGCGCGAGCGTGGCTACATCACCTACGACCAGCTCAACCAGGTTCTTCCGCCGGATCAGGTGTCCTCGGACCAGATCGAGGACGTCATGTCGATGCTCTCGGAAATGGGCATCCAGGTGACCGAGGATGACGAGGAGTCCGAGGAAGAGGATGCCAACAAGGGCTCGACCGATCTGGTCGAGACCAAACGCGGCGGCGAGGTCGCGCTTGGCTCTGGCACCACCGAGAAGCTGGACCGCACGGACGACCCGGTGCGCATGTACTTGCGCGAGATGGGCAGCGTCGAACTTCTGTCCCGCGAAGGCGAGATCGCCATCGCGAAGCGGATCGAAGCTGGCCGGAACACGATGATCCTCGGGCTGTGCGAAAGCCCACTGACGTTCCAAGCGATCACAATCTGGCACGAGGAACTTCTGTCGGAAGACATCCTTCTGCGCGACGTCATCGACCTTGAGACCACGTTCTCCGGCCAGATGGGCGAGGACGGTGAGCTTGATGAGCCGGTCGTCGATGCGTCGGTGGAGACGTCCAATGGCGAGGCCGGCACACAGAAAAAGTCTGACGAGCCGGAATACGACGCCGACGGTAACCCGATCAGCCGCGATGACGATGAGGACGACGACGAGCAGGCCAACATGTCGCTGGCCGCGATGGAAACCGCGCTCAAGCCGCGTGTCCTTGAAACACTCGACCGTATCGCACGTGACTACGAGCAACTGGCCGAGATGCAGGACAGCCGGATTTCGGCGACCCTGAACGAGGACGGCTCCTTCGACTCCGACGACGAGGCGACCTACCAGAAGCTGCGCGGCGAAATTGTCGAACTGGTGAACGGCCTTCACCTGCACAACAACCGTATTGAAGCGCTGATCGACCAGCTCTACGGCATCAACAAGCGGATCATGTCCATCGACTCCGCCATGGTGAAGCTGGCCGATCAGGCCCGTATCAACCGTCGTGAGTTCGTGGACGAGTATCGCGGCCACGAGCTCGATCCGAATTGGCTGGAGCGCATGGCCGAAAAGTCCGGTCGCGGCTGGCAGATGTTCATCGAGCGCTCTGCGGACAAAGTTGAGGAGCTGCGCTCCGACATGGCGCAGGTCGGCCAATACGTCGGTCTGGATATCTCCGAATTCCGTCGCATCGTGAACCAGGTGCAGAAGGGCGAAAAGGAAGCGCGTCAGGCCAAGAAGGAAATGGTCGAGGCAAACCTGCGTCTCGTCATCTCGATTGCCAAGAAATACACGAACCGTGGCCTGCAATTCCTTGATCTCATTCAGGAAGGCAACATCGGCCTGATGAAGGCCGTGGACAAGTTCGAGTACCGGCGCGGCTACAAGTTCTCGACCTACGCCACGTGGTGGATCCGTCAGGCGATCACCCGGTCCATCGCGGATCAGGCGCGCACGATCCGTATCCCGGTGCACATGATCGAGACGATCAACAAGCTGGTCCGGACCGGTCGCCAGATGCTCCACGAGATCGGCCGCGAGCCGACACCGGAGGAACTGGCCGAGAAGCTCCAGATGCCTCTGGAGAAAGTCCGCAAGGTGATGAAGATCGCCAAGGAGCCGATCTCTCTCGAAACGCCCATCGGCGACGAGGAAGACAGCCAGCTTGGCGATTTCATCGAGGACAAGAACGCGATCCTGCCGTTGGATTCCGCCATTCAGGAGAACCTGAAGGAAACCACGACGCGGGTGCTGTCTTCGCTCACTCCGCGTGAGGAACGGGTTCTGCGGATGCGCTTCGGCATCGGCATGAACACCGACCACACGCTCGAAGAAGTGGGCCAGCAGTTCAGCGTGACCCGCGAACGTATCCGCCAGATCGAGGCGAAGGCACTGCGCAAGCTCAAGCACCCGTCGCGGTCGCGCAAGCTGCGTTCCTTCCTCGATCAGTAAGGCGCGGACATGTCCATCTGGAAGAAACTCTTCGGCGGCGGCGCGGCTCCTCAGCCCGCTGCCGAAGCCATTGAATACGAAGGCTTTCGGATCATTCCGCAACCGATGTCGGAAGACGGCGGTTTCCGCATCTGCGCGATCATCGAGGCGGAGGTCGATGGCGACACGCGTACCCATCGCCTGATCCGTGCGGACGTGATCCGCGACGCTGACGAGGCCCGCGAAGCCTCTGTCGCCAAGGCGAAGCAGATGATCGACCAGCAGGGCGCCGGGATCTTTTCCTGACTCTTCGTCCCGCGCTGGCAACCGCAGTGTCTTGCCGAATTCCCGCGTCTGAGGCGAGCCACCTGGCAACGAAAAACGCGTCCGCTGTGGGGCGCGCCGTTTCTTTTGGGCAAGTCGAACCGGATCAACCGGTCGGCATGACAAAGACCTCCTGGACACAGGCGCGCGGATCGGCCTCCAGCGCGAACATAGCGGCGTCTGCAATATCTTCAGGCTTCAGCTTGTCGGGCTTCGCTTCGTCGAAGAAAGGCGTGTCCACCATGCCCGGCGCGATTACGGTGCAGCGACCGCCCCATTCGCGCATCTCCTCGGCAAGATTACCGCCGTAGCCGTGCACGAACCACTTCGACGCGCCGTAGACGGAGCCCTTGATGTGACGACGCCCGGCAGCCGATCCGGTCAGAAGGAGGTGACCCTTGCTGGACTTCAACGCCGGCATCGCCGCCTTGGCCGTCCACAGGAACCCCAGCACGTTCAGGTGTACCAGTGCTTCCCACTCGTCTGGATCGCCCTTCTCTGTCCCCGCCGCGGAGAGCCCTGTGCCCGCGTTGGCAAAGGCCGCGTTCAACCCCCCGAACCGGTCGACTGTTTTCCCGACGGCTGCGCGCTGTTCTTCGAGCGAAGTCGCATCGCCGACGAGGGGCAGGGCGGCATCGCCAAGCTCTTCTGCCAGCGCAGTGAGCTTGTCCTCTGACCGGGCGAAAAGGCCGACGGACCAGCCGCGCGATACCGCAGTCCGGGCGGTCGCAGCCCCGATCCCGGAAGAGGCGCCGGTAATGAAGAGTGTCTTGGTCATGTCATGTGTCCTTTCGTCGTTCGACAGGTCAACGCCTGCGGCACCGCAGGTTTCCATAGGATGCGTCGTAAAAAGCGTGCCATTCTTCGCTTCGAATACAAACCTTTAGCGCTGCGGGAACCATTTTCGACGTCTCCTCGTTACCAACACGAAGGAGAGCAAAGAGATGAACAAGCTGCCAGTTTACCTGTTCGCCCTGTCCGCAACTGCCACGGCCGCCTTTGCCGCGACCGAGTTTCTTGCGCCCGTCGAACCGGAAGTGATCGAGATCGAAGTGTCCCCCAACGAACTCGCCCGCTGCCAAGAGACGCTCGCGCAAGTCGCACAGATGCCCATCGTGTCGGACAGCGGTCGCCCGCTTCCGGCGTCCTCAGCCGATGGTCTTCCAAGCGTGGCCTGCGTGGTCCGTGACATCTGATATCCCCTTCACGGGCGCGCCACCTTCCGGCGCGCCCGTTTTGCGTTCTTTGGGAAGATTGAATTCCGATGCGGCACTCGCCGGAATTCCGGGTGTATTGAGGTTTAGCTGACCATCAAGCCCCTCCGCCGGACGAGGACACGTCCCGTGGTGGCTTTCGCAACCGAAGTCGCATCTGCTGGCCATTTGGACCGAGCGAACGGCAAGGCGTTCTGGCATCCTGGCCGTTGCAGAAGCTACACGGGAATGCGACGAAGGTCATTCCGATCCCTCGTGACCGCAGAGATTTTCCGTGCAGACGACCTTTACGATTTCCACAACCGGCTCCGGCCTTTACGAATTCACGCGCGACGTGACACGTTGGGTCGGGCACGGTGGCGATGGGCTGCTGACGCTGTTTGTGCGGCACACCTCAGCGTCCCTGCTGATCCAGGAAAACGCCGACCCTGAGGTTCAGACCGACCTGCGTGCCTTCTTTGACCGCCTCGTCCCGCCCAGCACGCACCCTTCAATGGCTTACTTGACCCACACATACGAAGGCCCCGACGACATGCCGGCGCATATCAAGGCGGCCCTGATGCCCGTATCCCTCACGATCCCCGTCACGCGGGGGCGGCTGGCGCTCGGAACATGGCAGGGCATTTACCTTTTCGAGCACAGGTCGGCACCACACCGGCGTGAAGTGGCGGCACACTTGTCCT
Source organism: Sagittula stellata E-37 (assembly GCF_039724765.1). NCBI lineage: Bacteria > Pseudomonadati > Pseudomonadota > Alphaproteobacteria > Rhodobacterales > Roseobacteraceae > Sagittula > Sagittula stellata. Next base: position 3,536,678 of record NZ_CP155729.1, on the reverse strand, counting down.
GACGAAACGGCGCGCACCGGTCCTGTCACGAATTCGCGGTGGTTCGACGACTTGATGAAGAAAGCCGCATCGCATCTCTGAAAGGGCTTTGCTAGGTTAACGCCCTGATCCGCTTCGAAACCTGTCACGCCATGCCACGCTCAAGACGCCTCTTTCTTGCCCTCGCGGCCGTCGCCGCCATAGGTCTTGCCGGTGCGGTCATCGGTTTGCCGGAAATCATCGCGCGCCGGGCCGAACAGGTTGCGCAGACCTGTCTCGGTCTTGCGAACCGCGAGACACGCTGTCGTTTCATCGGAGGGCCGCTGGAGATGCAAGGCCAACCGGTGTTCCTGGAAGGATTCAATCAGGCGTTCCTGCCGACGGGAGTGGAAATCGACTTCATCGACGCAAGCGGTGAAACCTGGACGGCGCCCCGTCGGACGCTGACCGATGGCGCCACCATTCCGCCGATCTTCGCCCCGTTCATTGGCGACAGGCAAAGCCGTGAATACCTCATGGCCGCCGCCCTGCACGATGCCTATTGCGGCGTCGGCAACGATGACCTCCCCACGTGGCGCACACGCCGGTGGGAGGATGTACACCGCATGTTCTACGAAGCGCTACTGGTCAACGGTACGCCGCCACACAAGGCAAAATTGATGTTTGCTGCTGTCTATCTCGGCGGGCCGCGCTGGGACGATCCCGTGCGGGATCTGTCCGGTGTCACCGACGAAGCGCTGCGGCAGGAACTGGACTGGTGTTTGCAATGGATCGAGCTGAAGGATCCGCCTGTAGAGCGTATCGCCGCGTGGATGACCGAGCGTGAGGCCGCGTTGAAGGCGGGCACCAATGTCAGGCCAGCGGTTCTGGATGCGCAGATCGACGAGTGACACACGCGCGTTGCGTAAACACAGCACCATCTGGGGGGGCGATTATTTCTCTACCCAAAACTTGGGCGCCGTCCTATAGTGGCTGTGGATAATTGGGGACCAACCCCATGACCGAGGCAGGAACATTGAGAAACGAGGGGACAGGCCGATGCGCTGCCCGTTTTGCGGAAATATCGACACCCAAGTGAAGGACTCCCGGCCGGCCGAAGACCACGTGTCGATCCGCCGCCGTCGCTTCTGTCCCGCCTGTGGCGGGCGTTTCACCACCTACGAGCGCGTGCAGCTGCGTGACCTCGTGGTCATCAAGACAAACGGACGGCGCGAGGATTTCGACCGCGACAAGCTGGAACGTTCGATCCGGATTGCCCTTCAGAAACGCCCGATCGAGCCGGAGCGGATCGATCAGATGATCTCCGGCATCGTTCGGCGGCTTGAAAGCATGGGCGAAACGGACATCCCCTCGAAGATGATCGGGGAGATCGTGATGGAGACCCTGGCGCGTATCGACACCGTCGCCTATGTCCGGTTTGCCAGCGTTTACAAGAATTTCCAGGCGGCAGGTGACTTCGACAAATTCGTCTCGGAGCTGCGGCCGGATCCGAACACGCAGCCACCGTCCAAGTGACCGCCTCCGACGCGCGCTTCATGGCCCAAGCGCTTGCCTTGGGTCGTCGCGGCATGGGGCAGACTTGGCCCAACCCGGCCGTGGGCTGCCTGATCGTGCGCAAGGGCCGTGTCGTCGGGCGGGGCTGGACCCAGCCCTCGGGCCGTCCGCATGCCGAGACGCAGGCGCTGGCCATGGCCGGGGACGCCGCTCGCGGGGCCACCGTCTACGTCACGCTCGAACCCTGCGCGCATCACGGGAAGACTCCGCCCTGCACGGACGCGCTGATTGCGGCAGGTGTCGCGCGGGTTGTCGCGCCCATTGCTGACAGCGACCCAAGGGTCGCGGGACAAGGTTTTGAAAAGCTGCGCCAAAATGGCATCGACGTGCGCACCGGAGTCCTGGCCCAGGATGCGATGCAAGACCATGCCGGGTTCTTTCTGCGGGTGGAGCAGGGGCGCCCCTGGCTGACCCTGAAACTGGCAATGAGTGTCGATGGGCGTATCGCAACGGCGACCGGCGAAAGCCAGTGGATCACCGGACCGGAAGCCCGCCACGCGGTGCATGCCTTGCGCGCCACCCATGACGCCGTTTTGGTCGGCGGCGGGACGGCCCGCGCCGACAATCCGCGGCTCACGGTTCGCGGGTATGACCGCAGCCGCCCGCCGGTGCGCATCGTGGCGTCCCGCCATCTCGACCTGCCGTTGCTCAGCGATCTGGCGCGGACGGCCAAGGATGTCCCCGTCTGGCTTTGTCATGGCGCCGACGCGCGCGGCGATCTGGTGACGGCCTGGGAGGGGATCGGGGCCCGTCTTATGACTGTTCCGCTGGCGGGCGGACGCTTGGACGCCGCGGCGCTATTGAAGGTTTTGGGGCAGGAGGGGCTGACCCGGGTCTTCTGCGAGGGCGGCGGCCAGTTGGCCGCATCGCTTCTGGCGCAGGACCTCGTGGACGAACTTCATGTATTGACAGCGGGCCTTGCGCTGGGGGCCGAAGGGCACCCCGGTATAGGCGCCTTGGGTGTCGACAGGCTGGGCGAAGCGCCCCGTTTCACACTTGTGGATGTTTGCCGGAGAGGCATGGACATCCAGCACGTGTGGAGACGGGGTTCCGCGACGTAAAATCGCTTTCGCCCAGATGCTTATCTGACCAAAAGACATGTCCGACCGGCCGATCTTTTCTGTGGATAAGTCTGAAAGTAACTATTTCTCAGGGGGATGGATCAATTCCCTGCCAATGAAGCTTAACGTCGCCAGAGCCATGTGTGGCTTGCGAGCGCCCCCTGCAGTTTCGAAAGGCCGCGATTGAAAGCGCCGGGGTTCGGGATCGGGCCGTATTTCAACCGGTGAATGACCGTTTCGACGCTGCAAGCTTCACGCATGTGCGGGTCGTGGTAGCGGGGGTAGTCGATCAACACGGCGTGGACAAGCGCCTCCAGCGACGGGCGCGGCCCCTGCAGACGCCGGGGCGGTATCGGTCCCATGTCCCGGGTCAGGCCCCAGCCGGCGTAGAAAGGCACCCCCAGTGTCACCACTTTGAGACCGCGGAGCAGCGCCTCGAAACCGGTCTGAGATGTCATCGTCCAGACCTCGTCCACGGCATCGAGGACCTGGGCGATGTCGGCGCCGTCCAGACGGGCATCTGCCCATTGCATGGGGGCCTCGACAGCCCCCTTGCGCAGTCCCGCTTCCACGTCGGGATGCGGCTTCCAGAGAATGATGGCCGTCGGGTTCGCCTCTCGCGCGCGACGCAACAGTTCGGTGTTCGACTGGACCATCGGGCTGCCACGCAGGATAGACGCGTCGTCCTCCACCTGTCCGGGAACCAGTATGCGGTGTCCTTTCGGAAGATCGGGCAATCCGCCCGAAAGGTTGTATTTGGACAACCCACCCGAAATCATGGACTGCATAAGTCTGTGGACACGTTCGCCTTGATCGGTGCGCAGACCTTCCGCACGTCTTTGTATCATCTTTTCAAGAGCGGACGGCGTTTCGGGGTCGAAGTGGATTCCGTCCGGATCGAGTACGAGGGACAAAGGGGGCACCAAGGTCGCGCCCAGCCCGCGCGATCTGAGGAACCCGTCCTCAAGATGAACACCGCGCCCGCCACCGGCATTGGCCCAGATCATCAGGCGGCGTCCGGTCTGCTGCGAAAGCTCCACAGCCTTGTCCACATCATCTTCGAACTGCAGGCGTTTCTCCTTGCCGAAGAATTTCTGCAACAGCCCTCTTTTCCACAGCCGTGCACGCGACACGATCCAGCCGTGACGATCTTCCTGCCATGCCCGCGTACGCGCCTCAAGACAGCCGATCACGTCCTCCAGTTGGCAGAGGCGGTCGCGGTGTGGGTCGTACCAGGTGGGGTAAAGGATCATCGCGCCTGCGAACAACTGAGTGCACGTCAGGCTGCGTCCGCGGCGAGGAAAAACAGACTCGTCTTCGGTAAGCCCCCATCCGGCGTAGAAGGGTTGCCCGAAGACGCGCGGCTTGTGGCCCGCGACAATCGCTTCGAAGCCCATCTGGGACGACAGCGTGTAGACGCGGATCGCCCCTTCAAGCAGGACCCAGGGGCTGGCGTTGCCGTCGTACAGCGTGATGGGGCCGCCTGCGTCCTCGGACCGGAAATGGCCGTCGCGCAGACCCTCCGCCGTTTCCGGGTGGGTCTTTACGACGATCCGTGCGCCGGGATTTTCTTCCCGTGCGACGAACAGCATTTCCAGAAACCGTGACCTGTCGCCGCCGGAGGCCTGCACGGAAGCGTCGCCAACCGTTTGATCCACAACCAGAACATATCCGGGGGCAGGGGCCGCGGCCTCCGGGTCCGATGCGCTGTATTTCGTCAGACGCCGCTCTTGCAGCCGGGCCATGGCGCCCCGCGCGCGTTCCAGAAGCGCATGGTCGTCAAACGGGTCCGTCGCCAGCAGCTTTTCCAGATCGGACGGCGCACGACCATCGAAATGCACGCCGCTTCGGTCGATCAACAGGCCGAAGGGCGGTTCGCCGCGTCGGCCGGGGTGAAGGGAGCGGAGGAAGGCGTCCTCGATCCGGATCAGTCCAGCACCCGACCGGTCGGCCATGCGTTCGCCGCGCCATGCGTAGGGCGATTGACCCCAGACCCCGACAAGATCGTCCGGCCCGGGAAAGCCCAGCGACACCCGGTATCCCGCAAGATCGAGGATGCGGCGCACCTGTCTTTGCCGCAGGAATCCTGCAGCATAAACAAAAAGCCGCCGGGAAGTTTCCTCCCCGGCGCAACCCTGTCCCTCGGGTAAGTTCAAGTCAGCCCCCGCTTCCACTCAGCGTATCCGAAATAGAAGTGATCGTTGCAACCGAGCTGAGCGATCCCGTCAGTGATGCGATGGTCTTGTCCCATTGCACGTACGGCGCTTCGGTCACGTAGAGCGTATCCTGGTCGCGGATGACGAAGTCGCGCGCCATGAACATGCCATTCGGCTCGGTCAGGTCCAGCACGTACACCATGCGTTGCGCACCGATCAGATCGGTCCGGCCCAGTACCTGGTTGGCGATTTCCGCCGGTTCGTTGCGGAAGACGAAGACGCCTGTCGGGTCGGCGGTTGCGGAGATCAGGCCGCCGACGGTGGCGATTGCCTCGACGGCCGATATGCTCTGCGCCTCGAAAGGGACGCGGGCCTGCGTGCCGGTCGCGCCAAGCGCGGTGAAGGCACGGGTGTCCTCTTCGACGAGGATGCGGTCTCCGCCGCGCAGGGCGATGTCGAAGTCGGGGTTCTTGTAGAGGTCCTGGAACCAGATCGTTTCGGTCCGGTCGCCTCGAATGATCTTGATCTGCGCGATCTCGGGTTCGATCGTGACACCACCGGCGCGCGCGATCATCGAGGACAGAGTGCGCGTCGGACGCTCGATCGCATACACGCCCTGACCGCTGATGGCCCCAAGAAGGCTGACGGTGGACCCGTCACCCGCCAACCGGCGGACTTGCACCTGCGGGTCGGGGGTCTGGTCTTCGAGTTTTGACGTGATGATCTGCCGGATGCGTTCGGGCGTGTTGCCGGCAGCGCGGATGCGCCCGGCATAGGGAATGAAGATGAAACCGGAGCCGTCGACCTGCACCTCTTCCAGGGTTGCCGGACCGCCGCCGCCACCAGCGCCACCACCCGCCCCAAGCAGGGGATCGTCAACGTTTTCCCAGATCGTCAGGCCAAGAGTGTCCCCGGGCTGGATCGTGTCCGAACCGACAACGGCGGCATTGCGGAAACCGTCCGAGAAGCCGAGTGCCGGAACCACGGCCGTTGCCCGCGTCACCCGGTCGTTCACGGCGACAATGAAAGCGTCACCCTCTCGCTGAACCGAGCCTGCAAAGATTTCGCGTTTGTTCGGGCCAACGCGCGGAAGGCCGCAAGATGCCAGAATCGACACCGCGGCCAGCATGGCGACGCTCCTCGCCCACCGGGAGGGGGTAGTTTTCACTGCTCGGTCTCCTCGACCTGATGTCTGCCTCGGTTTTTTCAGGATGTCCTTGATGGCACCCCATTAATCCACAGGCTAACGGGTCATGGTCGATAAATCCAGCATTCCGGACGGGTCGGGTCAGTGCACGACACGCAACTGTTGCCTTGGGGCCGCGGTTCCGCGTTCGAATGAGTCGTAGGGGTCGTCCCCGGCCAGCATCATGTCGACCACCTGTCGCAGCAGTTGTCGCCGACCCCGGGCAGAGTAGAAGCCGCCGGGAAGCTGCGAGGTTTCAAGCAGATATCGCCGGTAGTCCTTGTAGGCCTTGTTGTCGGGCCGGGGCGGCAACGCGAAAAATTCGGTGAGTGGCTGGGTGGAGACGAACTCCGGCTTGGCATAGACGGCATCGCCGAAAACCTTGAGCGGAATACCGCGCCAAAGCACCTGCTGCGCAGCGGTGGAGTTCACCGTGACAGCGGTGCGCGCGTCGTTCAGAAGCTGTGCCAGCTTGCCGCCACGGACATAGTGGACACGGTCGCTGACTCCGTGACGCTTCGCCGCCTCTCGGATCGCTTTCCGGACGCCCGCCCGATCGTCTTCCAGCGGATGCGCCTTGAACACGAGGTGATGGTGACCTGGCGACCCGGTCGCGAACCCCTCGATCACCATCCCCAGGAAATCGGGCATCGTGGTGAAGGGGGAGTGTTTCTGGAAGCTGGAGTCGTGTTCCAGCTGCATCAGGCAAAGGTGGTAGGGGAACCCGCCCAGTCGGATGCGCTGAGTTGCGATGACGCGGTCCGCCCAGCTGAGTGGCATGAGCGTCAGGCGCCGCAGATACAGCAGGAATTCCTGAAAGACGGACAGCGACCGGTGCGGCTGGAAATTGCGGAAATCACCGTTCCTGAACATCACGAACCAGTGGTAGAGCGCTCCGTAGAAGATGTGCTGGCGCATGTCGCCCCAATGGGCCGGGGGCAGGGGGGCCTCCATGTCGGACTTGGCCAGTGCGCGCCGCATGTCGGCCACCGTCATGTCCATCAACCTCGAATGCCCGTTGGAGCCGCCACGCTCATAGGTCACCCAGTAAGGGCGCATGTAGCCCTCCTCGAAGACGTGCACGGCGATGCCGCGGCGCCGCGCTTCTTCCACCGCTTCGGCATGGACGCGGCGCACATCGCCATAGAGCACAAGATCGGTGACCCGCTTTTCGTGCAGAAGGTCGATCAGCCAGGCACGCCACTGGTCCTGCGTGCCGCGAAAGGGCAAGAAGGTCCTGGGATGAAACCAGAAGGCGCGGTCCCCGGCGTTGAAACCCACACGCCAGACCTTGGCGCCGGTCTTGCGCAGCATCTGGCCCAGGCGATGGAAGAAAGGCCCGTGCGGTCCCTGAAGGAACAGAAAAACCCTCTGGTCGCCGCTGCCTTTGCTGATCTTAGCCCTATCGCCCATGCGTGCCCTTCGGTCGCCCCGGTCGCATGTCAACCGACCTTGTGGAGACCTTCCGTATATGTGATGCCTTTGTTGCCAAACTATTCAAAGAGTTCGGCGAAAATAAGGCTTTGTAAACTCACTTATCCGGCGGAGGCAGCATGTTCACGGGGATCATCACGGATGTTGGGGAAGTGCGCGCGCTCGAGCGCCGCGGCGATCTGCGCGCACGCATTGGCACCAGCTACGAAACCGCCTCCATCGACATGGGCGCCTCGATTGCGTGCAACGGCGTCTGCCTGACCGTGATCGGATTGGGAGCGGACTGGTTCGAGGTCGACATCAGCGCCGAGACGCTGTCGAAGACGAACATCGGCGGCAACGACGGCTGGACCGAGGGCAGCAAGATCAACCTCGAACGGGCGCTGAAGGTTGGAGACGAACTGGGCGGTCACATCGTCTCGGGACACGTGGACGGTGTGGCGACCGTGATCGGGATGGCGGATGAGGGCGACAGCACCCGCGTTACCTTTGACGCGCCCACGGAACTGGCCCGCTTCATTGCGCCGAAGGGCTCCGTGGCGCTGAACGGCACGTCGCTGACGGTGAACGAAGTCGACGACACGACCTTCGGGATCAATTTCATTCCGCACACCAAGGAGGTCACGACCTGGGGGCTGACCGCCGTCGGCGACCGCATCAACCTGGAGATTGACACGCTTGCCCGCTACGTGGCGCGGCTCAGGGACTTTGACTGATGCCCGAAGGCCGTGGTCCCGCCGAAGCGTTCACTCGGCGGGATGGAACCCCACGATAAGCTGGCGCAAGCCGAATGCCGCCCCGGCAAAGATCGATGCAAAGGTGACCGGCGCCGAGAAGGCAAGCACGGAGAAGGCCGAAAGGCCCTGTCCGATGGAGCACCCCAGCGCAATCACCGCACCGCCACCCATCAGCGCGGCTCCAAAGATCTGGCGGCGCAGTTCCCGCGGATCCTCGCAGGCTTCCCAGCGAAAGTGGCCCTTGATCAGCGATCCGATGAAGGCACCGGCCCATACCCCCGCGACAGATCCCACGGCAAATGACAGCGGCCTTGCGGAGCCGATCATCCACCACAGGATCGAGTCGCCCAAGGGGGCCGCAAAGCTGTGCGAGACGACGGGAAGTCCTTCGAACCCGCGATGCGCCACCCAAGACGTTCCGGCCCAGGCCAGGACGATGGCCAGCCCGACTGCCGCTGCCCAGAGCACACGGGACGCCTTTTCCCAGACCGCGCCCGCCGCGCCGGAGCCGATCATGATCAGTGCACCGATTGTCATGCCGATCACGGGAACCGAAAAGCCGGACATGGCGGCAAGCTGGTGTGCTATGCCCGGCGGCACCTCTGTGGTGACGGGCTCCTGCGGGAAGAGTATGTCGCGCAGCGGTGCCAGCGGTCCGGACAGCACGACGAAGGTGCTGACCCCCATGACCAGCACGATGACGAAACTGCGGAGGTCGCCGCCACCCAGCCGGGCGATGGCCCCGTAGCCACAATTGCCCGACAGGGCCATGCCGTAACCGAACACAAGGCCGCCCACGACGGAGGCAAGCGGCATCCAGCGGATCGACAGGTAATATGTTTCTGCATCGACCAGTAGGCCCGACCCCATCAGCGCAAAGCTGCCCATGATCGCAAGGCCGATGGCGATACCCCACATGCGCAACCGGACGGTGGATCCGCCGTATAGTGCGTCTTCGATGGCTCCGAGCGTGCAGAACCGGCCAAGCCGGGATGCGAGACCCAGCAGAATGCCGCTGCCAAGGCCGATCAGAGCGACCAACTGGTGCTCGCCCACAAGTTCCAACATGCCAAGGCCCTCCTCCTGACCTGACGTGATCTTTAGACTATGCGTACACGCCTGCGCCTTCGCAAGAAAATGCCACGCGGCGGTGCGGCATCGGTCAGGGCGTCATTCGGCGTCGTCGCCGCAGAACAGCTCGTAGACCGTTTCCAGCATCTTGCGCGGCTTGTCGTCCGCCAGCCGGTAGTAGATTGCCTTGCCGTCGCGGCGTGGCACCACGAGCCCCTCAAGGCGGAGCCGCGACAGTTGCTGGCTGACGGCCGCCTGCCGCGCAGACAGCAGCTCTTCCAGTTCCGTCACCGATTTTTCGCCAGAGACGAGGTGACACAGGATCATCAGCCGGCCTTCGTGACTGATGGCTTTCAGAAAAGCGGACGCGGCATTTGCCTTCTCGACGATCGCGTCGAGTTCGCTGTCACTCAGATCGTCTCGTAATACAGGTAGTCCCATGCCTGTTCCTGACTCTTTCTGGTCAATTGGAAGGTTGTTTGAACTCTGTGTGCGACTCAAGGAGCCGCGCAAGCACTGGCCAGAAGAAATCCTGCCCCACGTAGCCTTCGAGCCGCGCAATCTCGGCCCCGTCCTCGGTAAGGATGAAGGTCGGCGTGAAGTTGACGCGTCTCTCGTAGGTGATGCCGTCCGGAGGTCCCTCGCGAAGGTCGGCCCGCACCAATGGCGCGAATTGTCCTTCCGCCGTATTGGGATAGGCCGGAGCGATCTCATCGTTCCAGGCAGCGCAGTATGCGCAGCCCGCCTGTTCGACCATCACGAGCGTGTAGTCGGCTGCAAACGCGGCGCCGCCCGAAAGCGGCACGGCGACGCAGGCTGCCATGAAAAGGTGACGAAAGGACATGATGCACCGATTGACGAATTCGTTACGAACAACGTAATCTGAATATGTGAATTTTTCAAGGAAAGGTGTGGGTCTTGTTCGATATCAGCTTTGCCGGTGCTGCGCTTGCCGGTCTTTTGAGCTTTTTTACCCCCTGCATCCTTCCGATGGTCCCCTTCTACCTCTGTTACATGGCGGGGATCAGCATGGCGGAGCTGCGAGACGATGCAGGCATTCCGCCGGGCGCGCAGAAGCGTCTGATCGTGTCAGCCGTTTTCTTTGCGGCAGGTGTCACCACCATCTTCGTACTGCTGGGCATGGGGGCGACCGCGGTCGGCCAGGCCTTTGCAGACTGGAAGCAGCCGTTGTCCTACGTCGCGGCCGCGATCCTGTTCGTTTTCGGCCTGCATTTCCTGGGTGTGATCCGCATTGGGCTGCTCTACCGTGAGGCGAGAGTGGACAGCAAGGCAGAGCCCACGACGCTGATGGGGGCCTACGTCATGGGGCTGGCCTTCGGGTTTGGCTGGACTCCCTGCGTCGGGCCGGCGCTGGCCTCGATCCTGATGATCGCTTCGGGGATGGGCGACATCTGGCGCGGCGGTCTCCTGCTGCTGGTCTACGGCATCGGCATGACCGCGCCTTTCGTGATCGCGGCGCTGTTCTCAGGTCCGTTCCTGAAGTGGACCGCGCGCCACCGCAGCAAACTTCAATATGTCGAGAAGGTGATGGGTGTCATGCTGATCCTGTTTGCCATTCTCATCGCGACCGATACGGTGAACCTGATCGCTCAGTGGATGATTGAGACATTCCCGAGCTGGACGTCGCTGAGCTGAACCTTGTGTCGAATGCGCCTGATGCGGGCCTCGACCCGCGGGCGCGCTGTCTGGGAGGACGTGAAATGAAAGCTTGGATCGGTGCGGTGCTGGGTATCGCGCTGGCTCTGCCGGCGCTGGCGCAGGAGATGGGCGACGACGGGCTGCACAAGCAGCCGTGGATGCGCGACACCTTCAAGGACCTGCGAGAAGACCTGGCCGAGGCCAACGACGAGGGCAAGCGTCTTGTGATCTTCTTCGAGCAGCGCGGCTGCATCTATTGCAAGAAGATGCACGAGGAGGTGTTCTCGGACCCTGAGGTTTCCGAGTTCATCGACGAGAACTACTTCGTCGTTCAGATGAATCTGCATGGCGATACGGAGGTGACCGACCTGGACGGGGACGCACTCCCCGAGAAGCAGATGGCGCGGAAGTGGCGCGTGCTGTTCACGCCGAACATCATTTTCCTGCCGGAAGAGGTGTCCGAAGGTCAGTCCGCCATCGACGCCGCCGTGGCGGTCATGCCAGGGGCCTTCAGCAAGGGTACGTCTCTCGATATGTTCACCTGGGTGGCAGAGAAGCGCTACGAGATGGAGGACGAGACCGGCGAGGATTTCCAGCGCTACCATGCACGGCGGATACAGGAGCGCTCGGACGGCAGGACCGACTGAAGTCGGGGTTTGCCGCCGCGCATCGACCGGGCGAATCGTTGGCGTCTTTCGGCAACTTTCTTTCGTCGTGTCGATGCGCGGCGCCGCACCAACCGACATCCGGGTGGCGCTTCGGTTGAGGAATGCGCGTCAGTTGGTGCCCGGGGCCGTTTGGACTTTGACCGACCGGAATGCGTGAAGGCCCGGACCTTGCGGCCTGACAGGCCCAGAAAGCCGAGATTTGTCAGTGAATTGTGCCCTTGCCAATTGGCGCGTCGTGACTGTCAAGGACTTCATTAATTCATAAGTGTGAATTTGTTGTTGCGTGGTGAGGTGCCGGTGGCCTACGGTATACATCAGCCAATACGAGGTAGAGCCCTTGTACGGGCTCGAAAGCCTAGGGAGGGAACATGAGGCTTACAGCAATCACGGCAGCCGCGGTGCTGGTGGCGGGGACCGCTTTCGCGGATTCCGTGGCCCCCGACAGCGTGACCTACGACGAATACGGTGCCGTGGAGGCATCCCTGACCGGAGCGCCGGGTGACGCGGCGAAGGGCCGGGACCTGATGATCAACCGTGGCAAGGGCAACTGTATCGCCTGCCACGAGGTGACGGCCCTCGAAGATGCGCCGTTCCATGGCGAAGTCGGACCGGCGCTGAACGGCGTTGGCGGCTACCGCACCGAAGCGGAGCTGCGCGGCATCGTCGCAAACCCGAAAATGACCTTTGAAGGCACGGTCATGCCGGCCTTCTACAAGACCAGTGGCTTCACCCGTCCGGGTGACGGTTACACCGGTAAGGCCGCGCAGGGCGAGATCGAACCGATCCTCTCGGCGCAGGAAATCGAGGACGTGGTCGCCTTCCTGATGACGCTTCAGGACAGCTGACTTCGAGTATAGGAGAAATCACATGGACTTCACGCGACGTGAAACCCTGGCGCTGAGCGCCGGTGCCGCCGCGGCAGCCCTGCTGCCGGTCAGCGCCTTTGCTCAGGCCGCCGCCGACGCCGAGATGGTCGGCTCCGCGGAAGAATTCCTTGCCGGCGCCACCGCCGCCGAGGGCGATCTGAGCCTGACCGCACCCGAGATTGCCGAGAACGGCAACACCGTTCCGGTCTCCATCGACGCGCCTGGCGCTGTCGAGGTGCGCGTCTTTGCCATGGGCAACCCGACCCCGGGTGTCGCCGCCTTCCGCTTCGGCCCGCTGGCCGGGTCGCGCGCCGCGTCGACCCGCATCCGCCTGGCCGGCACGCAGGACGTGACGGCAATCGCCAAGATGGAAGACGGTTCCTTCCAGACGGCCTCGAAGACCGTGAAGGTCACCATCGGCGGCTGCGGCGGCTAACCCTTTTTTCAGGAGACAGACAAATGGCTGACGGTGTTAAACCCCGCGTCAAAGTCCCGAGCAGCGCCTCCGAAGGTGAAGTCATCACCATCAAGACGCTGATTTCGCACCCGATGGAATCGGGCCAGCGCAAGGACGGCGACGGCAATCCGATCCCGCGCTCGATCATCTGGCGCTTCACCTGTGACTTCGGAGACCAGAACGTGATCGACGTTGTCCTGGCACCGGCGATCTCGACCAACCCCTACTTCGAATTCGAAGCGACCGTTCCGGCGGCGGGCGAGTTCAAGTTCACCTGGTACGATGACGACGGCTCCGTCTACGAAGAGTCCAAGAAGATCGCCATCGGCTGATCCACGTCCCTGCCCGGTGACACGTCACGGGGCAGGGGTGTCAACAGGGAGGGAACATGATGAAATTCAAGGCAATGACGGCCGTGGCCGCACTGCTGATCGCTCCGGCGGCCTTCGCGGGCGGTGCGGATGACGATACCCTCACCATCAACGGTGAGCTCGAGATGACGACCAAGGCGCCAGCCCCGGAGCATCTCGACGGGATCTTCGACGAGGTGATCTCGGGCTGGCACTTCCGGTCGGACGAAACCCAGCAACTTGAAACCGACGATTTCGACAACCCGGGCATGATCTTTGTCGATCAGGCCATGGACGAGTGGAACACCGCAGAAGGCTCCGAAGGCAAGTCCTGCGCGGATTGCCATGGCGATCCGGCGGAGAGCATGGCGATGGTCGCGGCAACCTATCCGAAGTTCAACGAGGAAGCGGGCGAACTGCGCACCATCCAGATGCAGGTGAACGACTGCCGGGTGAACCGCATGGGCGCCGATGCCTGGAAGTACGATTCAGGCAATGCCGTCTCCATGGAGGCGCTGATCACCTCCGTCGGTCGGGGGACACCGGTGCAGGTCGCCATCGACGGTCCGGCCGCCGAGTACTGGGAGAAGGGCAAGGAGCTCTACTATACCCGGACCGGCATCCTGGACCTGTCCTGCGCGTCCTGCCACGAGCAGAACTACGGCAACTACATCCGTGCCGACCATCTGAGCCAGGGCCAGGTCAACGGCTTTCCGACGTACCGTCTGAAGAACGCCAAGCTGAACGGCATTCACAGCCGCTTCAAGGGGTGCGTCCGCGACACGCGCGCCGAAACCTACAGCACCGGCTCGCCGGAGTTCGTGGCACTGGAGCTTTACGTCAAATCGCGCGGCAACGGTCTTTCCGTCGAAGGACCCGCCGTCCGCAACTGATGATCAGGACCCCGCGCGTCTTTCGGCGCGCGGGGTTTCCCGTAAACAATCCATTCACACATGCGCATGTGTGTCATGAGAGAAAGACCCTTCCCCATGATCTCAAGACGCGATTTCCTGCAAGTGTCCATGGCGGCCTCGGCGCTGGTCGGGGCTTCGGGCTTTGGCAACTGGTCACGGCTCGCCGCACAGCAGAGCCTCACCCAGGATCAACTTCTGCAATTCGACACTTTCGGCAACGTCAGCCTGATTCACGTCACCGACATCCATGCGCAGCTAAAGCCGATCTACTTCCGCGAACCCTCCATCAACATCGGTGTTGGTCCGAACCGGGGCGAGGTGCCCCATGTCACCGGCGCCGACTTCCGCAAGCTCTACGGCATCGACGACGGCTCTCCCTCCCATTACGCGCTGTCGTCCGGTGACTTCTCTGCCCTGGCGCAGGCTTACGGCAAGGTCGGCGGTCTCGACCGCGTGGCCACGGTAGTGAATGCGATCCGCGCGGCGCGTCCGGATGCGCTGCTGCTGGACGGCGGCGACACCTGGCACGGCTCCTACACCTGCTACCAGACCGAGGGGCAGGACATGGTCAACGTCATGAACGGGCTGAAACCCGATGCCATGACGTTCCACTGGGAATTCACGCTGGGATCGGGGCGAGTGCAGGAGCTGGTGGAAAGCCTGCCCTTCGCGGCGCTCGGCCAGAACATCTTCGACGCGGAATGGGACGAACCGCTGCCGGACCTCTTCCCGCCGTACAAGTTCTTTGAACGGGGTGGGGTGAAGATCGCCGTGATCGGCCAGGCCTTTCCCTACATGCCCATCGCGAACCCGCGCTGGATGTTCCCGGAGTTCTCCTTCGGCATCCGCGACGAAAACATGCAGGCAATGGTCGACGAGGTCCGCGCGCAGGGCGCGGAACTTGTGGTCTGCCTGTCGCACAACGGCTTTGACGTCGACAAGAAAATGGCATCTGTCGTGACCGGCATCGACGTGATCCTGTCCGGCCACACCCACGACGCGCTGCCGGAACCGGTGCTCGTGGGCGAGACTATCATCATTGCCTCCGGCTCAAACGGCAAGTTCGTCTCCCGCGTCGATCTCGACGTGCGCGACGGTCGGATGATGGGTTTCCGTCACAAGCTGATCCCGATCTTCTCGGACGTGATCGAACCCGATGCCGATATGACCGCCCTGATCGACGAACAGCGCGCCCCCTTCAAGGCAGAGCTGGAAGAGGTTATCGGCACCACCGACGAACTTCTCTACCGCCGCGGCAACTTCAACGGCACCTGGGACGATCTGATCTGCAACGCCCTGATTTCCGAGCGCGAGGCCGATATCGCCATGTCGCCGGGTGTCCGCTGGGGGCCGTCGCTGATCCCCGGCGACAATATCACGCGCGAGGATATCTGGAACGTCACGTCGATGACCTACGGAGAAGCGTACCGTTCCGAGATGACCGGTGAATTCATCAAGGTCATCCTTGAAGACGTGGCCGACAACATCTTCAATCCGGACCCGTATTACCAGCAAGGTGGCGACATGGTGCGGATCGGTGGCATGGCTTACCGGATCGACATCACGAAACCGCA
Source organism: Sagittula stellata E-37 (assembly GCF_039724765.1). NCBI lineage: Bacteria > Pseudomonadati > Pseudomonadota > Alphaproteobacteria > Rhodobacterales > Roseobacteraceae > Sagittula > Sagittula stellata. The sequence goes on along the minus strand of NZ_CP155729.1, from coordinate 3,521,012 downwards.
GGGCGAGCGCATCTCCGAGATGATGCTTCTGAAGACCGGCGAAGCCATCGATCCGGCGAAGACCTACATCGTCGCAGGCTGGGCCTCCGTGAACGAGGGCACCGAGGGGCCGCAGATCTGGGACGTGGTGGAAAGCCACATTAAGAAGCAGGGCACCATCAAGCTCGATCCGAACAACAGCGTCGAGGTCATCGGCGCCTGAAACCCCATCGGCGGGCTTGCGTGCCCGCCGATTTTCCTAACAATTCATTCACATAGATGAATGACATGATCCGTAAGGAGTATGCCATGAGCAAGGAAAAAACCGCGCCGTCGCGCCGGCAGTTCCTGACCAGCGCTGCAGCGCTGGGGGCAGGGGCCGTGGTCGCAACGGCTGCAAAGGCGGCGGACCCCGATCCGTTGATCACCGAAGTGCAGGACTGGGCGACCGGCCTGGGTGACGGCGTCGATGCCACGCCTTACGGCCTGCCGATCAAGTTCGAGGACGATGTCATCCGCCGCAACGTGGAGTGGCTGACCGCCGACACCATCTCTTCGATCAATTTCACGCCGATCCACGCGCTGGACGGCACGATCACACCGGCGGGCTGCGCTTTCGAGCGTCACCACTCCGGCGCGATCGAACTGGCGAAAGACGACTATCGCCTGATGATCAACGGCCTCGTCGACAAGCCGCTGGTCTTCACCTACGACGATCTCGAACGCTTCCCGCGCGAAAACCACGTCTATTTCTGCGAATGCGCGGCCAACACCGGCATGGAATGGGCCGGCGCGCAGTTGAACGGCGCGCAGTTCACCCATGGCATGATCCACAACATGGAATATTCCGGCGTGCCGCTGCGCACCCTGCTGGCCGAGGCCGGCCTGGATGCGGCGGGCGATTTCAAGGACAAGTGGGTCTACGTCGAGGGCGCGGATGCCTCGTCCAACGGCCGCTCCATCCCGATGGAAAAGGCAATGGACGACGTGCTGGTGGCCTTCAAGGCCAATGGCGAAGCGCTGCGCAAGGAGCACGGCTACCCGGCCCGTCTGGTCGTTCCCGGCTGGGAAGGCAACATGTGGGTCAAGTGGCTCCGCCGGATCGAGGTCATGGACGCCCCCGTCCAAAGCCGCGAGGAAACCTCCAAGTACACCGACACGCTGGCGGACGGCACGTCGCGCAAGTGGACGTGGGTGATGGACGCCAAATCCGTGGTGACCTCGCCGAGCCCGCAGGCGCCGATCAAGCACGGGCACGGTCCGGTGGTCATCACAGGCATGGCATGGTCCGGCCACGGCAAGATCGCCCGCGTCGACGTTTCGAAGGATGGCGGCATGACGTGGGAAACCGCGCGACTGGCCAATCCCGGCGACGACAAGGCGTTGGTGCGGTTCTACCTCGACACGGCTTGGGAGGGGGAGGAGTGGCTGCTCCAGTCCCGCGCCATCGACGAGACGGGCTATGTGCAGCCGACCAAGGCACAACTGCGCGCTGTGCGCGGGCTGAACTCGATCTATCACAACAACTGTATCCAGACCTGGCACGTGAAAGCCAATGGGGAGGCGGAAAATGTCGAAGTCTCTTAAACTCTATGGCGGAACCGCTTTCGGTCTCGTGGTTATGCTGACCGCGGCCTACAATTTTGCCGACCGCAACGTTGCGCCGCAACCGAAGAATCCCCCGATGCTGGCGGCGCTGCCCGCCCCGATCCCCGAGCCGGAGGCACCGGTCCAGCAGGCCGAGGCTGCCCCGGCCGAAACTGGCTCGGCCAAAGAGGCGCCGGCCGAGGGTTTGCTTGTCGCCAGCGCACAGGCGGACGAGGCGAGCATGGGCACCCGTTTCGGTTTGGGCCGCGAGGCTTTGCCGGAGGAGGTCGCGGCATGGAACGTGGACGTGCATCCGGACGGCTCCGATCTGCCTGACGGCTCGGGCACGGCTGCCGAAGGCGAGCCTCTCTTCGAGGACAACTGCGCGGTCTGCCACGGCTCCTTCGCGGAAGGTGTCGGCAACTGGCCCAAGCTGGCCGGCGGTGACGGCACTTTGGCCGATGACGACCCGCTGAAGACGGTCGGCTCCTACTGGCCGTACCTGTCGACCGTTTGGGATTACGTCCACCGGTCCATGCCCTTCGGCAACGCTCAGTCTCTGTCGGAGGACGAGGTCTATGCCATCGTGGCGTACATCCTCTATTCAAACGACATTATCGACGACGAGTTCGAACTGTCGCGCGAGACCTGGGGTGAGGTCGAGATGCCCAACGCCGACGGTTTCATCGTCGATGACCGGGCAGAGACGGAGTACAGCCAGTGGCGGACCGAACCCTGCATGGAAAACTGCAAGGACGTTCCGGTGAAGATCACCATGCGCGCCACGGTTCTGGACGTGACCCCCGATCAGGGCGACGACGACACGCCGGAGGAGATGAATAATTCCAACGCCGCCGCGACCGCCCAGCCGGAGGCTGACGCCGCCGTGACGGAGGAGGTCGTGACCGAAGAAGCCGAGGCACCCGCCAGCGAAGAGGCGGTGGTCGAGGAAGTCGCAGCAGAAGGGGACGCTTCGGCGGAGGACGCCGCGCTCGATCCTGAATTGGTCGCCACTGGAGAACGCGTCTTCAAGAAATGTCAGGCCTGCCATCAGGTTGGCGACGGTGCCAAGAACAAGACCGGCCCGATCCTGAACGGCGTTGTCGGCCGTGATATCGCGTCGGTCGACGGATTCAATTACTCCGGCGCTATGGAGGGCATGGACGGGGTCTGGGACAGCGAAGCGCTTCACGCCTTCCTCGCCAAGCCCCGTGATTACGTGAAGGGCACCAAGATGGCCTTCGCGGGGCTCCGTAAGCCAGAGGAAATCGACGCGGTGATCGAGTACCTCAAGGCGCATCCCTGAGGCGTAGCAGGCCAGAGCGGGCCGACGCGCATAATGATTTTGGCGGCTGGCCCCGAATGCAGGGGCCAGCCGTTGTTCTAACTGGTCCTTGGGACATCTCGGGTTCGGAAACGCCGGCACCCCCATTGTTTTCTGTATATCCACATGATGCGCACCGGTTCGACAGGCGCCCGACCTGACCGGGGTCATGCGCGCGATGTGTCTTGCCCGCTTGTCCAAACTCACTGAAGGGCCGGTCCGTACCATCGGCTGCCCAGGCCAGCCAACAGCCAGCTGGCAGGATGTGCCGTGTCATGGTGTCCTGAGCCGCGCTACGCCGGATGCAGCCCCTTGACCTTCGGATCGCAGGGGCGCCATCGGCGGCCATGCCACACGATCACGCGCACCACGACCATGACCACGGGCACGGCCACCATCATCACATCTCACCGGAGCAACTGACCGGGGATCGCCGCATGGCGGCGGCCGTCGGGGTCAACGTGCTTCTGACCTTCGCGCAGATCGTCGGGGGCCTCGTCTCGGGATCGTTGGCGATGATAGCCGATGCGCTGCACAACTTCTCTGACGCGGCCAGTCTGTTGATCGCGGTCTGGGCGCGCAAGGTTGCCCGCCGCCCCGCCGACGACGATATGACCTTCGGCTATGGCCGGGCAGAGGTCGTGGCCGCGCTTGTCAACCTGACGACGCTGATCGTCATCGGCCTTTACCTCGTGTACGAGGCCGTCCTGCGGTTCTTCAGCCCGGAGCCGGTGACCGGTTGGCTGGTTGTCGTCATCGCCAGTGTGGCGCTTGTGGTGGATCTTGTGACAGCTTGGCTGACCTACAAAATGGCGCAGGACAGCGTGAACATCCGGGCCGCCTTCCTTCACAACCTCGCCGACGCGCTGGGGTCGGTGGCGGTGATCCTTGCCGGTACGCTGATCCTGCTGTTCGGCTGGACCTGGGTGGACCCGCTGGTGACGCTGGGCATCGCCGCATACATCCTGTGGCTGGCTGCCAGCGAAATCGGCAGCGTCATCCGAATCCTGATGATGGGCACGCCGCCCCGCATGGCGCCCGAGGACGTGCTGAAAAGCGCCGAGGGAATTGTCGGCGTGACAGAGGTCCACGGTGCGCACCTCTGGCAGATCGACGAGAAGCAGACGGCGCTGATGGCGCATGTGGTCATCGAAAGCGGCGCCTGGTCCCGGGCGGACGCCATCAAGGCGCAGGTCAAGGACGTGCTGCGCCGGGACCACGGGCTTGTCCATGTCACGCTGGAAATGGAATGTGCGGCGCATGTCTGTGTGGAGCCGCGCAGGATCGGCACGTAAAACCGGCGGCTTAGAAGGGATCCCGGTTCCCGTCCCGGGAGTCGCCCGGTGGCTGTCAGACTCGCGGAAATGTGTGCGAAGTTAATGACCGTGTGGCGGTATCGGACGGGTCATGCGTCTTTGCGCCCGATGCAGGAGTTTCGGGCACGGCACCCGGCGCATCTGGCTCGAACCATGAAGTTGCAAATGGCCTGTGCTGTTTCGGCAAGGCGCGCGAAACATTCTCGCGGGTGAATTGTCCGTACCGATTGATGGGGCCGGTTGCGACACGGCGTCTCGTACTTGGGGCCGCGGTCGATGTTTCCATCCCCGGCCAGGCCCAGGAACCGCCCGCGACACGAAGTCCGTCGGCGCGGCAAGTGCCGCCTCACGCGAGGCATGGAACGGGCAATCTGTTCCCTGCCGGAGGAGCGGGGGATGGGCAGCCCGCCTCAAGCGTGAAGGCACATATGCCCGCCGCCACTTGCAGCCCCTCTACCCCGATACTAAGACTCAGGTAACACCTCGACGATACGACACTCAAATGACGCAGCAGCAGGCAGGCCCGAGATGAGAGATCCAGTTGAAACCTACATGAACCTCGTTCCCATGGTTGTCGAACAGACCAGCCGCGGCGAACGTGCCTATGACATCTTTTCGCGCCTGCTGAAGGAACGCATCGTTTTCCTGAACGGCCCGGTGCACGACGGCATGTCGTCGCTGGTGGTGGCGCAGCTTCTTCACCTTGAGGCAGAGAACCCTTCGAAAGAGATTTCGATGTACATCAACTCGCCGGGCGGTGTGGTGACCTCCGGCCTGTCGATCTACGACACGATGCAGTACATCAAGCCGAAGGTTTCCACGCTGGTGGTCGGCCAGGCCGCGTCCATGGGATCGCTCCTGCTCACCGCCGGTGCCGCGGGCATGCGCTTCTCGCTGCCGAACTCGCGCATCATGGTGCACCAGCCCTCCGGCGGATATCAGGGGCAGGCGACGGACATCATGATCCATGCCGAGGAAACGATAAAGCTGAAGCGCCGCCTCAATGAAATCTACGTGAGGCACACCGGCCAGACCTACGAAGCGGTCGAGGCCGCGCTGGAGCGCGACAACTTCATGGACGCCGAAAAGGCCAAGGAATGGGGCCTCATTGACGAGATCGTGACGTCCCGCGTGCCAGAAGGCGAAGAAACAGACAGTTGAACTGCATGGCCCCACCGCCGTTAGGCATGGGGCGAATTTTCGGATTGTCGCGCCGGGAGGGGTGGCCTAAGCTGTCCGGACATTGACGCAAGACGCATGTCCGGGCCGCATTCGGCGACCCTCCGCGGACGATGAAGACCGGGAAACCCGGGAAAGGTTCAGAGCATGGCGACGAATACAGGTGGTGACAGCAAGAACACGCTCTACTGCAGCTTTTGCGGGAAGAGCCAGCACGAGGTGCGCAAACTGATCGCAGGTCCCACCGTCTTCATCTGCGATGAATGTGTCGAACTTTGCATGGATATCATCCGGGAAGAGACAAAGGGCGCCGGCCTCAAGTCGGCAGATGGCGTTCCGACCCCCCGCGAGATCTGTGAAGTGCTGGACGACTACGTGATCGGCCAGATGAAGGCGAAGCGCGTTCTGTCGGTTGCGGTGCACAACCACTACAAGCGCCTCAACCACTCGCAAAAGTCCTCCGACATCGAACTGGCGAAGTCGAACATCCTGCTGATCGGGCCCACGGGCTGCGGCAAGACATTGCTGGCGCAGACGCTGGCGCGCATTCTCGATGTGCCGTTCACCATGGCCGATGCGACCACGCTGACCGAAGCCGGTTATGTGGGCGAGGATGTGGAAAATATCATTCTCAAGCTGCTCCAGGCGTCTGAGTACAACGTGGAGCGGGCGCAGCGCGGCATCGTCTACATCGACGAGGTCGACAAGATCACCCGCAAGTCGGAGAACCCCTCGATCACCCGCGACGTGTCGGGGGAGGGCGTTCAGCAGGCGCTGCTCAAGCTGATGGAGGGCACAGTCGCTTCCGTGCCGCCGCAGGGCGGGCGCAAGCATCCGCAGCAGGAATTCCTCCAGGTGGACACCACCAACATCCTGTTTATCTGCGGCGGTGCCTTCGCCGGACTGGACCGGATCATCGCGCAGCGCGGCAAAGGCTCTGCCATGGGCTTCGGTGCCGATGTGCGGGACAACGACGATCGCGGTGTCGGCGAAATCTTCCGGGATCTCGAACCGGAGGATTTGCTGAAGTTTGGCCTGATCCCGGAATTCGTCGGCCGTCTGCCCGTCGTTGCGACGCTGGAAGACCTGGACGAAGACGCACTGGTGACCATTCTGACGCAGCCGAAGAACGCGCTCGTCAAACAATACCAGCGCCTGTTCGAGATGGAGGACACCGACCTGACCTTCACCGACGATGCGCTGTCTGCCATCGCCAAGAAGGCGATCCAGCGCAAGACCGGCGCAAGGGGGCTGAGGTCCATCCTCGAAGGCATCCTGCTGGACACGATGTTCGAACTGCCGGGCATGGATGAAGTGACCGAGGTCGTCGTGAACGAGGAAGCGGTCAACTCTGACGCCAAGCCGCTGATGATCTACGCCGACCAGAAGAAGGAAGGCACCTCCGCGGGCTGAGGTCCCCGAAGGTATTCGTATTAGAAAAGGGCGGGGGTTTTCCCCGCCCTCTTTCGCGGAAACAACACTTTTCTTGGAGAACAAAGTGACCATCAGACGCATTCATTCCGGCGGGCCGTTCGAAGCGAAGATCGGCTACTGTCGGGCCGTTGTTGCCGGGGGCTTCGTTCATGTCGCCGGGACTGTGGGGCAGGGCGACACCGTCGCCGACCAATGCCGCGCGGCACTGGACGTGATCGGCAAGGCGCTTCAGGAAGCAGGGTCGGGCTTCGACAAGGCTGTGCGCGTCAACTACTACCTGCCCGACGCGGCGGAGTTCGAACCCTGCTGGCCGATCCTGGCGGAAGTGTTCGGTGACAACCCGCCCGCGGCGACAATGATCGAATGCAAGCTGATCGACCCGAAGTACCGGATCGAGATCGAGCTCACCGCGCTTGCCTGACAGGCTTCAGCCTGCGATCTGCAGGGCCTCGTTTGCCAGTTGGTAGTCGGGGCCAAGCAACGCCTGCAGCTCGTCCTCTGGCGGTTGGGCCCAGGCGCTGCCGGTGCCGATGAATCCGCCGGTGACAAGGTCTTTCTGGATCGCCGCAAAGTCGGGTTCTCCGATATGCAGACGTTTGCGCGGCGTGTCCGCGCGGGCCCAGGTGCGGCGCAGACGCTCGATCCAGAGCGGCTTGACCCCCGTGAAACCCTCGATATGGGTCGAAATATGCTGCGTCGCCTTTGATTTTCGCCGCAGTATCATCGCCACCTGCGCATCCGCGCGCCCCGCAAAGGCATAAAGGTGCAGCGAAGATCCTTCCGCCGCGATGACCTGCCTTGCGGCCCGATAGTGCGCGATCTGGACCTCAAGGCTATGCTCTTGCGGGTGGAAGATCGTGTAGCCTTCTGCCTCCAGAAGGGTCTCCAGCGCGGTTTCTCCCAGAAGGGCGCCGCGCTGCGGCCCCAGCCGCGACCGGCTGATGTAGAGCTTTTCCGGACCCTCGGGCTTCACGTCAGAGGCGAAACGTGCCGCCATGGCCGCGCGAAACTCCGGCGTGCCCTTGCTGATCTCCCCAAGGCCAAACCCTTGACCGGGGACCACCAGTTCGTCCGGCCTGGCGGGACTGCGCGCTTCGCGGATGGCAAGCGACGTGCCCATAAGGTCGAAGAACGCCCGATGGAAGCCGGGCGCCGGATCGTCGTTGCCGGGATTTTTCGGCACGAACAGGATGCCGTCGAAGTCCGACTGGTCCATCCCCTCAAGCGCCCAGAGGCGGGTGACGCTCTCGGTGATGAAATGCGGGAAGTAGCGCCACAAAACGCCGCCCCACAACCATTTTCCGGGCAGGCGCTCGATCTCGGCATCGGGCATTGCAGGCGGCACGGTCAGCAGCCGTTGGCCCCGCCATAGACCGGCATGTTGCACCGGCAGCCCTTCGCGCGTCAGCACACCGGTTTCCTGCACGTGGCTGCGGGTGGCGGGCGGTACGACCACCGGCCTCTCCAGCGTCACGGTTTCCCGTGACCAGCCTTCGTTCGGTTTTGGCGGCGACAGGCGTACCTTGCGGATGCAGGTCCAGACGAAGCGGGTCGATTTCTCCTCGACTTTCGCGAAACCGGCGGCGCGCAGCGCGTCCTTGCACTCTTTCGTGCCCTTGGTGCCGTAAAGGCCGGGATGAAACTCGATCACCACGGCGCGGATCCCGTCGAGATTGGCGTGGTTCAGGAAATCCAGCTCCCCGCCCTCGATATCCATGATCAGCACGGAGGGCCTGAACTCCTCCCGGATCTTGTCGAACGCAACTGTCGCCACCTCCACGGGGCGCGTCTGGCGCCCCTCGCGGTCGATCAGCGATGACCCGAGAAAGGAGCTGCGGACATGGAACGTCATGCTCTCCGGCCGGTCGGGCGCGGCGATCACAAGCTGATTGCGGACCTCGATCCGGTCCTCCAGCCCGTTCAGGGCATAGAGCTTCTCGATATGTGGCAGCAGGCTCGGGTTCGCCTCGAACGAGAGCACAGCATCGGGCTTGGCGTTCAGTGCGGTGACGGCCCCCACAACGCCAAGGCCGGCCCCCATTTCCAGCACACGGTCGCCCGCGCGCACTACGGCCAGAGCGCCGGCGATCTCCTCGCCTTCGTAGCGCGCCTCTTCCATCCGCTTGATGCGCGTTTCGGTCAGGAAAGGCGACGGGGGCACTTTGACGCCCTTGCAGACGGCCGCGTGGGTCATTTCGGTCATGGCTGCTCGTTTTACATGCAACGTATGCGGTTTTCTTTCGCCGAAGTGTGCCACGGCGACGCCGCGACACCAGCGATTTTTGGCAAAAGGATGAAGACTGGGGCCATCTGCGTCACCCGGGGCACTGGACCTCGGCCCCGTGTTTGGCCATACAAGCGGTTGAAACGTCGAAGGAGTCGTCCATGGGCATTCTCAACACCCTTCTGCGCGCGGTCACCTGGTGGAACGGCGCAACCCTGAACACCCTGATGTACACGGCGCGCAAGGGCACGAAGGTCGGCGAGGACGAGCAAGGCAATGCCTTCTACACCAATGCCGACGGCAAGCGCTGGGTGATCTTCAACGGTGAGGCGGAGGCAACCCGCGTGTCGCCCGACTGGCACGGCTGGCTGCACTACACTTTCGACGATCTGCCGAGTGAAAAACCGCTGCCGCACAAGGCGTGGGAGAAGTCCCACATCGAGAACCTGACCGGCACAGCGCTGGCCTATGCGCCTCCGGGGTCCATCCGCCAGGCGCATCCTGCCGAACGCAAGGACTACGAGGCCTGGAGCCCGGAATGAGCCATTCGGCCGGCGAAGTCACGCTGGGCGCGGCGGTACTGGCCGGCGCGCTGGCCTTCGGCGTCTACACGATCCAGAGCACGGGCTTTTCGCTTGGCGGTACGGGCTACGACCTCACCGCTTCCTTCCGCTCCATCGAAGGCGTGACTGTCGGCACCGACGTCCGGCTGGCCGGGGTGAAAGTCGGCAGCGTCACTGACATCGTGCTCAATCCGCAGACCTACCGTGCCGATACGGTGGTGACCGTCGAGGAGGGTATCCAGATCCCCGACGACAGCGCGATCATCATCGCGTCCGAGGGGCTTCTCGGCGGCAACTACGTTGAAATTTCGCCGGGCGGGTCGCCGTTCTTCTTCGCTGCGGGGGACGAGATCCTCGACACTCAGGGGTCGGTCAGCCTGCTGTCGCTGCTCCTGAAATACGTCGGTGGAGGAAGCGACGAATGACGATCCGGAAGGCATTTCAGGTGGCTGTGCTGGCGGCCCTGTGCCTTGGCGGCGCGGCGCAGGCACAGGAAGAGGTCAACAGCGGCACTGGTGCCGTGCTGCGTGGCCTCGACAAGCTCAACGCCAAGGTGGCCGACTTTACGCTGAGCAATGGCGAGAACCACGTCATGGGTCTTCTTGAGGTCGTTCTGCGCGAATGCCGTTACCCGGTTGGCGACCCCACAGGTAACGCCTACGCCTTCCTTACCATCCGCGAGGCCGGCGTCGCCCAGCCGGTGTTCGAAGGGTGGATGGTGGCATCGTCGCCGGCGCTCTATCCGCTCGATCACCCGCGCTACGATGTGTGGGTGTTGCGCTGCACGACGGAGTGAAGGGGGAGGGGCGATTGCCCCTTTGCCCAGACATCACGAAACCGAACTCTCTTCCCGGTTGGCCGCATTGCGCGCCACCACCTCCGCGCCGCTGGAAGCCAACGGTGCGCGCCGAAGGTCGGCGTCCACTGTCAGCGCGCGGGCCAGCAGGTGACGGTAATCGGAGCGTGTGATCTCCGACGCGCCGAGCGTCGCAAGGTGGGGTGTCAGGAACTGCGTGTCGAACAGGGTGTAGCCCGTCCGTCCCAGGAGGTCGGTCAGCCATGCCAGAGCGATCTTTGACGCATCGGTGATCCGCGAGAACATGCTTTCCCCGCAAAAGGCACCGCCGACCGAAACGCCGTAGACGCCGCCAACCAGCGCTTCATCCGCCCAGACCTCCAGCGAATGGGCGTGGCCCATGTCGAACAGCGCTTCGTACAGCAGTCGGATTTCGTCGTTGATCCAGGTTTCCGCACGGTCTGCGCAGCCGTCGATCACGCCGCCGAAATCTGTGTTGAGAGTCACCGAATAGTCGTCGCGCTTCAACCGCTTGGCCAGGCTGCGCGAGATGTGGAACTGCTTGATCGGCAAGACACCCCGACGACGCGGGTCGACCCAGAAGATCTCCGGATCGTCGTGGCGTTCGGCCATCGGGAAGATGCCGGAACGGTAGGCGTGCAACAGAAGGTCCGGAGTGACGGTCATGATCCGCGGAAAAGCGACGAGTGCTGTCAGGCAACGGTAGCGGATCGGCGAAGGCGCAGCAAACGGGTGCTGCCGTCGTCGCGCGCAGAGTGCCCGCCAAGGAAAAGGCCGCCCTCGGGGCGGCCCTTCGCGTCAGGCGGTCACTTGAGGCCGCCAGCCTCCAGCCATTTTTCCAGCCAGTGGATGTTGTAGTCGCCGGTGTGGATGTCCTTTTCCCGCAGCAGCGCGTGGAACAGCGGCACCGTGGTATCGACACCGTCGACGATCAATTCGCCCAACGCGCGGTTCAGCCGGGCCAGCGCCTCGGGCCGGTCGCGCCCGTGGACGATCAACTTGCCGATCAGGCTGTCGTAGTAAGGCGGTATGCGATAGCCGTCGTAAAGCGCGGAATCCATACGGACGCCAAGCCCGCCGGGCGCGTGGAAGTGCGAGATCGTGCCGGGCGACGGCCGGAATTCCGGCAACTTCTCGGCGTTGATCCGGACCTCGATCGCGTGGCCGTTGATCTTCAGGTCATCCTGCGTGAACGACAGCTTCTCACCGGCGGCGACGCGGATCTGCTCGCGCACGAGGTCGACGCCAAAGATCGCCTCCGTCACCGGGTGCTCCACCTGCAGACGCGTGTTCATCTCGATGAAGTAGAATTCGCCGTCCTCGTAGAGGAACTCGATGGTGCCCGCGCCGCGATACCCCATTTCCGAAATCGCGTCGGCGCAGATCTTGCCGATCCTGGCGCGTTCTTCGGCGGTGATGCAGGGGCCGGGCGCCTCTTCGAAGACCTTCTGGTGACGGCGCTGCAGCGAACAGTCGCGCTCGCCCAGATGCACACCGCCACCCTGGCCGTCGCCGAACACCTGGATCTCGATGTGGCGCGGCCTCTGGAGGTACTTCTCGATGTAGACCTCGTCGTTGCCGAAGGCGGCTTTCGCCTCCGCCCGCGCGGTCTGGTAGGCGCGCTCCATCTGCGTCTCGTCAGCCGCGACCTTCATGCCGCGACCGCCGCCGCCGGCGGTGGCCTTGATGATGACGGGATACCCGAACTCCGCCCCGATCTTCCTGGCGTCGTCGACCGTGGGCACGCCGCCCGCCGAACCGGGCACACAGGGAATCCCCAGTGCCTTGGCGGTATCCTTGGCGGTGATCTTGTCGCCCATCATCGAGATGTGCTGTGCGGAGGGGCCGATGAAGGTCAGGTCGTGGTCTTCGACGATCTGAACGAAGCGGGCGTTTTCTGACAGGAAGCCGTAGCCCGGGTGGATCGCCGTTGCACCCGTCACTTCGCAGGCCGAAATGATGGCCGGGATCGAAAGGTAGCTGTCGGGCGAGGGCGCGGGACCGATGCAGATGGTTTCATCCGCCATCCGGACGTGCATCGCGTCGGCGTCGGCGGTGGAATGCACCGCGACCGACGGAATGCCCATCTCGCGGCAGGCCCGGATGACGCGGAGCGCAATCTCGCCGCGGTTGGCGATGAGGATCTTGTCGAACATGCTGTTCCTCTTGGGTTTATTCGAGGATGACCAGCGGGGCGCCGTATTCCACGGGTGCGCCGTCCTCGACGAGGATGCGCTTGACGGTGCCGGCGCGGGGGGCCGGGATGTGGTTCATGGTCTTCATCGCTTCGACGATCAGAAGCGTGTCGCCTTCCTTGACTTGCGCGCCCACCGAAATGAAAGACGGCGCGCCCGGTTCGGGCTGCATGTAAACGGTGCCGACCATGGGAGAGGTCACCGCGCCGGGATGGGCCGCCGGGTCCTCCGGCAGTTCCGCTGCCGCGGCGGGGGCCGCGGGTGCTGCTGCGGCGGCTGGTGCAGGGGCTGCGACAGGCGCCGGGGCCGCGTAGGTCGCTGCCGGGGCCGCGCGCGATACTCGCACATTCAGGCTGTCGTCTTCGCCGTACTCCCGTTTGACTTCCAGCTCGGTGAGGTCGTTTTCCTGAAGGACCTCCGCCAGGGCCTTGATGAAGGCCACGTCTGTCTCGTGGGTGTTCTTGCTCATGCCGTCCTCGTGCCGTGCTCTTGCCGCTGCCAATGCCGATGGCGCCCGCGCGCGTGTTCCGCGCAGCCTGAGTGCGCTTATAGGTGAGGTTTGCGGCAGTGAAAAGCGACGCTGGCGCAGATTGCGCGGCTCGGCGCTTAATGCTTGGATCGGCGGCAGGGAGGATCGGGCATGAACATAGCGGAATGGCTGACGCGCGCCGCCGCCGGGGACCCCAGACGCGGGGCGCTTTATGACGGCACGACCTGCGTTTCGGACTATGGCAGCTTCGAGCGGGCCGTGGCTCTGCTGGCCGGCGGTCTGTCGGCGCGTGGTGTTGGGCCAGGCGACCGCGTGGCGATATTCATGAAGAACATGCCGCAATACCTTGTTGCGCTCTTCGCCATATGGCGCGCCGGTGCCGTGGCGGTGCCGATCAACGCCAAGCTTCACGCGCGTGAGGCCGCCTGGATCGTCGGGAACTCCGGTACGTGCCTTGCGCTGGCCTCGCCGCCATTGGCCGGGCCGCTCTCCGAAGTGACCGAAATCCCGGTTGTGGCGACCGGATCGCAGGAGTGGGACGCGCTGTCTGCCGTGCCTTTGCCGACGGTCAGCCGCGCGCCGGACGACCTCGCGTGGCTGTTCTATACCTCCGGCACGACCGGTCGTCCCAAGGGCGTGATGATCACCCACCGGATGCTGGCGACCATGTCGCTGACCTATCAGGCCGACCTCGAACGGGTGGAGCCTGAAGACGCGACGATTTATGCCGCGCCGCTCAGCCACGGGGCCGGTCTTTACAGCGTGATGCACGTCCGCGCTGGTGCGCGTCACGTCTTCCCAGTGTCGGGCAGCTTCGATCCCGGCGAAACTCTTGATCTGGCGGCGCATTTCGGACGTGCGCACATGTTCATGGCGCCGACGATGGTGCAGCGCCTGACCCGCCACGCCCGCGACGCGAACCGCGGTGGAGAGGGCCTCAGGACGATCGTTTACGCCGGCGGGCCGATGTATCTTTCCGATATCCTTGAGGCGACCGATACCTTCGGGCCCGTCTTCGCTCAGATCTACGGTCAGGGCGAATGCCCCATGGGCATCACCGCCCTGACCAAGGCAGAGGTCGGCGACCGGAGGCACCCGAACTGGCGCGCGCGGCTGGGGTCGGTCGGGCGGGCGCAATCCGCGGTCGAGGTTCGAATCGACGGCGCCGGCTCTCCCGGCGAGATCAGCGAGATTCTCGTGCGCGGCGACGTGGTGATGCCGGGCTACTGGCGGAACCCGGAGGCCACCGTAAAGACACTGAGGGACGGGTGGCTGTGCACCGGCGATCTGGGCAGCATGGACGCGGACGGCTACGTCACGCTGAAGGATCGCTCGAAGGACCTGATCATTTCGGGAGGCACCAACATCTATCCGCGAGAGGTCGAGGAAACCTTGTTGGAACACGAAGACGTTCTGGAAGTCGCCGTTCTGGGCCGGCCACATCCGGAATGGGGAGAGGATGTGGTGGCCTTTGTGGTCAGCCGAAGTGTGCTGGACGTGGCCGCGCTGGACGCACATTGCCTTGATCGCATCGCGCGGTTCAAACGTCCCAAGGCCTATTTCCCGGTCGAGGAACTGCCGAAGAACAATTACGGAAAGGTGCTGAAGACCTCCTTGCGCGACATGCTGGCGACATTGCCATAACCGGCCTCTGCCTGGCTGGGCCTTACTTCTTTGACCTCGACATCGCGCGGCGCGGGTCTGGCTGGCGGCTCGGGCATTTCGGGCAACATGAGTTCCGTTTCCTCCCCCGCGTCGGGTTCGCGGTTCGGGAATGGTAGGATCGCGTGCTCGGACGCAGTGGCCTTCGCTGCTTCGGGCGCGGGGGCAGGGGCGCCGATGGCGGATACAGCCTCCTCCGAAGAGTCTTCCGTCGTCTCGTCCGGCTGACCCGCCGCGTGTTCGGTGGCCTGATCGTTCAGCATCTGGCTGATCTTGATCTGCATGATCGACGGCGGTGCGTTATGGTTGCGCGGATCGGGCTTGCCCTGCGCGGTGCTCCAGAACGATGAAGGCGGTTGCGGTGACCCAAGCTGGGTCTCCGGTCGGCGTGCGTCGAGGATTGGATTGATCTTCTGAACATCCACCGTCTTGTCTTCTACGGCGGGCAGGCCTTTTGTCTGGCCCATCACCTGCGGCGCACTCATGTGAGAGAGGCCTGAAAGTTGCATTTCCACTGCTCCGTCCAGCGCGCCCCCACCGGACATGTTTAGCATATGTTCTGCAGTATCGCAGCCTTGCCGCTAGAATTGGAAGGAAATTCTGAGGTACTGCTTAACGCAGGCTAAGAAGAGGTTCAGGATGGCAAGGCCATGCTTGGCCCATCCGTGCGCTTGGGTTGTTTGCAAACGATAGACCGTCAAGATGTGGGCGGCTGGCCATTGGCGCCCCCTGACCAACCTGAAGGTGGAAAACGAAACGCGACCGTCCCTTCGGACGGTCGCGTTCTCTTTTCCTGTCGCCCGTAGCTGTGCGCGAGGCCTCAGTCCCTGTTCATTCTGTTTTCGATGAGGTCGTCGACGACGGCTGGTTCTGCGAGGGTTGAAGTGTCGCCGAGGGCGCCGTAGTCGTTTTCGGCGATCTTGCGCAGGATGCGGCGCATGATCTTGCCGGAGCGGGTTTTCGGCAGTCCTGGGGCCCACTGGATGAGGTCGGGCGAGGCGATGGGGCCGATCTCCTGGCGGACCCAGGTGCGCAGCTCCTTGCGCAGCTCTTCGGTGGGCTCGACGCCGTTCATCAGGGTCACGTAGCAGTAGATGCCCTGGCCCTTGATCTCGTGCGGGTAGCCGACGACCGCGGCCTCGGCGACCTTCTCATGCGCGACGAGGGCCGATTCGACCTCTGCCGTGCCCATGCGGTGGCCCGAGACGTTGATCACGTCGTCGACCCGGCCGGTGATCCAGTAGTCGCCGTCGGCGTCCCGGCGGCAGCCGTCGCCGGAGAAGTAGTAGCCCTTGTAGTCCGAGAAGTAGGTCTTCTCGAACCGTTCGTGGTCGCCCCAGACGGTGCGCATCTGGCCGGGCCAGCTGTCCTTGATGGCCAGCACGCCCTCTGTCGGGACGGCGTCGATCTCTGCCCCGGACTGCGGGTCGAGCACGACCGGCTGGACGCCGAAGAACGGCCGCATCGCGGCGCCGGGTTTCGTGGCATGCGCGCCCGGCAGCGGGGTCATCATGTGCCCGCCGGTTTCGGTCTGCCACCATGTATCGACGATCGGGCAGCGCCCCTGACCGATGACGTCGTTGTACCAGTTCCAGGCCTCCGGGTTGATCGGTTCGCCCACCGTCCCCAGGAGTCGCAGCGAAGATAGATCGCATTTCGTTACGAATTCGTTGCCCTGGCCCATCAGCGCGCGGATCGCGGTCGGCGCGGTGTAGAACTGGTTAACCCGGTGCTTCTCGCAGACCTGCCAGAAGCGGCTGGCGTCGGGCCAGGTGGGCACGCCCTCGAACATCAGCGTGGTCGCGCCGTTCGCCAAGGGCCCGTAGACAATGTAGGAATGCCCGGTGACCCAGCCCACGTCGGCGGTGCACCAGTAGACGTCGCCGTCGTGGTAATCGAAGGTGACCTCGTGGGTGAGGGCGGCGTAAACCAAATATCCACCTGTGGTGTGTACGACTCCCTTCGGCTGCCCCGTGGACCCGGAGGTGTAGAGGATGAAGAGCGGGTCTTCGGCATTCATTTCAACGGGTTGGGAGTAGTCGGAGACTTCCAGCGCCATCTCGTTGTAGTCGAAATCGCGCCCGTCGACCCAGGTGGTCTGGCCGCCGGTGCGCTTCACCACGAGGCACTTCACGCTGTCCTTGCAGTGCAGAAGCGCCTTGTCGGCATTGGTCTTCAGCGGGGTCTTGCGGCCGCCGCGCGGGGCCTCGTCGGCGGTGATCACCAGCTTGGCGTCGCAGCCGTTGACGCGGGCGGCCAGCGCGTCCGGAGAGAAGCCGGCGAAGACGATGGAGTGGATCGCGCCGATGCGGGCGCAGGCGAGCATGGCGTAGGCGGCCTCGGGGATCATCGGCAGGTAGATGACCACGCGGTCGCCCTTGCGGACGCCCAGGCTCTCCAGGACGTTGGCCATGCGGCAGACGCGGCGGTGCAGGTCGTTGTAGGAGATCGACTGCGCCTGCTCGTTGGGGTCGTCGGGCTCGAAGATGATCGCGGTCTGGTTGCCGCGGGTCTCGAGGTGGCGGTCGACGCAGTTGGCCGCGACGTTCAGCGTGCCGTCCCGGAACCACTCGATCGACACCTGGCCGAGGGTGAAATCGACGTTGCGGATCTCCGACGGCTGCTTCATCCAGTCGAGCCGCCCCGCCTGCTCCGACCAGAACGCATCCGGATCGGACACAGAGGCCGCATACATCGCCTCGTACTTCGACGCATCAACATGCGCTCGGGACACCGTATCGGACGACGGCGGATAGGTCTTGGACATTGTCTCTCCTCCCAAATCGGTCAGGGGCAGGGAAAACCTCCCCGCCCCTGAAATCAAGTGGTTCGTTGGTCGTGTGCCCGGGGCGGGACCGCGGCGCCGGATCAGATCGCCAGATACTCCGCCCGCAGGGATTCGTTCTCCAGCACCTCGGCGGCAGAGCCGTCGTAGACGATGCTGCCGGTGTCGAGGATCACCGCGCGGTCGGCCAGTTGCAGGGCCCGAACGGCGTTCTGTTCGACGATGATCGTGGTCATGCCCTGTTCCTTGATGTGGCGCAGGGTCTTTTCGATCTCGTCGACGATGACCGGGGCAAGGCCCTCGTAGGGTTCGTCCAGCAGCAACACCTTGATGTCGCGCGCCAACGCCCGGGCGATGGCCAGCATCTGCTGTTCGCCGCCGGAGAGGGTCACGCCCTCCTGTCTGCGGCGCTCGCCCAGACGCGGGAACAGTTCGTAAAGGCGGTCGAGCGACCAGCCGATCGGCGGTGCGATCTGCGCCAGTTGCAGGTTCTCCTCGACCGTCAGGCCGGGGATGATGCGCCGGTCTTCGGGCACGAGGCCAAGACCCGCCACCGCCGCCTGATGCGATCGCATGGTGTGCAGCGGCTGGTGATCCAGCCAGATCTCGCCCTTCATCACCTGCGGATTGTCGAGCCGGGCGATGGAGCGCAACGTGGTTGTCTTGCCGGCGCCGTTGCGGCCCAGCAGGGCGAGGATCTCACCTTCGTGCACGTTGAACGAGATACCCTGCACGATGTAGCTCTCGCCGTAGTAGGAGTGCATGTCCCATACGGACAGGAACGCGGGCGCGGTTTCGGCGTGGTTGGCGTGTTTGGAAAAGTCGGGACGGACGTTCATCTGTAGGTCCTTTCGGAGAGGGGAGGCGGCGCATAGCCCCGCCCTACGATATGGCGCGACATGGGGTAGGGCGGGGCTGTGCGCCGCCCCGCCCGGGGGGTCAGGCGGCTTCGCCCAGGTAGGCTTCCTTCACCTTGGGATGGCCCTTGATGTTCTCGGGCGTGTCCTCGACCAGCGGCGTGCCCTGCGCCAGCACCGTGATCCGGTCGGCAAGGGAGAACACCACGTGCATGTCGTGTTCGATGATGGCGATGGTGATGTCGCGCTCTTCCTTGATCTGCTTCAGCAGGTCGATGGTGTTGTTGGTGTCGGCGCGTGCCATCCCGGCGGTCGGTTCGTCCAGCAGCAGGAGTTTCGGCCGCTGGATGAGGCACATCGCCATCTCCAGCCGGCGTTTGTCGCCGCGTGACATCGAGGCTGAGTGCATGTGGCGCTTGTCCAGCATGTTCACCTCGTCCAGCATCTGTTCGGCCTGCTGGGTCAGGTCCTTCTCGCTGGCCACCGACTCGATGGCGTGCAGCCGGTAGGAGCCGTCGCGGCGGGCGAACAGCGGGATCATCATGTTCTCCATCACCGTCAGGTCGCCGAAGATCTCCGGAGTCTGGAAGACACGGCTGATGCCCATCTGGTTGATCTCGTGCGGGGAGCGTCCCAGCACCGACTGCCCGTCGAACATCACCGATCCGGTGTCGGGGATCAGCTTGCCGACGAGACAGTTCAGCAGCGTCGACTTGCCCGCGCCGTTCGGCCCGATGATCGCGTGGCAGGTGTTCTCCGCCACGCTCAGGTTGACATCGCTCAGCGCCTTCAGACCGCCGAAGCGCTTGCCCACGTCCTTGACTTCAAGAATGCCCATGGTCCGCTCTCCTTATTCGGCAGGCTTGGTTTCGGCAGCCTTGGTGGCCGCCTTCTTGCGTCCGAACAGGCGTCCGATGCGCTGTCCGCCCTCCACCAGCCCGCCGGGCAGGAAGATCACGACAAGCATGAAGATCACGCCGAGTGTCAGGTGCCAGCCCGCGCCCACGAAGTGCTCAAGCACCCAGACGGTGGCGTTTTCCAGCGGCTCCGGCAGGAAGTCGAACCAGCCGTGCAGCGTGGCCTCGTTGATCTTCGAAAAGATGTTTTCGAAGTACTTGATCATGCCAGCGCCCAGCACCGGGCCGATCAGCGTGCCCGCGCCGCCGAGGATGGTCATCAGCACCACCTCGCCCGACGCCGTCCACTGCATCCGCTCGGCGCCTGCCAGCGGGTCCATTGCTGCCAGAAGCCCACCCGCGAGACCGGCGTACATGCCGGAGATCACGAAGGCCGCCAGCGTGTAGGGCTTCGGGTTCAGGCCCGTGTAGTTCATGCGGGTCTGGTTGGACTTGATCGCCCGCAGCATCATGCCGAAGGGCGAGCGGAAGATGCGGATCGACAGGTAGAAGGCGATCAACAGGATCACCGCGCAGACGTAGTAGCCGGCCGAGAAGGTGAAGGACCACGGGCCGACGGCCATGTCGTAGGCCGCGCGCATCTCCAGTCCGAAGAGGTTGGTCACGGGGATGGAGCCGTCCGCCGTGGCGGACATGCCCAGGATCCGCGGGTCGTCCAGCGTCACCTGCAGGCCCGTCTCGCCGTTGGTGATCGGCGTCAGCACGGAATAGGCCAGCGCAAAGGACATCTGCGCGAAGGCCAGCGTCAGGATGGAGAAGTAGATCCCCGACCGCCGCAGCGACACGAAGCCGATGACCAGCGCGAACAGCCCCGCGATGATGACCGACAGGATGATCGCCGGAAGGATGTTCATCGACAGCAGCTTGAACATCCAGACCGCCGAATAGGAGCCCACGCCGAGGAAGGCGGCGTGCCCGAAGGACAGATAGCCGGTCAGGCCGAACAGGATGTTGAAGCCGATGGCGAAGATCCCGAAGATCACGAACCGCTGCATCAGGTCAGGGTAGCCCGCGTTGAACTGCGCCATGGCGCTGTCGGCGGGGAAGGGGTTCAGGATGAAGGGTGCGCACATCGTCAGGATGGCGACGATGATCAGCAGGGTGCCGTCTTTTTTGTCTAGTCCGAACATAGGTTTACTCCATCACGCCTTTGCGTCCCATCAGACCGCGCGGACGGGTCAGCAGGATGATGATGGCGACGAGGTATATGATGATCTGGTTGATGCCGGGGATCGTGGTGGTCGCCCAGGTCGTCGAGGCGAAGCTTTCCAGGATGCCCAGTAGGAACCCGGCTGCGACGGCGCCCGGCAGAGAGCCCATGCCGCCGACCACGACCACGACGAACGACAGCACGAGGAAGTCCATCCCCATGTGGTAGTTCGGGGCGTTGATCGGCCCGTACATCACGCCGGCCAGGCCCGCCACCGCGGCGGCCATTCCGAACATCAGGGTGAACCGCTTGTCGATGTCGATGCCCAGAAGGCCCACGGTCTCGCGGTCGGCCATGCCCGCGCGGACGACCATCCCGAAGGTGGTGAACTGCAAGAAGGCGAAGACCGCGCCGATGATCAGCACCGCGAAGCAGAAGTAGACGATCCGCCAGATCGGATAGACCACGCCGGGCAGAAGCTGTGCGACCCCGGCCAGCGCCTCGGGGGCGGGCGTCTGGATCGGGTTGGCGCCGTAGTAGTGCTTGATGAGTTCCTGAAGCACGATGGCAAGACCGAAGGTCACGAGGATCTGGTCGGCATGCGGACGCTTGTAGAAGTGCTTGATGAGGCCGCGCTCCATCACGTAGCCGATGATCAGCATGACCGGGATGGCCAGCAGGATCGCCAGCGGCACGGACCAGTCGATCAGCGCACCGCCCACTTCGGGACCGAACCAGGACTCCAGGTAGGGCGTCTTGACCTTCAGCGGGTTGCCGAGGAAGTCGGTCTTGTCCGGGTCGACCGTCTCGAACGACAGGCCGAACAGCCGTTGCATGGTGACGGCGCAGAAGGCACCGATCATGAACAGCGCACCGTGCGCGAAGTTCACCACGCCAAGCGTGCCGAAGATCAGCGTCAGGCCGAGCGCGATCAGCGCATAGGCCGAGCCCTTGTCGAGCCCGTTGAGAATTTGAAGCAGGATTGCGTCCATGGACCCCACCTTTGCATTGAGTGTGGAGAAGCCCTCCGACGCGCGGTCAGAGGACGAAGGGGAGAGGTGACAAAGTCAGAGTGCAGGTGCAGCCCGATGGGCCGCGATGCTGTCGGGGGCGTGGGGACACGCCCCCTTCGCACTCGTCAGGCGCCCGGGTTGCAGGACCCCAGCTGGCCGCCGGCGAACATCGGGTGATCCGGCGGATAGGTGACCTGTGCGGCCGGGGTGACTTCGACCACTTCCAGAAGGTCGAACTCGGAGGTCGGGTTCTCCTTCCCCTTCACGACCAGCACGTCCTTGAAGCACTGGTGGTCCGCGGCACGGTAGAGGGTCGGGCCATTGCCCATGCCGTCGAACTCGAAGCCTTCCAGCGCGGCCGCGACGTCACAGGGGTTGAACGAACCGGCGCGCTGAACGGCGTCCGCATACAGCAGCGTCTGCACGTAGCAGGTGTGCGCGGCCTGGGACGGCGGGAAGCCGTACTTGGTGCCGAAGGACTTCACGAACGCCTTCGATCCCTCGTCCTGCAGCGACCAGTGCCAGTTGGTCGAACCGACGATGCCCTTGATGTTCTCGCCCGCGCCGCGTGCCATCAGGCGCGAGAACAGCGGCACGACGATCTCGAAGTTCTTGCCGTTCACTTCCTTGTTGCGCAGGCCGAACTGCACGGCGTTGGTCAGCGAGTTGACCATGTTTCCGCCGTAGTGGTTCAGCACCAGCACGTCCGCGCCCGAGTTCAGGACCGGCGCGATGTAAGAGGAGAAGTCAGTCGCCGCCAGCGGCGTCAGCACGTTCTCGACGGTTTCCCAGCCCATCGCCTCGGTCGCCGCGGCGATCGATTCCTGCTGTGTCCAGCCCCAGGTGTAGTCTGCGGTCAGGTGGTAGGCCTTGCGGTCCTCGCCGTAGAGGTTCTTCAGCACCGGCGCCAGCGCGGCGGCGGACATGTACGCGTTGAAGAAGTGACGGAAACCGTTGGCCTTCTTGTCCTTGCCGGTGGTGTCGTTGGAGTGGGTCAGGCCCGCCATGAAGATGACGCCCGCCTCTTGGCAGAGACCCTGCACCGCGACCGCCACGCCCGACGACGACCCGCCGGTGATCATGATCGCGCCGTCCTTTTCGATCATCGACTTGGCCGATGCGCGTGCGGCGTCCGACTTTGTCTGGGTGTCGCCGGTCACGTATTCGACCTTCTTGCCCAGGATGCCGGAGCCTTCCAGCGCCTTCGACGAGAAGGTGTTCAGCATGCCGCCGTCGCCGCCGCCGTTCAGATGCTCGACCGCCAGTTCGTAGGCGCGCAGCTCGTCCGCGCCCTCGTCGGCGTAGGGGCCGGTCTGCGGGACGTTGAAACCAAGGGTGACGGTGTCGCCGGTCGGCTCGTTGGTGAACGCGGAGGCCGAGGACGCGGTGAAGATCGTCGGCAGCGCAAGACCGGCGCCGCCGATGGCTCCGGACCGGAGCACGCCACGGCGAGTCAGATCGGTTTTGGACATTAAATCCTCCCAATTTTCATGAAATGCGTTGCCTGCGCTCCTCAACGCGGCGACGCGCACCTTAGTGCAAAGGTACTATGGGGTCACAGCGGAAAATCGCGCAACAACTCCCTTTACGTTAAGGGTTTTTTTGTCAATTCTTGAAAAGTGGTCCGTAATTTACTGTAAACTCGTTTATGTCGCGCCGCAGAAAGTGATTGATTACGCAAAGGAACGGCTATGCCGAGGGACACTCTGACGGGCTCGCGGATTCGCGAAAAGCGGATCGCTCAGGGCATGAGACAATCAGAGCTTGCAAAGATTGCCGGGATTTCCGCCTCCTATCTGAACCTTATCGAGCACAACCGCCGCAGAATCGGCGGCAAGTTGCTGCTCGAAATCGCCGATGCTCTTTCGGTGGAGCCGACCCACCTGACCGAAGGGGCAGGGGCCGCCCTCATCGCCGGCCTGCGGGAAGCCGCGTCCGACCTTCCCGACGCCGGTGCCGAACTCGACCGCACCGACGAATTCGCCGGGCGCTTTCCCGGGTGGGCCGACCTTCTGGTGGCAACCCGCGCGCGGGTGCAGCAGCTCGAACGCTCCGTCGAGGTGCTGAACGACCGCATGACCCACGACCCGCAACTGGCCGCTTCGCTGCACGAGATGCTCTCGACCGTGACGGCTATCCGCTCCGCCGCGTCGATCCTGGCCGAACCGGGCGACATCGACCAGGAGTGGCAGACCCGGTTCCACCGCAACATCTACGAGGATTCGGGGCGGCTTGCCGAAACCTCTCGCGGGCTTGTCACCTACCTGGAGGCCGACAACGCACAGGCGACCGAGACCGGCACCCCGCAGGAGGAACTGGACACCGCGCTGGAGGCCGCCGGGCACCACGTGCCGGAACTGGAAACCGACCCCGACACCGCAGCCGCCCTCGCGCGGCTGGGCAAGGGCATGTCCGGGACGGCGCGGGCATTGCTCCGCCCCTGGCTCGAACGTTACGCCGACGACGCGCGCGCCCTGCCCATCGACGTGCTGCGCCCGGCGATCAAGCGTCATGGCCCCGATCCGGTAGCGCTGGCGCGCGACCTTCGGGCTGAACCCGCCCGCATCATGCGCCGCCTTGCCGCGATGCCGGATGACATCCTGCCGAATCCGGTGGGGCTGGCGATATGCGACGGGTCCGGCGTGCTCTCCTACCGCAAGCCGCTGCCGGACTTCCCGATGCCGCGCTTTGGGGCGGCCTGTCCGCTCTGGCCGCTCTACAAGGCGCTGAACCGGCCGCATGTCGTCCTGACTGCGCCGCTGGTGCAGGCGGGACGTGCCAATGCGGTGATCTGGGCCGATGCGCAGGCGACGCTGACCGGCGGTCTCGCCGTCAATGCCGATCCGCTCTACGAGTCGCACATGATGGTGCGTCTCGCCCCGCCGGATCGCGGCGACAGCACACCCCCGGCCGAGGTCGGGGCCTCCTGCCGGATCTGTTCCCGCAGCGCCTGTCCGGGCCGCAGGGAGCCGTCGATCCTCTCTTCCCGTTGAATTTGGCGCATGGCCGCCCTGCCGCCTGCGCAATTTTGTTTCCAACGCGCCAAAGGCGTTTTGACACCCGGTTTGCAAAAGTCATACAATCTTCTCACTTGCGGGGGGAGGACCCAGTCCCTGGGGCCGGCAGGGTTAAGGGGTGAGGTATGAACGGACAGGTTCTTCTGATCGAAGACGAACCGAACATCATCGAGGCGATCAAGTTCATTCTTGCGCGTGAGGGGTGGCAGGTGTTTTCCCACTCGAACGGAGAAACCGCGGTCCAGACGGTGCGCGACCGTGCGCCGGACGTCGTCATTCTCGATGCGATGCTGCCGGGGCGGTCAGGATTCGAGATCCTGCGGGAACTGCGTGAGGACGCGACCTTTGCGTCGCTGCCGATCCTGATGCTCACCGCGCGGGGCCAGAACAAGGACCGCGAAATGGCCGAACGCGCAGGCGCCAGCCGTTTCATGACCAAGCCGTTCTCGAACGCCGAAGTGCTCGATGCGGTGCGGTCGCTTTCGGGGACATGACCTCCGGGCCCGGGCCCGAAGACGGACCGTCCGAGGGGCGGCAGCGCCGCGCGTCCGAGACATGGCCGCCAACCTCCCTGGACGGGACGGAATACCGCTACACCGCACCGATGCCCCGGCGGATGCCGCAGTTCGTCGAACGCCAGACGTTTCGCCGCCGCCGCATGGTCGATGCCGCTTGCGGGCTGCCCTTCCTGGGTCTCGCTTTGTGGTGGTTGCCGCTGCTGTGGCGCGGCGCGGATGAGCCGGTCAGCACATCGCAGGCACTGATCTACATCTTCTCGGTCTGGGTGGCGCTGCCGGTCGCCACCGGTCTGCTGATCTTCGCCATCAGGCGCAACAGCGCCCCGGACCGCCCGGAGGCGCGGCGGTGAATACGCTCAACGCGCTCGCGGCCATTTCGCTGGCCTATGTGGCGCTGCTGTTCAGCGTGGCCTTCTTCGCGGAACGCTCGGCGGCGCGCGGGCGGGGAGCGTGGCTGCGCTCCCCGGTGGTCTACACGCTGTCGCTGTCGATCTACTGCACCGGATGGACCTTCTATGGTGCGGTCGGATCGGCGGCGCGCACCGGGCTCGAATACCTGACGATCTACCTCGGCCCCAGCCTTGTGATGATCGGCTGGTGGTGGATCCTGCGCAAGCTTGTGCGCATCGCCCGGTCGCAGCGGATCACGTCCGTCGCCGACCTGATCTCGTCGCGCTATGGCAAGTCGAACCTGTTGGGCGTGGGCGTCACCATCCTCGCCGTCGTCGGGACAACCCCCTACATCGCGCTTCAGCTCCAGTCCGTCACCCTTTCGGTGGAGGTCTTCACCCGCCTCGACGCCGGCAGCGAGGGGCGGGCCGACACCACCGCCTTCTGGGTGGCCGTGGGGCTTGCGGTGTTCACCGTCATCTTCGGCACCCGCAACCTCGATTCCAACGAACGCCACCACGGCGTGGTCATGGCCATCGCGGTCGAGGCGGTGGTCAAGCTGACAGCGCTTCTCGCCGTTGGCAGCTTCGTGGTCTGGGGCATGGCGGGGGGCGTCTCCGAAACGCTTGCCCGCATCGACGCCTCCGATCTCGGGCAATGGCAGGTGGACGGCGGACGCTGGGCGGGGCTCATGCTGCTGTCGGCGGCAGCCTTCCTGTGCCTGCCGCGCATGTTCCAGGTGTTGGTGGTCGAAAACGACAACGACGCGCAGTTGCGCACCGCGGCCTGGGCCTTCCCGCTCTACATGATGCTGATGAGCTTCTTCGTCATGCCCATCGCGGTGATCGGCATGACTCACCTGCCTGCGGGCGCAAACCCCGACCTCTTCGTGCTGACCCTGCCGCTCAGCCAGGGCCAGAACGGGTTGGCGCTGCTGACCTTTCTCGGCGGCTTCTCTTCCGCGACCTCCATGGTCATCGTCGCCGCCATCGCGCTGTCGACCATGGTGTCGAACCACATCGTCATGCCGATCTGGCTGGAGCTCCGGCGCGGCACGGCCTCGGTCTCCGGCGACGTGCGCAACGTCGTCCTGTTGTCCCGTCGCCTCTCCATCGGCGGCGTGCTGCTGCTGGGCTACCTCTACTATGCGCTGTCGGGCGGGGGGGCGGCGCTGGCGACCATCGGCCTTGTCAGCTTCACCGGCGTGGCACAGGTGCTGCCCGCCATGTTGGGCGGCATCTTCTGGCGGGGGGCGACCCGCAGCGGGGCGCTGGCGGGGCTGACCATCGGCTTCGCGACCTGGCTCTACACCCTTTACCTGCCGTCGCTGGGGGCCGGGAACCTCGTTCCGGCGACTTGGTTCACCGAGGGTCCGCTTGGCATCGGCTGGCTGCGCCCCGAGGCGCTGTTCGGCATCTCCGGCATGGATACGCTGCTGCACGCGGTTTTCTGGTCGCTGATGCTCAACACCGTGGCGTTCTTCGCGGTGTCGGTCTTTTCCTTCCCTTCGCCGCTCGAACGGTTGCAGGGGGCGCAATTCGTCAACATCCAGCAGGCGCAGGGCGGCGCCCGAAGCTGGCTTCACGGCACCGCGCAGACCGAGGACCTGATGATCATGGCGCAGCGCATCCTCGGGGCGCAGGATGCCCGCGATCTCTTCCGGCGCGAGGCCGAGCGGCAGGGCACCGAAGGGCATCTCCCGGCACCGACTCCGGAATTCCTGCAACGGCTGGAACGGACGCTGGCCGGGTCGGTGGGGGCGGCGACGGCCCACGCCATGGTCGGGCAGATCGTCGGCGGCATGGCCGTCTCGGTCGAGGACCTGATGGCCGTGGCCGACGAGACCGCGCAGATGATGGAGTACTCCGCCCGGCTCGAAACCCAGTCGCGCGAACTGGCACGGACCGCCGCCGAACTGCGCGCCGCCAACGACAAGCTAACGCGGCTCTCGGTGCAGAAGGACGCCTTCCTCAGCCAGATCAGCCATGAGCTGCGCACGCCGATGACCTCCATCCGCGCGTTTTCCGAGATCCTGCGCGATACCGAGGGCCTGAGCCGCACCGACCAGAACCGCTATGCCTCGATCATCTACGAAGAGGCGATCCGCCTGACGCGACTGTTGGACGACCTCCTCGACCTCTCGGTGCTGGAGAACGGTCAGGTCAGCCTGAACGTGACCGGAGGGCGGCTCTCGGATGTCATCGACCGCGCCGTGGCGGCCGCGCTGGCCGACGATGGCGCCCGGCTGAAGGTCCTGCGGCAAAAGGCGGACGAACAGGTCTGGCTGCACACCGACCTCGAACGGCTGAGCCAGGTTTTCATCAACCTTGTGGCAAACGCACGCAAGTATTGTGATGCCGACAGCCCCGAACTGGACATCCGGGTACACGGCGCAGGCGACCGGCTGCACGTCGATTTCATTGATAACGGGTCCGGCGTGGCCCCCGAGGCCCGCGATGTGATCTTCGAGAAATTTGCCCGTGTCAGCGACCAGAAAGCCGGCGGCGCCGGGCTGGGGCTGGCCATCTGCCGCCAGATCGTGGCGCGTCTCGGGGGCGAGATCACTTACCTCCAGGACCACAACGGCGCGGCCTTTCGCGTCGATTTGCCTTTGCCCCGGCAGATGGCGGCGCAATGACCCGTCGCGCTGCGGCGATTTCTTTCTGCACCTGCCAAAAAACACTTCGTTAAAGCGGTTGGTAACCAAATCCGCAGATAAGGAGGGTTGGAGGCAGTTGATGACGGACTCAACCTTAAATGGCTGACGGGGCACGAGACGACGTATTGGGCCAGAAGGCGCAAGCGGCACAGCGTGCGTACGAAGCGCGCGGTATGTCGCCCGCAAAGGCGCTGCGGCGCGCGCTGTCGCGCACCGCCGACGTCATGTGGGATCTCGCGCTCGTCACCCAGTCCGTCACCGTCGAATCGCTGGATCAGGACGGCGTGGTCGAGGGGTTGTCGGCCAAGGACCTCTTGGTCCTGCTCGACGGGCCTGACGGGACCATCGGCCTTGCCTCCGTCGACCGGCAGGTGATGACCGGCGTGGTCGAGGTGCAGACCATCCAGCAGGTCACGCAGATGCCCGTGGACGAGGATCGCGTGCTGACGCAGACCGATGCCGCGATGATCGCTCCGCTGATCGACGGCACGCTGCACAGCATGGCGGGCGCGCTTGCCGACAGCCCCATCGGCGAGATGCTTCAGGGCTTCCGCTTCGGGGCCATGCTGGAAGATGCCCGCTCTGCCAGCCTGTTGCTGGATGCGGCGGGCTATCGCGCGTTTCGGGCGCAGGTCGATCTGGCGCTCGGACGTCGCAAGGGCTGCCTCAGTTTCATCCTGCCGGAACGAAAGCCTGTGCCACGGTCGGCGGAGCAGGGCGGGGCCGACGCGGCCGGTCCCCATGCGGCGATCCTCGACCGCGTTCCCGCCCGGCTGGACGCGGTCCTGTCGCGTATCACGCTGCCGCTCTCCCGGGCGCAGACGCTGAAACCGGGCGACGTGCTGAAACTGTCGAAAGACGCGCTCGACCGGGTGGAAATCATTGCCGGGCGCGGTCACATGGTGGCCAAGGGACGGATGGGCCAGTTGAACGGCGCCCGCGCGGTCCGGTTGACATGGCCGGTGCTCGGACCCGCGACGCTGGCCGTCCCCGCGGGCGGCTCTTCCGATACCGGTGCGGACTTCGGCGGCGATTTCGGCAATGGACAGCTTTCGCTGCCGGGGGCGGGGGACGGCGAGACGGGCCTCCCGGACCTGCCCGGGATGACCGACGATGGCCCCACCATGTCGGAGGATCTGCCCGACCTGCCGCCGATGGATTTCGGCGATAACAACGATTTCGACTTTGAAAGCGTGATGTCCGAAGGCGAGGAGGGGGAAGAGGCAGAGGATTTCGGCGGTTTCGCCACCGCCCCGATGGAGATCGACTTCAACGAGTAATCCGGGGGCCGGGACATGCCGCCCGGGAACGTGCCGTTGGCAGGCTTGGCCTACTTTTCGGCCAGCGCATCCAGCGTCGGACGCAGACCGGAAATGTCGTAGCCTGCCTGCGCGGCTGTCGCCAGAACGGCGTCGGTGCCCATGCTCTCGACATTGGCCAGCGCCCAGATCACGGTGCAACGGGTGCCTGACGCACAGTAGGCCAGGACCGGACCGTCGGCGCTGGCGACAAGGTCGGCCTGCGTCACGATGTTTTCCGCGTTCATGGTCTGGTGCGTCAGGGGCAGGGCCTCGAACCGAAGGCCCGCCGCTTCCATCGCTTCGCGCATGGCGTCGGTCTGAAATTCCGGCGGCACCTCGGCGTCGGGCCGGTTGTCCAGAACCATGACGTAGCCGGCGTCACGGATGGCCGCCGCGTCCTCGGGCGAGATCTGCGGCGACACATGGTAGGTGTCGGTGAGAATGCGCGGTGTCATGTCGCAGACTTATTCCGCCGGAACGGGCTTGTCCAGCCGCGCCCGCAGCGCCGGCGCAAGGATCATGCCGGTCAGCATCGCCGCGACAAAGACGTAAAGTCCGGCTCCGCCGTAGCTCAGCGATGCGATGGACGGTCCCGGGCAAAGCCCCGCAAGGCCCCAGCCGACACCGAACAGCAAAGAGCCGAGGATCAGCTTGCTGTCGATCTGTTTCGACGCCGGGGGCGGCAGCGGCGCGCCGGTCAGCGCGGTGGTGCGTCGGTTGCGCACGATCCAGGCCAACGCCATGGGGATCATCGCGCCGCCCATCACGAAGGCCAGCGTCGGGTCCCATGCGCCGAAAACGTCCAGCCAGCCCTGCACTTTCGCGGTGTCGGTCATGCCGGAGATGAACAGGCCCGCCCCGAACAGGCTGCCTGCGATGAGCGCGATCAGATGGCGAAGCATGTCAGATCACTCCAAGAACGTGTCGGAAGAGGATCACGCCGACGCCGCCGGCGAGAATGTAGCAGGCCGTCGCGACAAAGCCGCGGATGGACAGGCGGGACATGCCGCAGACCCCGTGGCCCGAGGTGCAGCCGTTGGCAAACCGCGTGCCGACACCGACCAGCAGGCCGGCAATCGCCAGCACAAGCATGTTGTCGGTGATGTGCGTGTCGACCTTGCCGTAGAACGGCATCAGCAGAATGGGAGTCAGCGCGACACCGGCCAGGAACACGATCCGTTCCCAGGCGGTCGACCGGCCCGAGCCGTCGACGAGCCCGCCGATGATCCCGCTGGCCCCCATGATCTTGCCGTTTCCAAGGAGGTAGACGGCGCCTCCCGTGCCGATCAGCAAACCGCCGATCAGGCCCCAGATCCAGTCGATGGGCATTGGTGCGTTTCCTTGAGAATGCGTCCGGATGCCCCGGTTCGCAGCGGGGCAAGACATCGTTTCAACGAACGCCCGTCCGTGAAGGGCGGGCGCAGGCGATAAACGCGGCCGGTTCGCCGGTCAAAGCTTGTTGACCGGCACCTTGAGAAAGACATCGCCCTTATCGTCCGCCGGGGGCATCTGGCCCGCGCGCATGTTCACCTGCAGCGACGGGATGATGAGCTTCGGCATGGCCAGCGTGGCATCGCGGCTGTCGCGCATGGACACGAAGTCCTCCTTCGACTTGCCGCCGCCGACGTGGACGTTCAGCGCCTTCTGCTCGCCCACCGTGGTTTCCCACGCGTAGTCGTCGCGGCCGGGCGCCTTGTAGTCATGGCCCACGAAGATACGGGTTTCGTCCGGCAGGGCGAGGATCTTCTGCACGGAATCGTAAAGCGTCTCGGACGAACCGCCCGGGAAGTCGCAGCGCGCCGTGCCGAAGTCCGGCATGAACAGCGTGTCGCCGACAAACGCCGCGTCCCCGATGACATAGGTCAGGCAGGCAGGCGTGTGACCGGGCGTGTGAAGCACGTCGCCACGCAACTGGCCGATGTGGAAACTGTCGCCTTCGACGAAAAGCTTGTCGAACTGCGATCCGTCGCGCTGGAACTCCGTCCCTTCGTTGAACACCTTGCCGAAGGTGTCCTGCACGACGGTGATCCGGTCGCCGATGCCGATTTTGCCGCCCAGCTGCTCCTGGATGTAGGGCGCGGCACTCAGGTGGTCGGCGTGCACGTGGCTTTCCAGCAACCACTGGCAGTCAAAGCCCTTTTCCTTCACGAAGGCGATGATCGCGTCAGCCGAGCGGGTGTCGGTGCGGCCGGAGGAATAGTCGAAGTCCAGCACGCTGTCGATCACGGCGCAGGCGGTGCCGTTCGGATCGCGAACGACATAGGAAATGGTGTTGGTGGCCTCGTCGAAAAAGGCGGTCACTTCGGGTTTCATCGGTGGTCCTCCTGAGGATTCCCTTGCGTCTCGGAAAACATATAAGCAAAACCGAATGTGTTGCAAGTCCCATATGCCCGTTGATTTGCATCAAGGCAGAACGTCCCCGGGCCGGGCAGACTTTACCTGCGGGCGGGGAGGCCCCGGATCATGTCTCATCACGACAAGAGAACACGTCTTCTGAAGCGTTTGCGGGAACTGGGCGTACGCCTCGACGGGATCGAGGATGCGCTGGGGACGGAGCATTCGAAGGACTGGGAAGACCAGGCGATCGAGCGTGAGGGCGAAGAGGTCCTTGAGCGACTCGGCGCAAACGGCCAATCTGAGGTTGCACGAATCCAGGCCGCGCTGGGGCGCATGTCCCGCGGTGAATACGGCCTGTGCGTGAAATGCGGCGAAGAGATCAACCCGGCCCGCCTCGACGCGGTCCCGGAGACGCCTCTCTGTGCTGCGTGCGCTGCGGGGTGAGGTGGCGTTTCCCGGAGATCCGGGTGGGAGAGGAGAGGAGGACGACCATGACCGAGGCACTCAAGGCCAGGATCAAAGCTCTGCGCGACGAGATCGACAACACCGAAGGTCCCGCCCGGGCAGAGGCGCTCGACCATCTGGAACAGGCGGTCCGCCAATTGGAAGGCAGGGGCGTCCCGGCGCCGGCCTGGGCACGCAAACGTGTCGAGGCGGATCGCGACGAAGACCTCGAAGACCAGTTCGACAACATGCCGATCTGACCCGGGCGGTCGGAGGCGAGCCTGCGCTCTGCGCTCCGGCCGTGTCCGAAAAGACTCGCATGCCGTGTATCCGCACGCTCTGAGGGTATGTCGTGGGCACAAAGAAATTGCCTTGATTCGCCTGATCGCGTCTAATCCCTGCAAAAGCGTGCGGAGTGCGCGATAAACGGGCAGATCCGGGCGTGCGGCCCCGGACGGGAATACGGGCAGATGGCAGACGGTATCCACTATTCGGTCGAGGACGGCATTGCCTTGCTCAGTGTCGACAATCCGCCGGTGAACGCGCTGTCGCGGGCGGTACGGGCTGGCATGGCGGCCGGGCTGGACCGCGCAGAGGCCGACCCCGCGATCCGGGGCATCGTTCTGGCTGGTGCCGGCAACACCTTTCCCGCGGGCGCCGATCTCGCGGAATACGAAACCGGGATGGCCAGACCCTTCCTGCGCGACCTCTGTAACCAGGTGGAGGCCTGCACCAAGCCCGTTGTCGCGGCGCTGCACGGCACGGTCTACGGCGGCGGCTTCGAACTGGCGCTGGCGACGCACCACCGCGTGGCGCGCACAGGGACCCGCGTGAGCCTGCCGGAGGTGCGCATGGGGCTGACGCCATCCGCCGGTGCGACGCAACGCCTGCCGCGCCTTGTCGGCGCCGAGCTGGCGCTGGAGCTTGCGCTTGCCGGGGGCATCATGACGCTGGACCGGGGCCCGGGGCGGCAGCTTGTCGACGACGTCGTGGACGCCGATCTGCTGGGCACGGCTGCCGCACTCGCCAGGTCGCTGGCCGATGCCGGGACCGCGCCGCGCCAGACCCGCGACCGGCGCGACGGCATGACGGATCACGCGGCCTTTTCGGCGGCGATAAATGCCCGCCGCGCCGCGCTGTCGGCCGCGCCGGACAGCGCGACATCCCGGGTAATCGACCTGATCGAGGCCTCCGCGCTTCTGCCCTTCGATGCGGGGCTTGCCATGGAAGAGGACGCCTTCCAGGCCTGCCTCGCATCCGACGCCGCCCGCGCCCTGCGCCATGCCTTCACCGCCGAACACCTCGCGCGCCGCTTCAATCTGCCCAAGGGTACGCCTGCGGGCGTGATCAACCGCATCTCTGTGCTGGGGGCGGGGCCGCTTGCCATGCAGATCGCGGTTTCGGCGCTGAACGCGGGCATCGGCGTCAACTGGGGCGCACGCGAGCCCGAGAAGCTGACCGAAGGCGTCAACCAGTTGCGCGAGGTCTTTTCCACCGGCGTGAAGGGCGGGGGCCTCAGCCCCGCGCAGTCCGCCGCGCGCCTCGATCTGCTGAGCTGGGGCGAAAGCGCCGAGATGATCCCCGGCACGGACCTGGTCCTGCATGCCGCGCGCGGGCAGGGCGACGTGGCCGCGCCACCCGGAACGGTGCGCGCCGTGGCGATGTCGGGTCGGGTGGACCGCCTTGGCCTGCGCTTTGCCCCGCCGGTCTTTGCGACCCGGCTGGTGGAGGTCGTGCAGGGACCGGAGGGCACGCCCGCCGAGGTGGCTCTGGGATTGGCGCTGGCCGAACGGATGAACAAGGTGGCGGTGCACGTGCGCTCTCAGGGGGCCAGCATCGCGGGCCGGCTCGCGGCGGCGCTGCACCGCGCGGCGGACGCGCTGGTGGACCTCGGCGCGGACCCCTACGCGGTCGACGCCGCGGTGGAAGCCTGGGGTTGGGGCCGCCCGCCGTTCCGCACCCGTGACATGAGCGGCCTTGAGGACCTTGCCCGCGCGCCGCGCGCCGAAGGGGCTGAAAACTGGTCGGCCCTGATGATCGAGGTCGGTCGGCGCGGCTGGATCTCCGGCAAGGGGTTCTACGACTGGGCCGACGGCGGTGCCGAACGCGCGACCTCGGTCCGGCGGCTTCTGAACGGGCAGCGCGTGGCGCAGGACTGGTCGGCGGACGATATCGTCGAACTGCTGGTCGGCGCCATGGCGAACGAAGGCGCGCGCATGCTGGCCGAGGGCATGGTGCGCCGGCCGTCCGACATCGACGCGGTCGCGATCCTCGCGCTGGATTTCCCGCGCCTGCGTGGCGGGCCGATGATGGCCGTGGGTCTCTGGGGGATGCTGCGCATCATGAAGCGGCTGGAGCGGTTGACCCATCCCGACCGCGACTTCTGGACGCCGGTCGCGTCCTGGGGAGAGCACGTTAAATACGGGCGCACGTTCCTGAGCCGCTAAGCCTCAGCGGTCGGCGCGCCAGAGAACGACGCCACAGAACGGCGTCAGGATTACGCCGCGTCTTCAGGTCAGGAAGATACCGGTGATGACCATCATCAGCCCGATGGTCGACAGCATCAGCGCGCCCATGTTCAGCGGCACCACCTTGCGGACGAGTGCGCGCAACTCCTCGTCGGGCAGGCCCCTGCGGCGGGCGGACCAGACCTTGACGATGCACCACACGAGACCGGCAAGCCCTGCGAGGGATACCAGCGCGCCGCTCCAGATCAGCCAGGCCATGTCGTCCTCCTCGGGTGTTGCGGTTGGGATCGCGGGTATTGCGTGACCGCCCGCCGCCTAAAGGACCAAAGCCCGTTAGGCAAGACGTTTCGGCCGGTCGGCGCAACGGGCGCGGCATGGGTCTTGATGGCCGGACGGCACGCCTGTATCGGAAGGGCACATCCCATGGAGGCAAGACATGCAGGACACCCCGACCGACAGCTACGGCTTGGCCGCCGGAGAGCTCAAGGCGTTCATCGAGCGCGTGGAGCGGCTGGAAGAAGAGAAGAAAGAAGTCGCCGAGCAGATCAAGGAAGTCATGGCAGAGGCCAAGGGCCGCGGCTACGACACCAAAATCCTGCGCAAGGTGATCTCGCTCCGCAAGCGCGACGCAGACGACATCGCCGAGGAAGAAGCGGTGCTGGAGATGTACAAGGCCGCGCTGGGCATGGCCTGAGCCCACCGGGGCAATGCCCGCGTGCGGCGTCGCGCGGGTCCGGTCCGGCTGATGAAGGGCGTGTTCCGACGGAACTTTCGGGCGCGCCCAAATTTTCAGCATAGTGCCGGTAATTCCTCAAAACGTCCTCCAAGCCGTTGATTGCGCATCCGCCGCGCTCTAGCCTTATCCCAAAGCTGTACTCATACGGCACACCGGATAACGGGGCACAGGGGGTTGAATGGGCGACAAGCCGGTCTTTGACGAGATGACGGGAGCGGGCGACGAGGTTCGCGGTCCCTACCAGGCGTTCAACAACTGGTTCGAGGGGGAGGATCCGAAAGACCTCCGCGCGAAGCAGCGAGAGGCGGAAGAGCTGTTCCGCCTGACGGGCATCACCTTCAACGTCTACGGCCGCGCCGAGGCCGAGGAACGGCTGATCCCCTTCGACATCATTCCCCGCATCATCTCGGGCCACGAATGGCAGCGGCTGAGCAAGGGGATCGAGCAGCGCGTACGTGCGCTGAACGCCTTCCTGCACGACATCTACCACGGGCAGGAGATCGTGAAGGCGGGCCGCATCCCGGAAAGCATGATCTCGCGCAACGAGGCGTTCGAACCGCAGATGATCGGCGTCACGCCGCCGGGCAAGGTCTATACCCACATCGTCGGCATCGACCTCGTGCGGACCGGCCCCGACCAGTTCTACGTGCTGGAGGACAACGGCCGCACGCCCTCGGGTGTCAGCTATATGCTGGAAAACCGCGAGACCATGCTCCAGATGTTCCCGGAGCTGTTTGCCCACAACCGCGTGCAGCCGGTGCAGACCTATCCGATGGACCTGCTCCAGTCGCTGTCGGAATGCGCGCCGGCCAGCGCGGGCGAAAAGCCCACGGTCGCGGTGATGACGCCGGGCATCTTCAATTCCGCCTTTTTCGAACACGCCTTCCTCGCCGACCAGATGTCGGTCGAGCTGGTGGAGGGCAACGACCTGCGGGTCGTGGACGGACGGCTCGCCATGCGCACCACGCGCGGCTACAAGCCGATCGACGTGGTCTATCGTCGGATCGACGACGCCTTCCTCGATCCGCTGAACTTCAACCCGGAAAGCGCGCTGGGTGTGCCGGGGATCATGGATGTCTACCGCTCGGGAAAGCTGACCATCGCCAACGCGCCGGGCACCGGCATCTGCGACGACAAGGCGATCTACAGCTACATGCCCGAGATCGTCGAGTTCTACACCGGCGAGAAGGCGCTGCTGGAAAACGTGCCGACCTGGCGCTGCGCCGATCCCGACAGCCTGGCCTACGTGCTCGACAACCTGAAGGACCTTGTCGTCAAGGAGGTCCACGGTTCCGGCGGCTACGGCATGCTGATCGGGCCGACCGCGACCAAGAAGGACCTCGCGGAATTCCGCAGGAAACTTCAGGCCAAGCCTGCCAACTACATCGCGCAGCCCACGCTGTCGCTGTCGACGGTGCCGATCTTTACCCGTGCCGGGCTTGCCCCGCGCCACGTCGACCTGCGGCCCTTCGTGCTGGTCAGCCCGAAAGGCATCAAGATCACGCCCGGCGGCCTGACCCGCGTGGCGCTCAAGAAAGGCTCCCTCGTGGTGAACTCCTCGCAGGGCGGCGGAACGAAGGACACCTGGGTGCTGCAAGACTGATGCTGGGAAAAACCGCAAACGGCCTGTTCTGGATGTACCGCTCGCTTGAGCGGGCGGAAAACATCGGACGCCTGATCGAGACGGGCCAGCGCATCGCGCTCACCCGGCTCGGCTCCACCGAGGAAGAATGGAAGTCGGTCCTGCAGACCTCCGGTTCTTTCGAACTCTTCATGCAAAGCCACGACGAGGTGACCAAGGAAGCGACCATCGACTGGCTCCTGCGGTCCAAGGACAACCCGTCGTCTGTCATGTCCTCCATCGCCTCGGCGCGGCAGAACGCCCGTATGGTGCGCACCGCGCTGACGACCGAGGTCTGGGAAGCCACCAACGCCGCCTATATGGCCGCGAAGGAAGGGCTGGCCCGCCGCGTCAACGAACGCGACCTTCCGGCCGTGCTGCGGCTGATCCGGCAGCGGACCTCCATGGTGCGCGGCGCCACCCACGGCACCATGCTGCGCAACGACATTTACGATTTCTCGCGACTGGGCACCTTCATCGAACGGGCCGACAACACCGCGCGCATCGTCGACGTGAAGTACTACGTGCTTCTGCCTGCGGTGGTGTCCGTGGGCTCCTCCATGGACAACGTGCAGTGGGAAATCCTCCTCCGCTCCGTCTCGGCCCGGGGCGGGTTCCGCATGGCCTACGGCGCCTCCCGCGATTCCCGCGATATCGCGCAGTTCCTGATCCTCGACCGGCGGATGCCCCGGAGCCTCGCGTTCTGCATCTCGACGATGCGGTCGAACATGGAATTCCTCACCTCGGAATACGGGCAGGTGACGACCTCCTGCGACATGCTCCGCTCCATGGAGGAAAAGTACCTCAGGCTCGACATCGACGCGGTCTTCGAGTTCGGCCTGCACGAGTACCTTCAGGAAATCCAGTCGGTGATCGCACGCGTCGGGCGCCAGATCGAAATCGACTACCGGTTCTACGAGTGAGATCATGCGGCTGAAAATTTCCCACACCACCCGCTACGCCTTCGACGCTCCCGTGGTTTCCGGGCTGCAGCAGCTTCGCCTGACACCGCGCAGCGGCCGCAACCAGACGGTCGGCGACTGGAAGATGACCATCACCGGCGGCAAGCAGGAACTGTCCTACGACGATCACCACCACAACAAGGTCGACCTCATCAGCTTCGACCGCGACATGACAGAGGTCATCGTCAACTGCGAAGGCGAAGTCGAGGTAACGGAGAACCACGGCGTCGTCGGCAAGCATGTCGGCCCCGTGCCGCTGTGGCTCTACAAACGCGCCACGCCGCGCACCAAGGCAGGCCCCGGGGTCAAGGCGCTCTTGCGCTCGGTCGAGGGCGAGACCGTGCTCGCCCGCTGCCACAATTTGATGGACGCTCTCGCCGAGGCGGTGAAATACGAAACCGGCAGCTCCGAAAGCACGTGGACCGCGGAAGAGGCGGTGACCGAGGGCCGCGGCGTCTGTCAGGACCACACCCATGTCTTCATCGCCTGCGCGCACGAAGCGGGCTGGCCCGCGCGCTACGTGTCGGGCTACCTGATGCTGGACGACACCGTGGCGCAGGACGCGATGCACGCCTGGGCCGAGGTCTTCGTGCCCGATCTGGGCTGGGTCGGCTTCGACGCCTCCAACCGGATGTGCCCGGACGAACGCTATGTCCGCGTGGCCGTCGGTCTCGACTACAGCGATGCAGCCCCGGTCAACGGCCTTCGCGTCGGCGGCGAGACCGAGGCGCTCGACGTCGCCATAGAGGTCGCGCAGCAGTAGGCAGGCGGCAGGCGCGGCGCCCCCGGGTCTGGAGCGAGGGGCCGGGCAAGGGCAGGGCGCCGGCGCGCACCGGGCGGCGGCCGCCATTGCGGCACCGGACGGAACGCATCGCATGGGAGCGTCGAGGGCGCTCCGTTACACCGGTGCCACCGTGTCCAGCCCCGATCAGCCCGACCGAACCGCACGCCGCCCCGACGCAAACCGTGTCTTTCCTGCCCCGGCGCCGGGCCGCGACCGCAGGACATATGCGTTTGTCACGATATCGCTCTTGATCGCCCCGCCGTCCTGCCCCTACACCTTTGACCTTGTCGTGAGTCGGAAGTGCCAAGATGACCTATTGTGTGGGAATGATGCTCGAGGGGGGCATGGTGTTCATGTCGGACACCCGGACAAATGCCGGGCTCGACAATATCTCCACCTTCAAGAAGATGACGATCTGGGAAAACCCCGGCGAGCGGGTCATCACCCTGCTGTCGGCGGGCAACCTTGCCACGACTCAGGCGGTTGTCTCCGAACTCGATGAACGGCTGAAGGCGCCGTCCGAACGCTCGCCCTCGCTGCTGGCCGTGCCGTCGATGTTCCAGGCCGCGCGCCTTGTCGCCGACACCCTGCGCGAGGTCATCGACCGCCACGCCAATGTCGGCCAGCGCGCCGACAGCGCCTTCAACGCGACGCTCCTTTTGGGCGGGCAGATCGCGGGCGGGCCGATGCGCCTGTTCCTGATCTACCCCGAAGGCAACTTCATCGAGGCGGGCGGCGACACGCCGTTCTTCCAGACCGGCGAGATCAAGTACGGCCGCCCGATCCTCGTGCGCGCTTACGATCCGAAGATGACCTTCGCCGAGGCGATGACGCTCCTGCTGGTCAGCTTCGATTCCACCGTGAAGGCCAACCTGACCGTGGGCCTGCCCTTCGACTACCACTGCTACGAGAAGGACGGCCTGAAGATCGGCCATACCGGGCGTGTCCAGCAGGACGATCCCTACTTCCAGTCGGTCAGCCAGGGATGGGGCAACGCGCTGAAGGACGCGCTGGAACAGCAGCCGAAGTGGACCTTCGACGACGCGCAGAGAAACCCGGAAGACAAGGGCTAGGCCAGACGCCTCAGCCCTCGTCCACCGGGATCACGCCGCTGTCCTTCGACTTGTGGTCCGGCTCCACGTGGATGGTGGTGTGCACGTCCGGCACCGCGCGCGCCATCTCCCGCTCCACCCGGTCGCAGATCTCGTGGGCGTCGAAGACGCTCATTTCGCCCGGCACGACAAGGTGGAACTCCACGAAGGTGGCGCTGCCCGCGTGGCGGGTCTTCAGGTCGTGCGCCTCCACCGCGCCGGTGGCCTGCGCCGAGATCACCGTGCGGATCTTCTCCTGCACGTCCTCCGGCACCGCCTCGTCCATCAGGCCCGACAGCGAGGCCATGACCACGGAGTAGCCCGACCACAGGATGTTGACCGCCACCAACGCTGCCATGACCGGGTCGAGCACCCACCACCCGGTGACAAGCGCCAGCAGCACGCCCAACGCCACCCCGCCCGATGTCACCACGTCCGCCCACAGGTGCTTGCCGTCCGCCACCAGCGCCGGAGAGCGCAAACGCCGCCCCTGCCGTACCAGCACAAAGGCCCAGGCCGCGTTCAGCGCCGTGGCCCCGGCGTTGATCGCAAGACCCAAGAGCGGCGCGTCCAGCGGGCGCGGTGCCCAGAACCCGGCCCAGGCCTCACGCAGGATCAGCAGCGCCGCCACGATGATCAGGACGCCCTCCAGCACGGCACTGAAGTACTCCGCCTTGTGATGGCCGAAGGGATGGTTGGTGTCTGCAGGCATCGCCGCGACGCGGATGGCGATCAGCGCCGCCAGCGCCGTCGCCAGGTTCACCGTGCTTTCCAGCGCGTCCGACAGCAGCGCAACCGATCCGGTCAGCGCCCAGGCCAGCAGCTTCAGCGCCAGCACCACGAGGCCGAGAAGCAGGCTGCCGATGGCCAGTTTCAGCTTGTCCGACATGCGTCCGCCGCCCCGTTTATCCGTCCGGCGCCCCACCGGGGCGCGCTTGCGTTTCGCTTACAGGCGGGGGCGGGGGGCCTCAACCCGTCATCGGTCCCAAAGCCAGCGAACCTCCGCCACGCCCGCGAACCGCGCCATGCGCGCCAGTTCCGCCTCCAGCCGTGCCATCCGCGCGGCGCTGTCCCGCACGCCCGGCTCCTGCCACAGGCGCGTCACCTCCAGCACGTCGCGCGCCCGGTCGGCCTTGGCCTCCAGCCGGCCGACGAACCGGTCGCCCTCCAGCAGCGGGAAGACGTAGTAACCCCATTGGCGCTTGGCGGCGGGCACGAACATCTCGACCGTGTAGTCGAATCCGAACAGCCGTTTCAGCCGCACCCGGTCGCGGATCGCCGGATCGAACGGGTTGAGGATGCGCAGCCCGCCGCCCGGCGGCGGGACCGTCTCAAGCCGCGCCTCGATGTCCGGGGCGGCCAGCGCCTTCGTCCATGTGCCGTCCGCCGACTCGACCTCCACCGGGACCCACCACCCGGCGTCCCGTTCGGCCCAGTCCGCGACCTCGGCAACCTCAGCCGCTTCCCAGAACTTGCGCACCTCGCCGGTCGTGGCAAAGCCCAGCCGGTCCAGTGCCGCGCGGCACAACCAGTCGAGCTGATCTCGGTCCGGCACGTCCGCCCGGCGCAGATCCTCGGGAAAGACCCGCTCTGCCAGGTCGTAGACCTTGGTGAACCCGTCGCGGTGGCAGGTCGCCAGCTCGCCCGCGTACCACAGGCAATCGAGCGCCTTCTTGTGCGGCGGACGGACCCACATCTCGCGCTTGCCTTCCACCTTCGTGTCGAAAGCCCGTGTAGAGAGCGGCCCCTCGTCCGCGATGCGCCGCTTCACCTCGTCCAGCAAAGCCGGATCGAACCCGCCGTACCAGGCAGACCGGTTGACCATCTCCCGTTTGCGGCGGAACTGACGCTGCCACATCGGCAGGAAGTCCATCGGCAGGACCGAGGCATCGTGGGTGAAATGCTCGAACACCTCGCGCCGCGCCATCATCCGGTTCAGCATCGGTTCGCGATAGTTGCGGTTGCGGCTCCACAGTATGTGGTGATGGGCGCGGCTGACCACCTGTATGCTGTCGAGCTGGACGAAACCCAGCTCGCGCACCATGGCGGCGGTGTCCGGTTTGCCCGGTGTCGGGGCATGCAGCCCGTGGGCGGCAAGCCACAGGTGCCGCGCGGCGCGGTTGGGGATCTTCAGGGCGGTCACGGGGTCTCCGAAGGTGTCTGGCCACAAGGTGCAATGAGAACGAAAGGGGATCAACCCGCTTCGTGCGGGTCTGGATGCAGGACCTCGAAACCCGCCGGGCGGTCGACGCGCCCGAAGACGCCCGCGCGGCGGCAGAGCATTGGCCGGACCCAGCCGAATTGGAAGGGCCGGTCCCGCGCAACCGGGGGCTGCGCGGGCCGGGCAGGGGCCGGGCAGGGGTTGGGGCACGGGCGGCGGGACAGGTCGAGGGGCTGGTTAACGAAAAAGATTTCCGCGCAACGGTTTGTGCGGTCCCGACTCGGGGCAAAGGTTAACAACCGGCCGGGAATCGGGGTCAAACCGGCCGGTTCGGCCTTTAACGTGGGGGGATGAAAGGTTGAAATCCGTTAACCCGTTGTGGAACCGGGGCAGGGGACCCACCACATCCTGTGGCCAAAAGACCGTGCGCCCCGTTAGACCCCCGCGCGCTGCGTTCACCCGAAGGCCATGCGCGTTAGGTTTAATGGTCGAACGCCCCGTTTTCAGGGCGTGATCAGCGTCACACCGGGCATCCGTGCGATGGTCTCCAGGTCGTCCTCGTAGATCTCCGTCAGCATGTCGACATACGCCGCATCCCAGCCGGGCAGATCCACATCCTGCTCGATCTCTTCGTCCATGGCATATTTGTCGAGAAACGCCGCCATCACCCGCCGTTTCTGCCGCTCGTTGATGCCGGGGTTCTCCGCCAGGAAAGCGCGGAACCGCTTCATGCCTTCCTTGTCGATGATCTGCGAGAACAGATCGAAGGCGCCGCTGATCTTGCGGGTCATCTCGATCCCCGCCATCTCGCGGATGATCTGACCCCAGATCAGCGGAGTATCCTCGTTGCACCAAAGGGTTATGGGCATATGCGGCAGCGCGTCCCGGATCCGCCGGATCAAGTCGGACCAGCGCAGATGCATCGGATCGACGCCCGCCATGAACGCCCCGAAACTGTCGTGCGGGGTGGCGGCAAAGGCCGCCGGAAGGAAGGTCGCCGGATCGCGCAGCCCCATGTACAGCTCGATCTCGTCCCCTTCGAAGATGTTTGCCAGCGTCTGAAGCCGCGCCTCCGCCTTGAGATACAAAAGCCCGTTCTGGAACATCAGCTTCGGCACGGAAAAGAAGTTGTCGTTCGACAGTACCAGCCGGTCGATCTTGCCCGGATCGTCCTGGATGATCGCGTCCAGCAGGATTTCGCGCGTCTCCTCCGACGGTGTGGTGCTCTTCAGCATGTTTATGGAATCGCCCAGCAATTTCCGGTACTTGGACGGGCCGGGAATGGCCACACCCTCGTGTCGCCAAGCTTCGGCATTGCGCAGCAGACATTTCAGCAGACGGTCTTCGTCCGTGCAATGCACGCCGGTATGGAGGATCACCTGCATGGGCCGTTGGTCTTTCGGTTGCTCGACGATGGCACTATAGGTGCTTACCACGCGAGGAACACCACGCAAATGGGGCCCAGATGGCACTGACAGAGACACCGATCCGCCGCATGCGCCTTCCCAGCCGCTGGTCCGTGGGCGCGGTCATCATCGCCGTGATCGTCGTTGCGCCGATCGTCGCAGTTCTTGGCATCGCGCTATTTCCTCGGGAAAATATCTGGCCCCACCTGCTGTCGACGACGCTGCCGCGCTATCTTTGGACAACCGCCCGGCTGATGTTCGGCGTGGGTCTGATCGCTGCGATGGTGGGCACCGGGGCCGCCTGGATGGTGGCGCGCTACGACTTTCCCGGACGGCGCTGGCTGGAATGGCTTCTTCTGCTGCCGCTGGCCATCCCGGCCTACGTGGGCGCCTACGCGCTGGTCGACTTCCTCGAATATGCGGGGCCGGTGCAGACCGGGCTGCGCGACCTCTTCGGCTGGCAGACTTCCCGCGATTACTGGTTCCCCGAGATCCGGTCTCTCGGGGCGGCGATTTTGGTATTGTCCGCAGCGCTTTATCCCTATGTCTACCTGCTGGCCCGCGCGGCCTTCCGCGAACAGTCCGCCTCCTCCGAAGAGGTCGCCCGCTCGCTTGGCGCCGGGGCTTTCGGGCGGTTCTGGCGCATCGGCCTGCCGCTGGCCCGGCCCGCCATTGCCGCCGGCGTGGCCATCGTCATGATGGAAAGCATCAACGATTTCGGCACGGTGGACTATTTCGCCGTGCAGACCCTGACCACCGGGATTTTCTCCGTCTGGCTGGAATCCAACAACGCGGGCGGCGCGGCGCAGATCGCGTCCGTCGTGCTGTTCCTCGTCGTGCTGCTGGTCGTGCTCGAAAAGGTCTCGCGCCGCCGGATGCGTTTCTTCAACCTGTCCACCCGCCATCGCCCCGCCATGCGCAAACCCCTGACCGGCGCACCCGCATGGATCGCCACCACCGCCTGCACCATCCCGCTGGCCGTGGGCTTTGTCCTGCCTGCTGGGGTCATCCTTAGCCATGCGCTTGATAACGCAGAGTTCTGGACCGATCCGGCGCTTTGGCGGGCGGGGCTGAACACGGCGGTCGTCGGCGGGTCTGCCGCCATCATCACCGTGCTCGCCGCGATCTTCCTGGTCTACGGCGTCCGCCTGTCGGGGCAGAAACTGCCGCGCCTCCTGATGCCCGTCACCACCATCGGCTACGCGGCGCCCGGTGCCGTTCTCGGGGTCGGCATCCTCATACCGCTCGCCGCCATCGATAACGCCGTGGCCGATGCGATCTGGGGCGCGACGGGGTGGGATCCCGGGCTGCTTCTGACGGGCACCGCATTTGCGTTGATCCTGGCCTACTGCGTGCGTTTCTTCGCCATCGCACAGGGGGCCGCCGACGCAGCCATGGGCCGCGTGTCGCCGAACCTGCCGCTGGCCGCCCGGTCGCTTGGCCGGAACGAGGGGCAGGTGCTGACCG
This sequence comes from Sagittula stellata E-37, assembly GCF_039724765.1. Classification (NCBI taxonomy): domain Bacteria; kingdom Pseudomonadati; phylum Pseudomonadota; class Alphaproteobacteria; order Rhodobacterales; family Roseobacteraceae; genus Sagittula; species Sagittula stellata. The sequence goes on along the minus strand of NZ_CP155729.1, from coordinate 3,476,158 downwards.
CGATCTACTATCCGTTGATGCGCGCCTCTGTCGCCTCGGCCCTGCTGCTGGTCTTCGTCGATTGTGTGAAGGAACTGCCCGCGACGTTGCTGCTGCGCCCCTTCAACTACGAAACGCTGGCCACGCGCGTGCACGAAAAGGCCTCGCTCGAAGCACTGGGCGAGGCCGCTCCGGCTGCAATCCTCGTCATCCTCTTCGGTCTGGCGGCGGTGGGTCTTCTGGCGCGCGCGAACCGGTAGGGATTTCTTCAGAGTTGATCGACAGGATGGTCATCGAACGCAGCACGGCCATCCGCGATCCTGTACCGGAAAAGTATTCATTGTATCGGTCTTCCGCGCCTTCGCTGCCACAATCGCAGGGCAGGAGCGCCAGTTTTGTCACGGCGGCACACTCCTACGATCTTGTTGATGGGCCGGCTGGCGGTACGGCGAACGATCCCGACCACGCTGTTCCAGAGGCCAGGCGGCAACGGCCGCGCACTACGCTGAAGCCGTTGCCGAACAGAGCGCCCAAGTCCATCACGGACGCCCGTAAACGCGATGACGTTTGCCTATCGACAGGCAATTCCGATGGTGATAATCCGCACACCAACCAGCAAGTGCCCCTATAGCTCAGCTGGTAGAGCAACTGATTTGTAATCAGTAGGTCCGCGGTTCGAGTCCGTGTGGGGGCACCACTTAAATCCATAGAGATCAACCAGTTGATGGTGGCATAGCTTGCCGGCCATCGTCGTTATCGGTGCGCGCTGCAACAACTCTGCAAATACTGGCTTCTTTGACCGGCGTCACCCGCCACTGTGCTGCTATGTGACATCGATATGCATCGATCGGGCGCTGCACCGCCGCTTGCGCAGATCAGCCTTTCAGAAAAGTGGGGAACCTGTCTTGATCGGTTCGGAGGCCGATTTGAGCGGTTCACCGGGGTCGCGGTGCACTTGTTGGACCTGTCCCAAGGCGTTCTGGCATCCCCTAAACGAGGGGACCTTGCCCCGTGGGTCGTTAGACACGCCCGAGGATACTGACGATTTCATCCCGTAGCCAAACGAGACTGGGGTCGTCCTGATTGCGTAGATGCCATGTCATCTGGAAATCCTGCGTCGACAGCGGGACCGGGGGTTCCAGCGCCTGTATCCTTTCGCGCCACGGCGAGGCGGCCAGCTGTCGGCGGTTCGCGTAGCCCACAAGATCCGTTTGGGCGACGATCTCGATGATCGCCGAGGGACGTGTCACGCGCACCACATCGCGTCGTGCGGGCCGGTTCTTGAGCGAAAAAAGGTGCGCATTGGCCAACGCGCCGGGTGCCATGTCCATCGCCACATGGCCCAGCTCGGCGAGGTCCTGCAGCGTCACCTGGTCGTCGATGCGCGGATGGCCTTTCCGCGCGATCACCACGAGGTCGAGAGACAGGACGTCCTGCCAGCGCAGGTCGGGTTGGTTGCGCGGCAGCATGCCAATGGCGATGTCGGCCTCGCCACTGTCCAGCGCTTCGACGATGGGGACCTTGGGGGCGAGCAGTAGCTTGAAGGTGATGCCGGGATTGCCCTCCACGCGGTTGACAAGGCTGGGGATCAGCAAACTTTCGAAGATATCCAGCGCGTGGATCTTGAATTCGCGCGTGTCATTTTCGGGGTCGAAGGACGCGCGCGGCTTGGTGATGCGCTCGATCTCGCGCAGGGCGCTGCGGACCGGGGTGATCAGCTCATCGGCGCGGCTGGTAGGCTGCACACCGCGCGGCTGGCGCAGGAACAGCCGGTCATCGAGCACCGCGCGCAGCGTCGCCAGAAGGTTCGACATGGTCGGCTGAGAAAACCCAAGAGCCTGCCCGGCGCGGGATATGTTGCGCGTGGAGTAGATCGCCTCGAACGCCAGAAGGTGCTTGATTTCAAGGTGGCGCAGCGCCTGACCAAAGGCGGCATCCGGGGGCGGCTGATCGTTCATTGCGATTTCCGATATCAGGATATTGAGGTTTAGGCGCTTCTGGATACTTGGAAAAATGCATATCCCTCGTAGCTACATCGGGCAAGCAGCCGTTTTCGGGACGCAGCCGGCCCGCACCTATTTCAAAGCGTCATGATCCGTGGATGAGCCCATGCAAAATGTGCCGGCAGAGCAGCGGCAACGGAGTTACAGACCCCCTGCGACCGGCTTTCAATGGGCGGGTGCGCGGCTGGAGCGCGCGTTGAACCGCGCCACGATCCGTTCGCCGCTGCTGCGCCGCATTTTGGCCATGGCCTTCCTGCCAATGGTCTGGCGGCTCGGCTTGCGGATCAACTATTCCGACACGGATTTCTACGTCGAGACCCCGCACAGCCGGATGAACCGAAATGCCTATGGCACGGTGGGCGGCGCGGCCTTGCTGGCGACGCTGGAACTGGCGGCGGGGACCTATCTGTTCATGCGCAGCGATGGCGGGCACCGGATCGTCTGCCGCAATGTCAGTTACCGCTTCATGTTGCCCTCGACCAACGGGCTGCATCTGAAGGTCGAGCCGATGGACCCCGATCTTGAGGCGCAGATCGCCAGCGGCCAGCCTTTCAACGCGACGCTCAAGGTCAATGTCTATTCGCGCGGCAAGCACCGTGGAGAAACGGACCGCCGCATCGGCCGTGGCGAACTGCGCTTTCACCTGTGGCCCGTGGGGGTGTGATGCGCGACTTGACGGTGGCGGCCTTTCTCGCCTGTGCGTGGTTCTGGTGCATCGGCGGGTTTTTCCCGGTGCTGCTGTATCTGGAATTCGGGTCGGTGAGTTTTCTCGCCTTCGCGGTTTTCAACGTGCTGGGCGCAACCTTGTTCGGCTTTTGGCGAGAGGCGGAGCGCCTGGCCTTTCTGAACCGGTTCGGCGCTTGGACACGCGGATTTTCGGCACTGGTGGCGGGGTATCAAGCGGTCTTTGCCGTATGGCTGTCGCTGATGGTGCAGGACGCGCGCCCGGTGTTTTGCTTTGCCATCGTGACGGCCCTGTGCCTTTTCTTTCGCGCGAGGCTGGTCGCGATGTCGGTGGCTGTGCTGGCGCTCAGCGCAGGGTTGCTGACTTACATCGTCCTCACGCCGGTGCCGGTGCCAGTGACCGAGGGGGCGGCGCCCTTTCTGCACCAGATCGCGCCGTTGGCGCTTGGGTTCCTGCTTGCGCCATGGTTCGACCTGACCTTTCACCGAGCCTTCGCCCAGGCGGACCATCCACGGCGCGCATTCGTCATCGGCTTTGGCGTCCTCTTCGCGGGGCTTTTGTTGGGGGTGTATCTGGGGCTGGACGCCTTTGTCGGCCTGACTCTGTCAGGTGGGCTGGCGCAGCCTGCGGTGATGGCCGCGGCGGTGCTGGTGATGGTGCAGACCGGTTTTACCACCGCCGCTCATCTGGTCGAGCTTGATATCGACTGGCGGCAGGCGCGGTTGCCTGCGCTCGCGGTGGGCGTCGTCATGGCGCTGCATGTGGCATCGCTGATGCTGTCTCCCGAGGCGCTGCGGCTGGTTGGCGAGTTGATTTACCGAAGCTTCGTCTTTGTCATCGGCGCATTGTTCCCGGTCCTGCTGATCTTTGGCCCGACGCGCAGGGCGGCGCTGGTCGCTGCCGTGCTAACGCCTTGCTATACGCTGGGTTTCCTCATCGGCGGGTCGTTCGCGCCGTTCCTTAGCGTGGCGATGCTGACGCTGGCGGCGTTCTATGTGCGCGCCAGCGCGAACCGCTTGGCAGGAGAGACCTCATGACCCATCCCGATCCGCGCCGCTCTGGCTGGCTGGTGGGGTTCCTTGCGCCGATGGTCGCGCCGGTGCTGCTGATCCTTTACGCGCTTGGCCTGCCGGTCTGGGCCGTGGCGGCGGCGCCTCTGGGGCTTTTGTTCGGAGTTGCGCCTTTGGCCGATCATCTGATCGGGCGGGACACCCGCAACGTCCCGTCCCAGGCCGCCGCCACGATAGAGGCCGACCCGTTCTATCGCCGCCTGATGCATGCCATCGTGCCGAGCTACGCAGTGGGCGTGATCGCCGCCACGGCACCGGCCACTTCGGTCGGCTTCAGCGCTCTGGAATGGGTTGCCTTTACCGTCGGCATGGGCTTCGTGCATTCGCTTCTGGTGCTGGTCGCGCATGAACTGGGCCATGCCCGCGACCCGCTCGACCGGCGAATGGCGGATCTGGCGCTGGTCCTGCTGGCCTACGGGCATTTCGGGGTGGAACACAATCTCGGCCATCACAAGAAGGTTGCCACCCCCGAGGATCCGGCCAGTGCGCGCTACAACGAGTCGATCTATCGCTTTGCCCTGCGCGAGATGCCGGGGGTCTTTCTGGGCGCGCTGGAGAAAGAGGGCAACCGCCTGCGCAGGCGAGATTTGCCTTGGCTCAGCCTGCGGAACGAGTTGCTGCGCAGCTGGGCCTTGTCGCTGGTGTTTCTGGCGGGGCTTGTCATGGTGTTTGGGGCCAAGGCGGTGCCGTTCTTTTTCCTGCACAGTCTGGTGGCATGGTTCTCGATCACCATGGCGAACTATACCGCACATTATGGATTGCTGCGCGAGATGGTCGACGGGCGGCGGGAGCCTTGCCAGCCGAAACACTCTTGGAGTTCGAGTTTCCTGTTTTCCAACCTGTTGTTCTTCAACCTGCAGCGCCACGCGGACCATCACGCCAACGCGCAGCGCCCGTTTCAGACCCTGTCGCATATCGAGGGCACGCCGCAATTGCCTGCCGGAATTCCGGGCCTGTTCTGCATGATGCTGGTGCCGCCTGTCTGGTTCCGGGTCATGAATCCGCGCCTGTTGGAGGCGGTCGATCATCAGGCGTCACGCATCAACTTTCGCGATGGTTTTTATGAGGTGCCGCATAGCCCCGCGCCCGAATGATGCGGATCACCTGCCAATAGTGCCAGGCGCCCCAAAGCCCGGTCAGATGCATCCCGACCAGGGCCCATGCAAGGGGCCGCTCGACCTCTTGCGCCGCCAGCAGGTCCGAGCCCAACCCGACGAGTGTCGGGCCAAGCCCCAGCCCGATCAGGTTGAACAGGAACAGAAAGACCGCCGTCACCAGTGGACGGAGATGCGGCGCGACCTGGGCATGGGCATAGGCCATGGTCGGCCCCCAGAACACCGCTGCCAGGCTGACGCTGCCGACCATGGCTCCAAGCGCGACGGTCCTGTCAGAGGACAGCAGGAAGACCAGAGCCAGGGGCTTGGCCAGCAGGATCGCGCCGAGCACGACTCCGATCCGCCGCCAGGGCGCGCGCCGCCCGAGGTGATCCGCCAACCGTCCGCTGAAGACCGTGCCAAGGCCCCCGATAATCCCTGCGGTGACGGCCAGAAACACGCCCACCTGCGCCTGCGTCAGGTCATGCGTGCGCAGGATGAAGGTCGGCGTCCAACTCAAGGACCCAAAGGTGACGATGCCGGTCGCTGCCATGCCCCACAGCACGTGCCAGAGCCCTTCATGGGCGCGCAGCGTTTCCCAGGTCTGTGCCATCAGGTCCGGTGTCGTGGCGGTGTACCGCCCGTCGACCTCGGCTGGGCCATAGCGCCAGAAGACCAGTGCCAGCACCAACCCCGGCAAACCAGCCAGGATGAAGGCCGCTCGCCAGCCGTAGAGCTGACCCACCACCCCACCGATCAGGAAGGCCAGCAGCACGCCAATGTTCGCCCCCGCAACAAAGACTGCCATGGCCGAACTGCGCCGACCCTCTTCGAAACTGTCGGAAATGACCGAATGCGCTGGCACGACAGATCCGCTTTCCCCCGCGGCCACGCCAAGCCGCGCCAGCAGCAAGTGGCCAAAGCCTTGTGCTGCAGCGGTAGCCAGAGTGAACAGGCTCCAGACCGTAGCGGCTATGGCGATCAACTTGCGGCGCGATCCGGTCGCTGCCAGCCGCGCCACGGGGAACCCGCAGATCACGAAGACCACCGCAAAGGCAAAGCCGGACAGCAGCCCCAGTTGCGTATCCGACAGGAGGAATTCGCGTCCGATCTGATCAAGTTGCAAGGACAGGATTTGCCGATCCAGCTGCGCCACCATCATCAGGCAAGACAAAAGGGTAAGCGTCCGGGTCTCTGGCTTCATGTCTCGCTCTGGGTCGGGAAAGGGCATTCACCACAGAAGGTCATGACCAATCAGTGACTGAAGGTTACGATTTCGCGACCATCAGATCGTTTGTGCAGCGTCCTGGACCACCGTGGCCGGAACCTACATTGCATGTCAGATACGACGCAATCCTTGATCACGCATGTTCGGGACCGTGCAACCGCCTGAGCAACACGCCGGATTGTCTAGTTTCCGGTTTTTTCTGAACGCGTACAAGTGCGTTTATCGCCAAGGCGATCAGCCTCTTAGGCTCAGGACACATAAGCAGTAGATGACCGTCGCTGCGAGGGCGATGGCCGAGAGAAAGACCTTCGGGCAACGGTCATAGCGCGTGGCAACGCGCCTCCAGTCCTTGAGCCTGCCGAACATGAACTCGCATCGCAGCCCGGCAGGGCATCACGGTCATTTTCGCGCCATGCTCCGCAGCCAGCCCCGCCATCATCTGCGCGAAGACGCCTCGTTCGTGGCTGCACTCGGACCAGTGGCGTTCAGCCACTCATCTCCACCGCTTCCAACGATTGTGTAGTGTCTTGTGTGGGCCATAGGCGGCAGGCGCATCGGACCACCGCAAGCTGTTACGATTTATGAAAATAATCTCGCTCAACACGCGGCTTGCCATGGGACTTCGTGAAGCAGGGCTCCGGACGCGCCATCTGCGCATCGCTCAGCCAGAAGAAATCAGACATATTACCGCTCTGTTTTCGTGCGGTGAATCATTCCTTCGGCTCAATTCAAAAGGTCCCGAGCCTAGGTCCAGGTCAGAAAGTCGGCGGACAGAACGATGTTCGGGTGGTGAAAGTCGTTCCCTGCCAGGGACGATGGCCATCAAAGATGCGCGCAGAACCAATTCGGGTAACGTCCTCTCAATGAGCCTGCGTGAAAACGTCTGAGGCGAAGAAGAACTCGACATGGAGGGTTAATGGAAACAATCCAAGTTGATTGTTTAGCAGGAAATTCCCGCCAGGGTTGGAACCAATTGGCAGTGGATTCACTTTTTACGATACCCCATTGCGGCAACATCACCTTAAGGGGGCGCGGCCGCGGAACAGTCCAGGGAGTAGTAAAGATGGAATACCATGTGAAATCTCTTATTGTTGGCAGCCTCGTATCGGTTTGGCCACTGGCGTCATCCGCCCAGGTCGGTGTCGATGTCGGGATCGCGGATGCCGAGGTGTCGGTCGGTGGTGGAAGCATAGCCGATGCCGACGTCAATGTTGGTGGCGGGAAGGTCGCAGACGCCGATGTGACCGTCGGCGGCGGGAGTGTTGCCGATGCCAATGCGACTGTTGGGGGCGGGAGCGTCGCCGACGCAGACGTGAGCGTTGGCGGAGGGAGCGTCGCCGATGCCGACGTGAGCGTTGGCGGTGGAAGCGTTGCCGATGCGAACGTGAGTGTTGGCGGAGGCAACGGTGTCAGTGCCAACGTCGGCGTTGGCGGCACCGGAGGCGGTACTGGCGGTGGTACTGGCAGCAACAGCGGCGGCAGCGCTGGCGCCGGTGGCGGCAGCACGGGTGGCAGCTCTTCCGGTCAGGGTGCAGGATCGTCCGGTGGAGAGGTATCCGTCGTTGGTGTTCCCCTGATCGGCTCTGACGACGAGGTGCTGGGAACCGTCGTGTCTACGACGACCGACATGGTCTGTTCCGAGCCGGCCTTCGATACATCCAGAACCGTCTGCGTGCGCGTCTCATCGGCACCGGTTTTGACCGCTGGCGGTTTGAAAGTCAGGATCGATCAGGCGAGCTATCGCGCCGCTCTGAAATAACAGGGTCAATCGAGACCAGGGGCCCCTTTCGCTTGCGGGGCCCCGATATGTCGCTGTCCAGAACAATTTACCTCGACGAGGATCGTAGCGGAGCCGACAATCCGGCCAAGCTGGAAAATGCGGCAAGCCGGATGATCGAGACACAACGGTTTACTCCCCCTCAGGAAGAACAAGTCTCAGGGGCATCCGATGCCAGCGCCGTGTGTCCTTTTGCTGTTCGCGCAGTGCCACTGACTGCTTGTTTGATGCATGCGACGGGCAAAGAACTTCGCCTCGCGGGAAACGTGCGTCGTTGAAGCGCCACAGACGGGTGTCAGACAAGCCCTCCTAGGGCAATGACCGGTTAGGACATGCCCGCCACCACATCAAACCAAAGCGACTCCAACCTGTGATCACCGAACGGAACCGGGGACGTGGCTGCGGGACACTGCCAGATGCTCGGGCCCGACGTCGGCAAAGCGTGGTACGCCGAGTTGCCCCAAGGCGCGCACCAGTTCCAGTTCGAGGATCTCCACCGCGCGTGCGGCGCCGGGCGCACCGCCGGCGCCCACTCCGAAGGCAAGTGCCCGTCCGGTCAATGTGAAGTCAGCGCCCAGTGCCTTCGCGCGCATCATGTCCGCACCGCGCCGGATGCCGCTGTCAACGATGACCTTCATCCGGCCGGCGACCGCTTCAGCGATGGCGGGCAGCACATCCGCCGTGGCGGGACCGAAAGCGACCTGTCGGCCGCCGTGGTTGGATACGACGATTCCGTCACACCCGGCCTCGGTGCAGCGCGCCGCGTCGTCGGGATGCAAAATGCCCTTCACGAGCAGCTTGCCGCCCCAACGATCGCGCAGACGTTTCAGTGCCTCCCAGTTGAACGCCGGGGTGATGAGGGTCTTCTGCACGTCGGCGTAGGAGGTCGCCGACTGTAGCAGGTCCGCGTAGTTGGCGATGTTCGGCTTGCCATGAAAGAGCGTCTCCAGCGACCAGCGGGGATGAGCCATGAGACCCAGCGCGACCTCGGGCGTGATGCGGAACGGCACTGCCAGCCGGTTGCGGATGTCGCGGTCGCGCTTACCCGCGGCGGGCACGTCGGCGGTGACAATCATCACGTCATAGCCAGCGGCCTCTGCGCGGGCGACCAGCCCCTCCGTCACCGTGTCGTCGCCCGATACATAGAGTTGGAACCAGCCGTTGCCGTCAGCCGCCTCGGCCAATGCCTCCAGAGTAGTGGACGCGGCAGAGCTGGCCACGTACGGCAGGTTCTGCCGCTTGCAGAGCCGCGCCAGTGAGAGATCGGCCCCCGGCCAGAAGGCGTTGAGCATGCCGATGGGGGCCATGCCGAAGGGGGCGTCGTAGGTCTGCCCGAACAGCTCGGTGCGTGTGTCGATGGACGAAACATCGACCATGTAGCGCGGCACCAGCTCGACCTCCTCGAAGGCGGTGCAGTTGCGGCGCATGTTGCGCTCGGACTCCGCGCCGCCATCCACGAGGTCGAAGGCGAACCGGGGAATGCGGCGACGCGCCATGGCGCGCAGATCGTCGATAGAGGCGGCGCGGTCCAGTCGCATCAGATCGACCACCCGCCGTCGACGGCAAAGGCCTGGCCCGTTGTAAATCCCGCCATGTCACCGGCCAGGTAGCAGACCATTTCGGCGATCTCCTCCGGCTTGCCGAGGCGGCCCATGGGCTGGCGCGCGGTGAAGTCGGCCAATGCCTTGTCGAAATCGCCGGTCGCCCGCAGCCGGTCTTCCAGCGAAGGGCTTTGCACCGTGCCCGGACAGATCGCGTTGCAGCGGATGCCGTCCTTCACGAAGTCGGCGGCGATGGACTTCGTCATGCCGATGATCGCGGCCTTGGACGCGCCATAGGCGAAGCGGCGCGGTGCGCCCTTTTCGCTGGAGACGATGGAGGCGATGTTCACGATGGACCCGGCGCCCTTGTCCAGCATCCCGGGCAGGACCGCTTTTGTCAGCCGAAACAGCGCCTTTGCGTTCAGATCGAACGACCGCTCCCAGACCGTATCGTCGCAGTCGAGGATGCTGCCATCGTGTACCCATCCCGCACAGTTCACGAGAATGTCGAGCGGCGGCAGATCGTCTATCAACGCGGCCACGGCGTCCGCATCCAGCACGTCAAGGCGGCGCGCTTCGATGAGTTCGGTCCCCTCGGCCATCGCGGTCACGCCATCGCCGTCGATGTCTGTGGCGATGACGCTGGCGCCACGCGCGGCCAGCGCCTCGGCAGAGGCGCGTCCGATGCCGTTCGCGGCGGCTGTGACAAGGGCGGTCTTGCCTGCAAGTGTCTGTTCCATGGTCTTCTCCTTCATCGCGCCAGCCAGCCGCCGTCGACCGTCACGCAACTGCCGTGGCAGTAGGCGGCGGCGTCGGAGGCCAGGAATACCGCGGCGCCCGCGATCTCTGCCGGCTCGGCGAAACGGCCTGCGGGGATGCGGTCCAGAAGCGCCTTCGACCGGTCGGGATCGTCGCGCAGCGCCTGCGTGTTGTCGGTGGCGGTGTAGCCGGGCGCGATGGCGTTGACGTTCACGCCCCGGGACGCCCACTCGTTGCAAAGCGCCTTCGTCAGCCCCAGAACTGCGTGTTTGGACGAGGCATAGGCTGGTACGCGCAAACCGCCTTGCGTGCCGAGCACGGAGGAGACGATGACGATCTTGCCGCTGCCCTGGGCGACCATGCGCTGACCGGCGGCCTGCGACAGCAGCCAGACGGAGTCCAGATTGACGGACATCACCCGGCGCCAATCGGCGAGCGCCATGTCGGTCGAGTCCTCGCGGTGAATGATGCCGGCGTTGTTGACGAGAATGTCGAGCCCACCAAGCGCGTCGGCGGCGAAGGTCACGACCTCCTTCGCCCCGGACTCGCTCATCCCGGCGAAATCGGCGCGCACGGCCTTGGCCTTGCGTCCCATGTCCTCGATCCGGCGCAGCGTGTCCTCGGGCTGGTGGCTTCGGTAGGTCAGGGCGATATCGGCACCGGCGGCGGCAAGGGCGAGGGCGATGCCCTCACCGATGCCGGTCGCCCCACCGGTGACCAACGCGCAGCGCCCACTCAGGTCGAACGGATTGCGCATCGCTCAGTACCGGTTCGCGATGGGAAGTTCCTCGGCGGGGAAGAGGCTGATGACCTCGCAACCCGTCTCTGTCACGACCACCTCTTCCTCGATCCGCGCGGCGGAATAGCCGTCGGCGGCGGGGCAATAGGTTTCCAGCGCAAACACCATGCCGGTCTGGATCTCCATCGGGTGATCGAGGCTGATCGCGCGGGATATGATCGGGCGCTCGTGCAGCGCCAACCCCAGACCGTGGCCGAATTGCAGGCCAAAGGCGGCGTCTTCGTTCGGGAAGCCGAGGCTTTCGGCGGTTGGCCAGACCTCGGCCACCTTGTCGGTGGTCACGCCCGGCTTGATCATTGCGATGGACGCGTCGATCCATTCGCGCGCCTTCACGTAGGCGTCGTTCTGCGCGGGCGTTGCACGTCCGACGTTGAACGTCCGGTAATAGCAGGTCCGATAGCCTTGGTAGGATTGCAGGATGTCAAAGAATGCCTGATCGCCGGGCCGGATCAACCTGTCGGTGAAGTTGTGTGGGTGCGGGTTGCAGCGCTCGCCCGAGATCGCGTTGATCGCCTCGACGTCGTCAGAGCCCATCTCGTAGAGCATCTTGTTCGACAGCGCGACGATGTCGTTCTCGCGCACGCCCGGCTTCAGCTCTTCGTAGATCATGTGGTAGACGCCATCGACCATGCTGGCCGCCTGCGTCAGGAGCTGGATCTCGTCCCAGTTCTTGATTTCGCGCGCCGCCAGCATGATCTGCTGGCCGTCCACGACCTTGATCCCCTCGGCCTGCAGCGCGTGGAACATCGCCGTCTCGGCGTAATCGACGCCGACCGGCATGTCGGCCATGCCCGCGTCCTTGATGAGCTGGGCGATCATCTTGGCGTATTTCTGCATCAACCCGAAATCGGGCGGGATCGTCCCGCGCATTCCCACGACACCGGCAAGGCAGTGGTCGGGCTCCAACCAGTCGGAATGGCGTTTATGGTGCACCGCGGCAGAGCCGAAGTCCCAGACGTAAGGACTGTCGTCGCCGGTCAGCAGGCAGAAGCGGCACATCTTGTCCCGTTCCCACTCGCCGATCTTGGTGGCGGTCACGTAGCGGATGTTGTTCACGTCGAACAGCAGCAGCGACCCGGCGGGCGAGTTCTGCAGCGACTGCCGCGTGCGGGCCAGCCGGTAGCGGCGCAGGCGGTCATGGTCGATCCGGCGTTCGAAATCGACCGAGGTGTGGCCCCAGGCAGGCAGGCGCTCGCGCCACTCCCAATTGGGTTCCAGATCTTGCGGTGTAAGCATGTTCGGCATCAGTGCGCGTGACATGAAAGCTCCTCCGGGTCGCGCGGGCGGCCCGTTGCGTGGGTTGAAATTTCAAGAAATATCAGTGGGTTATTTCGTGACCCAGCCGCCGTCGATCGAGATCATCTGGCCGGTCATGTAGTCGCTGTCGTCAGAAGCCAGGAAAGACGCGGTCCCGGTAATGTCCTCGGGGTAAGAGACGCGTTTGATGACGAGGTTGTTGGCGACGATGTCGTCATAGGCCTGTCCCTTGCGTTCCTTGAAGCCGATCTCGACCAGGTCCTTGTCAAGCTGCTCCCACAAAGGTGTCACGACCACGCCCGGAGCGTAACCGTTGACGGTGATGTTGTGCTCGGCCAGTCCCAGCGCGCCGCATTCGGTCAGGGCCAGACAGCCATATTTCGACGTGCAGTAGACGGTCACGTCCACCAGCGGCTTGCGCGAGGCGATGCTGCCCACATTGATCAGCTTGTAAGGGTGATCCTCCATCGGCCCCTGCGCGATCATCTGTTTCGCCGTCTCCTGCATACCAAGCCACATGGCCTTGGTGTTGACGTTCATGATCATGTCCCAGTTGCCTTCGTCGATATCCATGAAGAACCGGGGCTTGTTCAGGCCGGCATTGAACAGCGCGACGTTGATGGAACCGAAGGCCTCCACCACGGCGGCCACGGCACTGGCGTTGTCCTCTCGTTTGGTCACGTCCATCTTCACCGCGACGGCGCGACCGTTGCCGGCGGCGTTGATCCGGTCGGCGACCTTCTGGGCCTCCGCTTCGTCGAGATCGCCGAGGCAGACGTTCGCCCCCTGCGCGGCATAGCTTTCGGCGCATGCCGCACCCATGCCGCGCGCGGCACCGGTGATCAGGATGTTCTTTCCCTTCAAGCGATTGGGGTCCATGGTGATTTCCTCCTCCTATCACGGTGTCCTGTCTTGTCCGATCAATGCGTCGGCGCGGTCCTGTGCCCGGCGCAAAGCCTCACGCGGGGGGACGATACCGCGGAGCATGTCGTGGAATTCCTCGCCGCAGATCTTGAATATGTCGCCGATCTCCGGCACCGGCGGGCGCGGCCAGAACTGCAGTTCGTCGCGCCAGGACATGCCGTCGACCGCCTCGAAGATGGTCGAGAGGCGGCGCACGTCCGGATCGGCCCCGACCGAGTAACGCGGGTTGGTGCGGCTGCCGTTCTGCACGTAGAGCTTCTGCGCCTCCGGCGAGGTGAAGACGCGCAGCGCCTCGACCGCTGCGGGCACCCGTTCGGGGGCGAGGTTGGCCGGAATGCCCATGACGTAGCCACCTACCGGCGCGACGGGACGTTTGCCCGGTGCAGGCGGATGCGGCAGGTAACTCGTCTGACCGTAGGCAGGCGAGGTTTCGTCCAGTTCGAAGTAGGGGGCCAGCAGGGTATAGCCGTAGGCCATGGCCACCTTCCCGGCGGCGTAAGGGCGGACCCGCTCGTACCAGGACATCGAAAGGATGTCGGGGGGTGAGTACTTCAGCAGCTCCAGCAGGAACTCCGCCGCGGCAAGACCCGCGTCGGTGTCGATGGTCGCACGGTACTGACCTCTGGAGAGGTGCTCCGTGTCGAACCCGCCGGCCTGCTCCGGCAGATCGACGATCGGCTGGCCGAAGTCGGCAAAGGTCATCAGCACCGTATGGCCGAGCGGCGTGCCGCGGGCGGCGTTCCATGCGATGCCGTATCTGCCGCGCTGCGGGTCGTGCAGAGCGCGGGCGGCGTCCAGCAGGGACTCGGTGGTGGAGGGCGGCTCCAGCCCGGCCTTGGCGAAAAGGTCGTGGCGGTAGAACAGTAGTTCGGGCGTGGTCTGCGCCGGTACGCCGTAGGGCCGTCCGCCCCAATGCGCCCCCTGCCAGCCAGCCGTATGAAAATCCGCGGGGTCGAGCCGGGCCAGGTCCATCGCATCGTCCAGCGGCATCAGGACGTCCTTGCTCGCGAACTCGCCGATCCACGGGAGGTCCACCGCGATGATGTCGTAACGGCTGGCGTCGCGGGTGGCGTTGCGCAAGGCTTCCTCGCGCAGCCGGTCGATGGAAAAGGCGCGCTGGCTGATCTCGGTGCCGATGACCTGTTCGAACTGTCGCTTGAGCGTGTCCATGACCATGAAGGTCGGGTCGCCGTGCACCAGCACGCGAAGGCCGCCCGACACCTTGAGCGGTTCGTGCAGGACGCGCAGGGGCGGGATGGACTGCGCGGCGATGTAGCTGCCGCCAAAGTAGTAGTCCCGGGTGTCCTGAACGCGGACCGGTCCGCCGAAGGTGGTTTCGCCCAATCTGCGCAGACGGCCCGAAAGCTGCATCCACGTCTCGATCATCGCCTCGCTTGGGTGCATCGAAAAGCTCTTGCCGGTGACGGTGCGCGGGCGTTGCTCGATCAGGCCGGCGTCGACCATCTCCTTCAGGCGCCGGTTTGCTGTGGCGTAGGGCACACGGCTGGCCCCGATAAGCGATGTGGGCGTGACCGTTTTGCCGTCGAGATGCCCCTGCAGCAGGTGCATCATCATTCTCAGGTGCGCATTGGGCGCCACGAGGTCGAGCGCGCCTTCCACCTCGTCGCTGAAGGCTTCGAGGAAAGACAGGATTTGCACGGCCTCCGGCTGCGCCAGCGGCGCGGCGGGGCTGTGTCGGTCATGTCCTCCCATGTCGTTCATGGCCTGCGTCTTCTTGTTGATGTTCGGGTGGTCGTGCGGCCCATTCGCCGCATCCATCTTGGATGAATCGCGTTGTGTCACCGCTGATCTCCTTGCAGGATGTCCAATGTGATCCCCGACGCGTATCGAGAATCTGTCCGATATGAATAAATGATATCTCATTTCGGATATTTTTGATGGATGCCTCTGCGGGGAAACCGGGCACGTTGGGCCACGTTCATTCGGTCAGTCAGCTTTGGTCAGGCCGGATGGTGCGGGGGCCCGGGAGGAGCCCCGGGGACGGCCGCGAAAGGTGCGGCCCCCGCTCAGTCAGTTCCACGGGAGGAATACCATGAAGACCAAGACGATTATTGCGGTGACCACCGCAGCGGTCACGCTCGGCGGGGCCGCCTTCGCCGAAAGCCACGGCGGTGCGATGAAGATCGGCATCACGCAGAACAACGTGGGTGTCGACAGCTACCAGACCACTTACGAGAAGGCCTTCATCGAGGCGGCAGAAGGCAACGACATGGTCGAAACCATCGTGCTCGACGCCGGTGGCGACGTGGCCCGCCAGATCGCGCAGATGGAAGACCTCATCCAGCAGGATGTGGATGCCATTATCATCTGGCCGACCAACGGCGAAGCAGTGATCCCGGCCGTGCGCAAGGCGCATCAGGCCGGCATCCCGGTCATTGTGACCAACTCCAACATCGCCGAGCAGGGTTTCGACTTCGTGAAGTCCTTCTCGGGTCCCGACAACATCACCCAGGGCGCCCGTTCCGCCGAGATCATGTGTGACAAGTTCAAGGAAATGGGTATCGAGGACGAGGCTCAGGTGGTCCACATCACCGGCCAGCCGGGCTACACCACCGCCATCGAGCGCGCCAAGGGCTTCGAGGATCGTCTGCCCGAGGTCTGCCCGAACGTGACGGTTGTCGACACCCAGCCGGGCGACTGGAACCGCGAGAAGTCGCAGCAGGTGATGGAAGCCTTCCTTGTCAAGTACGACGACATCGACGGGGTCTATGCCGGGGACGACAACATGGGCGTGGGCGCGTTGAACGCTGCCAAGGCCGCAGGTCGCGATGGCATCATCTTCGTGGGCGCGACGAACTTTGCCGTCGGTTACGAGGCAATGGCAGCGGGCGACTACTGGGGCTCGATCTACCAGTCGCCGGTCGATGATGCGAAGGCCGCCCTGCAGACTGCGGTCGACGTGCTGAGCGGCGAAGAGGTGCCGTTCCTGAACTACTTCGACACACCGAAGATCACCCAGGACAACATGGGCGATTTCACCAAGCCGGTGTTCTGATCTATCCTCCCGTCGTGCGGGGCGCGCAGCGGACTGCGTGCCCCGCATCGTGGGCAGGACCAAACTCAAAAGACATGTGAGGAAACACGCCATGGGACGTGTGACGGGGCGCGCCTGTATCGTGACGGGCGCGGCGCGCGGCATCGGCCGCGCAATCGGCGAAGCCCTGCTCGAAGAGGGGGCGAAGGTCTGTTTCGCGGATATCGACGGTGACGGTGTCGCCACGGTCGCCAGGGAGAACGCAGCGCGCTTCGACCCGCAACACGTGACTTCTGCCCGGGTCGACGTGACGGACCGCGCCGCAGTCCGCGCGATGATCGACCACACGGTCGAGACGTTCGGGCGGCTCGACGTGAAGTTCAACAACGCCGGTGTGAACAAGCCGATGAACTTCATGGACGTCGACGAGGACAACTGGAATTTCGTCATGGGTGTCAACGGTCTGGGCTGCATGATCGGAATGCAGGAAGCCGCGCGCCAGATGATGGCGCAGGGCAGGGGGCCGGATGGCATGGCGGGCAAGATCGTCAACACGGCATCCATCGCCAGCCGCCAGGGCTTTGACAATGTCGCACCCTACTGCGCGTCGAAGTTCGCAGTCGTGTCGTTGACACAATCCGGTGCCCGCGACCTTGCCAAGCACGGCATAACGGTGACCGGCTTCGCGCCGGGCGTCGTCAAGACGGAGATGTGGGAACAGGTGGACCGCGACCTGATGGAGATCGGCGCCTCCGCCCGACCTGGGCAGGCGATGGAGGAGTTCTCTGCTTCGATCCTGAAGGGCCGCGTCGCCACACCGCCCGACATCACCGGGACCACCACGTTCCTCGCGTCGCGCGAAAGCGACTACATGACCGGGCAGATCGTGATGATCGACGGGGGCATGACGCTCGTGTGACATCGCCCACCGATCGGACGTTCGATACCATAGGCAAGCCTGCGATTTCAGGGAGGGGATCATGGCAGTTTTCGACAAAAGGGAGATCGGCAGCGTTCTGGCGAAACAGGGGATCCTGATCGCCTTTGCGCTTTTCATGATCGCCTTCACCATCGCCAATCCAAAGTTCATCTCCGTCGACAACGTGTTCAGCGTTGTACGGTCCTCCGCGATCCTCGGCGTGATGGCGCTTGGCGTGACGTTTGTTGTCATCAGCGGCAACCTCGACCTGTCGGTCGGCTCGA
Organism: Sagittula stellata E-37; assembly: GCF_039724765.1. Classification (NCBI taxonomy): domain Bacteria; kingdom Pseudomonadati; phylum Pseudomonadota; class Alphaproteobacteria; order Rhodobacterales; family Roseobacteraceae; genus Sagittula; species Sagittula stellata. The sequence goes on along the minus strand of NZ_CP155729.1, from coordinate 3,458,844 downwards.
TGATGTCCTTCTCGACCATCGTGGTGCTCGACCTGCACGACAAGGTCGGGCCGGCGCTCGCGATTCCCCTGATGTTCGCCATGACGCTTTGCCTCGGGGCCTTCATCGGTTTTCTGGTCGGCTATCTCAGGCTCAATTCACTGATCGTGACGCTGGGAATGCTGTCGGCGATCCACGGGCTGACGCTGACCTATTCCGGCGGTCAGAACATGGATATCGCCGACAAGGAGGGCACCTGGTTCTCCGTCTTCGGGCAGGGCACGGCGCTTGGGATTCCGGTTCCGATCCTGATCTTCGTGGCTCTTGCCGCACTGTTGGGTCTGACGCTTGCGCGGACTCCATACGGACGAAAGGTCTACGCGGTGGGTGGCAACGGCACGGCGGCGACCTTCTCGGGCATCCGCCGGGCCCGCACCGTCTTTACCTGCTACCTGATCTCGGCGGGCTGTGTCGCCACGGCGGGTCTGATCCAGGCCAGCCGCTCGCTCGGGTCGCAGAACACCGTAGGGCAGGGGCTCGAACTGGAGGTGCTGGCCGCGGTCATCCTTGGCGGGGCTTCTCTCCTCGGCGGGTCTGGCACGATCTTCAAGACAGTGATCGGGGTGCTGATCCTCGGGTTCATTCAGAACGGTCTGCTGCTCGTGGGGCTTCAGTTCTACGTCCAGTTCGTCGTCACCTGGATCATCATCATCCTAGCGGTCTGGCTGGATATTGCGGCCAAGCGCGGCAAGCTCTGGTCGATGATCGCGTAAGGGAGGCACGGCAATGCAAAAGGTCAATCTTTCCGTGGCGCTCAAAGGCGGCGCAATCTGGGGCTTCATCGTGCTGGAACTGCTGTTCTTCAGCATCGCTGGCGAATACCTCTCGGTCTCCGACAAGGCGTTCATGGACCTGGAGAACATGCTACTGCTGTTCAAGCAGTCCGCGCCGATCGGCATCATCGCCATGGGCATGACCATCGTCATGGTGAACGGCAACATCGACCTGAGCGTCGGCGCCACCTTCGCCATCGCCGCGATCATCCTGCTCGACTCCATGACCTGGCCGATCTTCGCGGGCCTCGGCGATTGGGTCATTCCGGTGGCTTGGCTGCTGGCACTGACGGTCGGCACGCTTCTGGGCGCGCTCAATGGCCTGATCGTCTGGAAGACCGGCGTCGACGCCTTCATCGTCACGCTGGGGTCCATGCTGGGCTACCGTGGCATCGTCTTCATGTTCAACGGCGAGAACCCGACCAGCCACCTCAACTGGACGCTGGTGGATTTCGCCGAGGCCGAGTTCCTGGGGCTGGCGACCGCGACATGGTTCCTGTTGGGTGTCACGCTGGTGATGTGGTTCGTCATGGCGCGCACGGTCCATGGCCGAAACGCCTACGCCATCGGTGACAACCGCGAGGCGGCGGTCAATGCGGGCATCCGCGTCGGCCCGCACATGATGATCAACTTCGCCATCATCGGCTTCCTCGCGGCGTTGTCGGCTGTGGTCTTCTATTCGGAAAGCGGATCGGTGAACCCCAATGACGGACAGTTGTACGAGTTGTGGGTCATCACGGCGGTCGTGCTGGGCGGCACGAAGATCACCGGCGGGGCTGGCAACGTCATAGGCACCTTCGGCGGCGTCATCGCGATCCAGCTTCTGCGCAAGGGGCTGGGCCACATCGGGGCGGATACTTCAACGGTAAACCTTGTGATCGGCCTGATCCTGATCGCGGTTCTGTTCCTCGACAAGCAACTGAACATCAAGGGCAAGGAGGAGTTGAGGGTATGACCCAACCGGTTCTGCGTCTCGAAGACATCGTCAAGACCTTCCCGGGCGTACGGGCCCTGGACGGGGTGTCGCTCTCGGTCATGCCCGGCGAGGTCCACGCCCTCATGGGTGAAAACGGGGCCGGCAAGTCGACCCTGATGAAGGTGCTCGGCGGTATTCACCAACCCACCGAGGGCGCGATCTACATGGGCGACGAAAAGGTCGTGATGGCCGGCCCGCTGGAAGCGAAGGCCAAGGGCATCGTCTTCATCCACCAGGAACTCAGCCTGGCCGAGGAACTGAGCGTGGCCGAGAACATCTACTTGGGGGAGTTGCCGCGAAAGAGCTTCGGCCGGGTCGACTGGGCGACGCTCACGAAAAAGACTGACGCGATCCTCGGGAAGCTGAACGTGGGGTTCGATGCGCGCACCCGGGTCGGAGACCTGTCGATCGCCAACCAGCAGATGGTGGAGATCGCCCGTGCCCTGACCGTGGACGCCAAGGCGGTGATCTTCGATGAACCCACCGCCTCGCTGACCGACGCGGAAAAGGTGGTTCTGTTCGACGTGATCGCCGACCTGAAGCGCGACGGGGTCGGGGTCATCTACATCTCGCACCGCATGGAGGAGATATTCAAGATCACCGACCGCATCTCGATCCTACGCGACGGTCAGTACCAAGGTACCGTCAACACCGCCGAGACCACCGAAGAGGCGGTGACGCAGATGATGATCGGACGGAAACTCGACCTGAGCCGCAACGCCGCGCACCACGAACTGGGCGAGGTCGCGCTGGAGGTGAAGGGCCTGTCCTGCGGAAAGCTCTACAAGGACATATCCTTTGAAATCCGGCGCGGTGAGGTTGTCGGTTTCTATGGTCTGGTGGGCGCGGGGCGGACGGAGATCGCGGAGACGCTCTTTGGGCTGCGCACACCTTCCGCCGGCCAGATCCGGCTTGCGGGCAAGGACGTGAAAATCGACAGCCCGACCGACGCCATAGCGAAGGGCATTTCCCTCGTTCCCGAAGACCGCAAGGGACAGGGGCTGGTGCTTGGCATGAACTGCCGGGACAACATGACCTTGCCGCAGGTGGACGACCTGAAGAGCGGACCCTTCATGGCCGAGGGGGCGGAGGTGGCCATCTTCGACCAGTACCGCGACCGGCTCGACATCCGCACGCCGGGCTGGAAGCAGAAGGTGGGCAACCTCTCGGGCGGCAACCAGCAGAAGATCGTGATTGGCAAGTGGCTGTCGATGCACCCGGAAGTGCTGATCGTCGACGAACCCACGCGCGGCATCGACGTCGGCTCCAAGTCGGAGATCCACAAACTGCTGCGCGAACTTGCGGCACAGGGGTATGCGGTCATGGTCATCAGCTCGGAAATGCCTGAGGTCATGCATGTTTCCGACCGGATCGTCGCGATGTATTCGGGCCGCATCATGCGGACCTTCACGTCCGAGGAAGTGACAGAGGACAGCCTGATCCAGGCGATTTCCGGCATCGGCCAGGAAGTGGCGTGATCCGACACCACCATTTCTGCGGGAGATCCATCGCCGGGGGCAGCCGTCCGGGCCGCACCCGTGCCAGATATCAAGGAAAGGACCAGACATGAAACTTCTGCGCTATGGCCCGTCCGGGGCCGAGAAACCCGGCCTGCTGGACAGCGACGGCCAAGTGCGCGACCTCTCAGGCGTTGTGGCGGACATTTCGGGCGACGTGCTGCACCCCGACGGCATCGCCGCGCTGCGCAATCTCGATCCGGCCAGCCTGCCGCGGGTCGAGGGCACGCCGCAGGACGACCTGCGGCTCGGCCCATGCGTGGGGAACATCGGCAAGTTCATCTGCATCGGACTCAACTATGCCGATCATGCCGCCGAATCCGGCATGCCCATTCCGGAAGAGCCGATCATCTTCAACAAGTGGACCTCTGCCATATGCGGTCCGAACGATCCGATCCAGATCCCGCGTGATTCCCAGAAGACCGACTGGGAGGTCGAGCTTGGCGTCGTGATTGGCAAACCTGGCGTCTACATCGACGAGGCGGACGCGATGAACCATGTCGCCGGGTTCTGCGTCGTCAACGATGTGTCAGAGCGCGACTTCCAGCTTCACCGCGCCGGGACGTGGGACAAGGGCAAGGGCTGCGACACTTTCGGACCGACCGGCCCGTGGCTCGTGACGCCGGACGAAGTGGCCGATGTGGATGCGCTCGACATGTGGCTCGACGTGGACAGCGAGCGGATGCAGGCGGGCAGCACGGCGACACTCATCTTCAAGGTTCCGCATCTTGTGGCCTATTGCAGTCGCTTCATGAGCCTGCAACCCGGCGACGTGATCTCGACCGGCACGCCGCCGGGCGTCGGCATGGGAAAGACACCGCCGCGCTACCTGAAGGGGGGAGAGACCGTCTCGCTCGGCATCGCGGGACTGGGAGAGCAGAAAAGCAAGGTCCTGCCCGCAAGCTGAATCTTGCGGCAGTCTTGGCGCAAATGATCCAGTGCTGACATCGGCGGGGCGCGCCTGCCAAAGCCGCGCCCCGAAAGCATGTCTTTTTAGGCCGTCGCGCGTGCGGCCAACGCCTGCAGCGCCTCGAAGACGGCGAAACGTTCGTCGTGTCTTTGTATAGCCGCTGCGTCGGGATGGGTGATGACACCCGCGCGGGACATGCCGCGCATCGCGTCACCCGCATCTTTCCGAAGTCCGCAGGCCAGCGCCCCAAGCATCGCCGACCCCAGCAGCACGGGTTCGTCGGTTTCGGGCGCCACCACCGGTTTGCCAGTGGTATCGGCGAGGATCTGGCGCACAAGCGGATGTCGCCCCGCGCCGCCGCTGATTGCGATCCGGTCGACCTTTGCCCCCGCAGCCGCCTGTGCCGCGATGATCTGGCGCAATCCGTATCCCAGTCCACACAGCGTGGCGAGGTAGAGCGCCAGAAGACTGTCCGGCCCGCGATCCATTCCAAGCCCCATGACGGTGGCGCGCCTGTGCGGATCGGCATGGGGTGCACGGTTGCCCAGCACTTCGGGCACCACGTGAACGCCATCGACAAGGGTGGTCACGTCGCGACCGCCGACGCGGTCTGCCAGCCAACCGGGCAGCGATTGCCCCGCTGCCTTTGCCAGCCTGTGCGCGTCCGGAGCATAGGGGTGGTGGTCGATCAACTGGTCCACCGCAGCACCCGCCGCGGATTGTCCACCTTCGTTCAGCCACATGCCGGGCACCATCGCCGAGTGGTAGGGTCCCCAGACCCCCGGCACGAAGGAGGGCGCGGCGGTGGTTGTCATGGTGCAGGACGAGGTGCCGAAGACATAGGCAAGGTCGCGCGTCGGATCGCCCGCCGTGCCGACCGTGCCCAGCCCACCTGCGTGCGCGTCGATCAGGCCGGCGCCAACCGGGGTGCCCTCGGGCAGACCAAGGCGGTCAGCGGCTTCGGCAGTCAACCCGTGGCCAAGCGCGGTCCCGGCGGGCACCACCCGGCTGCCGATACGGAAGAAGTCGTCGCGGCTCAGATCGCTCAGCCCGATCTTCTCGAAATAGCCCGCGTCCCAACGACCCTCATGTGCGAGATAGGTCCACTTGCAGGTCACAGTGCAGACGGACCGGGCCAGATCGCCCGACGCCTTCCATGTGAGGAAATCGGTGAGATCCATGAACTGCCACGCGGCGTCATAGATGTCGGGAGCGTTCTCTTTCAGCCAAAGCAGTTTGGGGGTTTCCATCTCGGGCGAGATTACGCCGCCCACGTAGTCCAGAACCGGATGGCCAAGCGCGTTGATCCGCGCCGCTTGTTCGGTGGCGCGATGGTCCATCCAGACGATGATGTTGCGGTTCTCGCGGATCGGCAGCGGGGCGCCCCCTTCCGCCAGAAGGACCAGCGAACAGGTGGCGTCAAAGCCGATGCCCGCCACGCTGGACGGGTCCACGCCAGATGCCTCGACCGCGCCGCGCACGGCCTGGCAGACCGCAGACCAGATGTCGTCCGAGGACTGCTCGACACGGTTGCCATCGCCCTTCCAGATCGCAATGGCCTGAACGGCGGAGCCTTGCAGGATGCCCGCCTCGTCAAAAACTCCGGCCCGAGCCGAACCGGTGCCCACGTCGATGCCGACCAGATGTTTCACGTCACTGAACCTCTCTTTCGGGGAGGGCGCCTTGCCCCCCGATCACCAGCATCCCCGCCTGATCCTTGTCCATTTTGGGGGACGTCTGGCCGGTTACGCAAGTTGGCGGTTCTTCTGTTTGGCACACTCCATCGGGACGCTCAATCGATTGAGCAGCTGTTGTCGCAAGGTTGCGCAATGTGACTGCGGCAACGCCGAAACCCTCGATCAGCGCATCACCTGGACAGGTTGCCCAGGCGGCTTTACGTGCCGGTCAGGTCGGACGGAACAGCCGGCAGGCACACCTTGCGGCCCGAGGATGTCGTTTCGACCGAGACGTCGATGCCGTAGACCGCGCTCAGGGCTTCCGTGGTCAGCACCTCGTCACAGGGGCCGCAGGCCATCCGTTGCCCGGATTTCATCAAAAGGACGCGGGCGCCCAACTGAAACGCATGGTCCGGGTTGTGGGTGGACAGCACCACGCCGTGGCCGCCATGCGCGGCCGCTCGGGCCAGCCCCGAAATCCGGGCCAGCACATGCGCCTCATTGCCGAAGTCGAGGCTGGCGGTCGGTTCGTCCATGACCATCAGCGGCGCTTCCTGCGCCAGGGCGCGGGCGATCAGCACCAACTGCCGTTGCCCACCGGACAAGCGGGAGTAATCCGCTTCGGCAAGGTGTCCGATGCCCAGTTGCTCCATGGCGAGGAAGGCGCGGTCGCGGTCTGCGCGCGAAGGCTGCCCGAAGGCCCCCAGCCGCGCGGTCCGGCCCATCAGGACCACCTCAAGCGCCTCGAACGGGAAGGGCGGGGCGTGTGCTTGCGGCACGTAGGAAATCTGACGCGCGACCTCGGCCCGGCGCTGCGCGGTGATCGGATTGCCCGACAGGAGCACCTCGCCCGACAGCGGCGGCAACAGACCCAACAGGGTTCGGAACAGGGTCGTCTTCCCGCAACCGTTGGGACCGAGCAGGCACAACACGTCGCCCGGTGCTACGGTAAGGTTCAGGCCGGTGCCGATTGTCCGGCGCCCATAGCCGATGGACAGATCGCGTGCCTCCAGCATCAGCTCCAGCCCCTGCGTCCGCGCGCGAGGAGCCAGACGAAGAACGGGGCGCCGATGACAGCCGTGAGGATACCCAGCGGGATCTCTGCGGCGGCTAGCGTGCGGGCGGCGGTGTCGACGACCAGCAGGTAAAGTGCGCCGATCAGCACAGAGGTTGGCAGCAGCCTGCCGAAGGCCGGCCCGGCCAGCATCCGGGCGATATGCGGGATCACCAGTCCGACCCAGCCGACGACCCCCGCCAGCGCCGTGACACTTGCGGTCACGAGTGTGGCGGCGGCGATGACGAGAAATCGGGTGCGCCCGGCATCGATGCCGAGGGAGCGGGCCTCTTCGTCGCCCAGGGACAGGACGTTGATCCGCCAGCGCAACACCCAAAGCGGCACCAGACCAAGAAGGACGAGGGGCAGGGCAGGCAGGATGTCGTCGGAGGTCGTCGCCGCCAGAGATCCCAGAAGCCAGAAGGTGATCGCCGGAAGCTGGTCGTAGGGGTCCGCCATGATCTTCAGCAAAGAGGTTGCCGCCCCCGCCAGCGCGCCGATCACCACGCCGATCAACACCAGAGACAGAGTCCTGTCCGTGCCCTGGACCGCCGAGGCCACCAGCATGACCACCCCGACCGCGACCATTCCTCCGACAAAGGCGGAGCCCTGGATCGCGGCGACGGGCAGAGACAGGAAGATGCCCGCGACCGCGCCCAATCCGGCCCCGGCAGAGACACCGAGGATATCCGGCGACACCAGCGGGTTGCGGAACAGGGCCTGGTAGCTGGCCCCCGCGGCGGCCAATGCCGCCCCAACCAGCAGCGCGGCGGCGACGCGGGGCAGGCGGATCTTCCAGACGACGATGGTGGATTGCGCGTCCCCCCGGCCGACAAGCGTGGCCAGCACCTCGCCCGGGGAAAGGGCGAAGGGGCCGATCATGATCGCAGCGAAGGCCGTCACGCAGACCAGCGCCACCAGCACACCGATCAGGGTCGTCCCCGGAAAGCGCGCGACACGGTCCCTCGGTGTGGTGCCTACCTCGGGCGCCCGTCCGTCCATTCCAGAAGCCTGTCCAGTTCGTCCTCGTCGAGGTCCACGTGATAATAGAGGCTGTAAAACGCGCGCGTGTCGTCACGCAGGTCCGACGTCCACTCTTCCGGGTACAGCAGCCCGGCCATCCAGATCAGGCCGATCATCCGGTTGAGCGACGGCGGGCGGTCGATCCAGCCGAAGGGCTCGACCGGCGACAGGTAGACCCGCCCGCGCTGCACCGCGTCGATCCCGGCCCACATCGGATCGTCGAACACCTTCGCGTAGTAGTTGTCGTCCCAAGTCACGATGGTGTCGGGGTTGGCCACGATCACCTGTTCCATGGAGGCATTCACAAGCCCGCGTGTCGCTCCGCCATCGTCGGCGACGTTGCGGCCCCCGGCGCGCTCGATGATCTCCGTGTTGATTGAGCCCTTCATCCCGGTTTCCAGCCCGTCCGGACCGCGTGCGAGGTAGACGCGCGGACGGTCCTCTTCCGGGATTTCCGACAGGAGAGCGTCGATCCGGGCAAAGGTCTCCTCGACATCGGCGGCCAGCGTCTCGCCACGGACGGGCACGCCCAGGATGTCCCCGACCAGTCGAAGCGCCTCCGGCGTCGCCTCGAACCGGCCGTCGACTAGGATGTAGGGAATTCCTGTCTGTTCCTGCACCCGGTCGGCGAGGTCGACGTAGGTATCCCGGACGGACCCGAAGTCGATGATGAGATCGGGCTCGATGGACAGGACCCGTTCAAGGTTGGCCTCTCCGCCGCGCCCGGTCAGCCGCCCGGTTTCCGGCAGGTCCCGGTAGGGGGCGGCGATGTAAGGCCGTTCCGACGGGCGCAGCGCGCGCGGCCAGCCGGGAAGGGTGTCGGGCTTCAGGATGTAGGTGAGTACAGCCGCCGTCGGACCGGCGGCAAAGACCGTGTGCACCTCATCGGGGATCTCGACCACGCGCCCGGCACTATCGGTCACGCTGCGCGCGGCGACAGGACCTGCAAGCAGCAGGACGAAAAAAAGACAGAACGCGCGCATCTGGGGGCAAGACCTTCTTCGCTGCGTGGCTGGCGACCGTCGCCACACCGTTTGGACAAACTGCAATGACACGCGCCGCATTGGAAGGCGGATGGGCGGGTGTTGACGTTAGGTTAATTTGCATGGACCGCGGTTGGCCTTTCCAACCCGTCGTTTGCAAATCGCGTTGAATGGTATACCAGAATCCCATGCCACGCAGGTGGTGTCCAGGCAGGGAAGAGAACGACATGATCGAAAGCTGGCGGTGGTATGGGGATCTCGACACGATCTCGCTGAACCAGATCCTCCAGACCGGCGCATCCGGCATCGTGACCGCGCTGCACGAAATCCCCTATGGCGAGGTGTGGCCGCGAGATGCGGTCGCCAAGCGTACCGCCCGCATACGCGCCGCCGGGATGGAATGGGTCGTCTGCGAAAGCCTGCCACTGCACGAAGACATCAAGCTGGGGAGCGGCGACCTCGGGACGTTGTTCGCGCACTATCGGCAATCGATGGCCAACCTCGCGGCCGAGGGTGTCACCGCGATCTGTTACAACTTCATGCCGCTGATCGATTGGACACGGACGGACCTTGCCGCACCGGTGGTCTCGGGCGGAACCTGCCTGCGCTTCGACGCGGTCAAGATGGCGGCGTTCGAGCTGCACATGCTGGGCCGCGCGGCAGCGGAAGATGACTATTCCGCAGCGGTCGTCACGAAGGCGGCGGCGTGGCACGAGGCCTCTTCCGATGACGATCGCGCCGCGCTGCTGAATGCCATCATGTGCGGTTTGCCGGGTGCCTACGACCGCTACGACATCGAACAGCTCCGCGCGGCGCTGGCCCGTTACGACGGCATGACCCGCGACGACATCCGCGCCAACTTCAAGCGGTTCCTCGAAGAAGTGGTGCCGACCGCGGAAGAGCTTGGCGTGCGGCTTTGCGTGCATCCGGACGATCCCCCGCGCGACATCCTGGGCCTGCCAAGGGTCGTCTCGGGCGCCGAGGACGTGGCCTGGGTGATGGGCGCGGTCGACAGCGTCGCAAACGGACTGACGCTTTGTTCCGGTTCTCTGGGGGCAGGGCCTGCGAACGATCCCGTCGCCATCGCCCGCACCCACGCCGACCGCATCCACTTCGCCCACCTCCGCAATGTGCGCAAGGAACCCGACGGGTCGTTCGAAGAGGCGGCGCACCTGGAAGGCGACACGGACATGGTGGCGCTGGCGCGCGTCTTGCTGGACGAAGAGGCAAAGCGTCAGGCCGATGGCCGCGCGGATGCGAACATCCCTTGGCGCCCCGATCATGGTCACGACCTGCTTGACGACCTGACCCGCGACAATTTCCCCGGTTACCCGCTGATCGGGCGGATGCGGGGCCTGGCCGAGATGCGGGGTGTCATCGCCGCGTTGAAGGCGGGCTGATCTGCGCCGTTGCGCGCCCCGGTTACGGGGCGCGCAACAGGGTCACGCGACCGAAGCGAACCCGGCATCGAGCGCCGACAGGATCGTGTCCACATGCGCCGCCGTCAGGACCAGCGGTGGCGACAGGATGATGTTCGGGCCAGAGACCCGCACCATCGCGCCCGCCTCGTAGGTTGCGCGGTGGATCCGGCCGACGGTCTTCTTGTCGATTGCGGTCTTGGAGGCACGGTCGGACACAAGCTCCAGCGCGCACATCAGACCGTGCCCGCCGCGCACGTCGCCGATCAACTCGAACTTCGCCTGCAACGCTTTCAAGCCGTCGAAAAGCTGCGCCCCCCGCGCCGCCGCATTGTCCTTGACCGACAGCCGCTCCGTTTCCTTCAGGCAGGCGATGGCGGCCGCGGCCCCCACCGGATGACCGGAATACGTGTAGCCCGATCCGATGGACGCCTTGCCGGAAGTGTCAGATTCGAAGACCTCCACGATTTTGTCCGACAGCATGACCGCACCGAAGGGGAAGTACCCGTTGGTGATCGCCTTCGCGGTGCAGGCCATGTCGGGTTGCACGCCCCAGTGACGCGAACCGGTCCAGTCGCCGGTGCGCCCGAAGGCCGTGATGACTTCGTCTGCGATCAGCAAGATGCCGTTGCGGTCGCAGATCTCGCGCACGCCGGGCATGAAGCTTTCGTGCGGTGGAATGACCCCGCCAGCGCCAAGTACCGGTTCCATGATGAAGGCGGCGATGGTGCCCGCGCCCTGGAAAGCGATCTCGTCCTCCAGCGCTGCAAGGCACATCTGCGCCAGCCGCTCCGGGTCCGTTTCGTTGAAGGGGTTGCGATAGGTGTAGGGGGCGGGGATGTGGAAGCAGCCCGCCATCAGCGGCTCGTACTGGGTGCGGAAGTTCGCGTTGCCGTTTACCGAGGCGCCCAGCGTGTGTGTGCCGTGGTAGCCCTTCTTAAGGCTCAGGAACTTGGTCCGCCCGGCCTCGCCCCGCACCTTGTGGTATTGGCGGGCAAGGCGCAGAGACACCTCGACCGAATCCGATCCGCCAGAGGTGAAGAAGGCACGGCTCAGCCCGTCGGGGGCGAAGAACTCCTTCAGCATCCACGACAGCTCGATCACCGCGTCGTTCGAGGTGCCCCGGAAGATCGAGTAGTAGGGCAGCTTGTCGAGCTGTGCCGTGATGGCGTCCTTCACGGGCTGGCAGGAATAGCCGAGGTTCACGTTCCACAGGCCGCCCACCGCATCCACGGAGCGAAAACCATCGACATCGGTGATCTCCACCCCTTCGCCACCGACGATGATGTCGGGCGGATTGGCCAGGCTGTCAGCCGGATGCGCCATCGGGTGCCACAGGTGCCGGGCGTTGTTTTCCTTGAGGAAGTTGCTGTCTTTCATCGGGGCCTCTTATCGTTCCGCCGGACTGGGCCGGCGTGTTTCATGTGTTTCGGGCCATGACCCGCCCATCGAACGCGAGGCGTCGTGGGCGGCATGGCGCAGTTTCTCCGCAATGTCGGCGAGGCGTTCAGGGCGGGCGCGGACTGCCGGAACCGCAACCGACAGTGCGCCGATCACCCGTCCGTCCTCGCCATAGATCGGCACCCCCTGCGAGGCGACTTCGGCGTCGAAAGTTCCATCGGACTGGGCGAGGCCGCTTTGCCTGACCTCCTCGATCATCGCCTTGAGCCGGGCCGGATCGGTGACCGTCTTGCCGGTGTGATGGGTCAGCGGCCGCGACAGTACCCGTGCGCGCAGGTCCTCGGGTCCAAAGGCCAGCACCGCCAGACCGGAGGACGTTGCGTGCAGCGGCAGCACTTCGGCTTCGTCGAAGTGGACCTGGATGCCGTGCAGGTGGGGATCGGCATGGACCACCGTCGACAGGGCATCGCCCTGCAGGATCGAGGCATGCGCCAACTCTCCCGTCGCTTCGGCCAGCGCCGTCACGATGGGCCGGAGCAGCTTGCGCACGGGGAAGGCGGCCTCGCGCACACCGGCCAGCCGCAACAGCGCGGGGCCAAGCCGGTAGGCGCGCGTCACGGGATGCTGTTCGAGGAAGCCGTTTTCCGTCAGCTCGGTCAGGTGGCGGTGCACGGTCGCCTTGTCGCGCCCGGCGAGGCGGGCGAACTCACCCAGCCCGATTTCCGCCCGCGCGGCAGAGAAATGGTTCAAGAGGTCCAGCGCCTTGGTGATCGTGCCCATCAGCGCCCCCACTCGAAGAAACGGACGATCTCTTCGCCGATGGCGTCACGGTCTGCGTGTTGGTGAAGGCTTTCGTGCGCGCGCGCGGTGACTTCCGGCCCGACGACGTCTGCGTATTCTTCGATCAGGTCGCAAATGAACCCGTGTGACATCTCTGGGTGATGTTGAACGGTAAACAGGTGGTCGCCCATCGTCAGCCCGCCCACTGGCAACCCGTCCCCCTCATAGACGATTTGGGTGCCTTGGGGCGCCTCCGCCACCTGCTCGATATGCGAGCCGTAGAAAAGCATCTGGTCCGAACCTGTGGCCCAGGGCATCGGCGCGACCCGGCGCAACGCCAGCAATCCATGCCCCCATCCCAGAGGATTGCGGACGATCGGGGCGCCAAGCGCGCGGGCGATTAGCTGGTGGCCGAAACAGGCGCCGAACACCTTCTGCTGGCGGTCGATAGCGGCCAGCAGCATGTCGCGCAGGCGTAGCATCCATGGGGCGTCCTCCGTCACGCTTGCGGGGCTGCCGGTGACCACGATCCCGTCGAACGCCGATGCATCGTCGGGGAAGTCGCCCTTGCAGACCCAGAAGGTCGAAAACCGCCAATCCGGGCGGGAGGTGCCCAGTAGCGTGGCGAACTTCTCTCCGTCGTCCGCTCGGGCTGCCGCGAAGTCGCTGAAGTCGGTGTTGGTTATGAGGATGGCAATGTGCATCACACGAACCACACATAGAAATCCAGGAGCGCGTTCGGCTCCAGGTCGCGGGTTTTGCGGAACTCGCGTTCCTTCATGAAGACCTGATGCGCGCAAAGCTCCGGCCCCACGGCGTCCGTCAGCGCGGTGTCGGTGGACAGGTCGCGCACCGCCTGCCGCAGGTTCTGCGCGCTGCTGTCCTTGGCGTCGATGCGGTCAAAACCGTCGCCCGTCTCCATCGGCGGCAGGTCGTACTTGCCCTCGACCCCCAGGCGTGCGGCCTGAAGCACGGCGGCGGCGGCGGTGTAGGGGTTGGCGGAGGCGTCGGCCATCCGGTGTTCCAGCCGGGCCTTGGCGCCGCCCTCGGTCGAGATGCGCGTGGTCACGCCGCGATGGTCGCCGCCCCAGTTCCGCCAGTAACCCGACATGGCGCCGGGTTGCAGGCGCAGGTAGCTGCCCGTCGTCGGCGCGACCAGCCCGGCCAGCCCCTTGTGGTGGCGCACCAGCCCGGCAAGACAGCCGCGCGACAGGTCGTTCAGGTGATCGGGGCCACCCTTCGGCCCGTTCGACAGCGCGTTCTGCCCGCTGTCGTCGGTGAAGGAGAAGTTGATATGCATGCCGGAGCCGCCCAGTTCCGGGATTGGTTTCGGCAGGAAAGTCAGCACGACGCCGTGGTTCAGCGCGACCTCTCGGGCCATCTGGCGGAACAGAACGATATCGTCCACCGCCTTGAGCGCGTCGTCGAAGGTCAGCGTGTATTCGTACTGCGGGCTGTCGTATTCGGCGGTGATCATGTCCAGCCGGAAGCCCAGGGCCTCGGCCTTTGCCCAGATCATGTCGTTGATGTGCATCGGGTCGGCAAATGGGCCGGTGCCGTAGACCACGCCGCCCGGCGCATCGTATGGCCGCAGGCGGCCGGTCTCGTCGCCCTGCAAAGCGAAGGCCTCAAGTTCGATCCCCAGCTTCGGTTTCAACCCCATCTTTCCCCAGTCCGCGATGGCCCGTTTCAACGCGCCGCGAGGACAGAGGGGCAGGGGGCCGTCCTCGTCGTAGAGGTCGCCCAGCACCACGCGGGTCGACGGCTCCCATCCCTCGCGGATGTCGGAGGCCTGCCAGCGCAGTTCCATGTCGGGCATCCCTTCACGCACCTTGGCGTGCGGCGCGTCCAGCAAAAGGTCGCGGTCGTAGTGCACACCAAAGGTCGCACGGGCGAAGCGGCTGTTTTCGTCGCCGATCTTGGATCCCGGCAGGTACTTCCCCCGGCAGATCGAGAGGTGGTCGCAGAACATGGCGCGCAGGCGGTCTTGCATAGGGTCCTCAAGTAGCGAAGCGGTAGGACATGAACTGTCCTCAAGTAGCGAAACGGCGGGCCGGTGCCCTATGCCGGGGTGACGGTCACGGGCAGACGCTTGATCCCGTTGACGAAGTTCGAGCGGACGAAGGCCTCCTGACCGGCGGGCGCGATAGCCTTGATCCGGGCGCAGAGTTCCTGAAACAGCACGCGGACCTCCAGCCGGGCAAGGTGCATCCCGAGGCAGACATGCGGACCGCCTTGGCCCCAGGCCAGTTGGCGGTTGGGTTTGCGCGTCAGGTCCAGCCTGTAGGGATCTTCGAATATCGTGTCGTCTCGGTTGGCGGAAGCGAACCAATACAGCACCTTGTCGCCCGCGCGGATGGTCTGGCCGTGCACCTCGACATCTTTCGTGGCCGTGCGGCGGAAGTAGGTGGCGGGCGACGCCCAACGAACGATCTCGTCCGTGCCGGTGGCCCAGACCTCGCCGGATTGGAACTGTTCCAGAAGGCCGGGCTGCCGGGCCAGCGCCTGTATGCCCGCGGCAATGGAGTAACGCGTCGTGTCGTTGCCCGCCGCGACCAGCAGACAGAAGAAGTTGCGGAACTCCGTCTCCGAGATCGCCTCGCCGTTTTCGTCGGGCTGAAGGACCATATGCAGCACGCCGTCAGTGTCCCCGGCGGCGTTCTTCCGGTCCATCAGGTCACGGGCGTATTCATAAAGTTCGGCGCCGGCCGGAGAGTTGAACGGCATCATGCGGTAGGCGTCGGTGTCCATACGGTCGACAACATGCTCGGTGAAGTCGGGATCGGAATTGGCCATCAGCGCGTCGCCCTTCTCGACCAGCCACGGCAGGTCCTCTTCCGGAGTCCCCAAGATCTGGCCGAGCATCCGCATCGGCAGTTCGCGGGCGATCTCGCGCGTGGCGTCGAAGCTGCCCATGTCCAGCGCGCGGTCGAGGATCGGCCCGCAAAGGTCGCGGATCTGCCCTTCGAAGCCTGCCACCACAGGGGCGGAGAATGCCTTGGCCACCTTCATGCGGACCTTGCGATGCTCGCGTCCGTCGGTCTCCTGGAAGGTGCGGCGGGCCATGTATTCCTCGTGGGTCTGGTCCTCCATCCGGATGCCGCGGGCGGAGGTGAAGGTCTCCGTATCGCGGATCATCTGCACGATGTCCTCATGGCGGGTGATCGACCAGTAACCCTCGCCGTGTTCGAAGTCCGACCACGCGCAGGGCGTGTCCGAGCGCATGCGCGCAAAGGTGTTGTACGGCGCGCCGTTCGCAAAGGAATCGTGGGAGCCGAGGTCGGCGTGCCCGTCGTCGTCAGGAACCCAGATGGTCATAGGTGCGCTTTCTGCGTTGGATTTTCAGACGGTCGTCGAAGTGGCGGGTCTGGCGCCCCGAGATGCGTTTCGCAAAGCGGGCCGAGGACTTGCGCGCCAGGCTGCGGCGGTCGGCAGGTGTCCAGTCCCGCCACGTCTTCCAGGCGGTGCTCCCCACGATCAGGAGGATCAGCACGAACAGCACGAAGGCAATGGGCCGGTCGATGAAGTCCCACGGGGTGTTGACCCGGTTCATCGCGGCGCGCAGCTTCACCTCCATGATGTTGCCCAGCACCATGCCAAGCACGATAGGCACGATGGGCAGGTTCAGCCGCTTCAGCACGTAGCCGAACAGACCGAAGACGGCGGCAATGGCGCAATCGACTGCCGAATTGCGGATCGAGTACACGCCGACGAAGGACAGCAGCAGAATGCACATGCCAAGGAAGCGGTTGGGGATCTGCGTCAGTTTCACCAGCGCCCCGGTCGACACCAGCAGGAAGCCAACCACCAGCACGTTGAGGATCAGCAGCGCGAGGTAGAGCGCCACGACAAAGTCCATCTGGTAAAGGAACAGCCCCGGTCCCGGCACGACGTTGTGCACGTAGAAGACCGACAGCATCATTGCGGTCAGCGCCTCGCCCGGGATCCCCAGCGCCAGGAGCGGGATCATCGCGGCCGCGGGCACGGCGTTGTTGGCGGTCTCCGACGCGATCAGCCCTTCGGACGATCCGTGACCGAAGGCTTCGGGCGACTTCGACAGCTTCCGGGCCGAGGTGTAGGACATGAACTGCGCGGTGAATTCTCCCACGCCGGGGATCATGCCCATCAGAACTCCGAAGGAGGCCGAGATCCCGGCGACGCGCGGATGCCGCATCAGCTCCCGGAAGCCCTGGAACAGAGAGCCGCGCGATTTCGGCGTGCGGATCTTTTCGTCGTCCATGGTCAGCAGAAGGAAAGCCTGGCTCAGCGCGAACAGCCCCAGCACCACCACGATCAGGTCGACGCCGGAGGCCAGCCACGTCTGTTCGAAGGTGAAGCGGCGGGTGTACTTGACCGGTTCAAGCCCCACCGTCGACAACAGGATGCCGAAAGCCGACAGCGCGGCGGCGACCAGCATCTGGCCCTTGTGCGCGGTCACCACGAGGACGATCCCAAGGAGTGCGGCCAGGAAAATCTCGCGTGAGCCGAACATCGGCGCAACCTTCGCCAGCACCGGTGACAGCAGGATGAGGCAGAGGACAGAGAAGATGCCGCCGAAGAAGCTGGCGGAATACGCCAGCGACAGGGCGCGCCGGCCCTCTCCGCGCAGCGTCATCGGGAACCCGTCGTAGGTGGTCAGGGCGTTGACCGCCGTACCGGGTGTGTTGATCAGGATTGCAGGGATCGCGCCGCCGTACATCGACGAACCGTAGATGCCCAACAGCATGGTCAGGCCGACGATCGGGTCCATGCTGAAGGTCGCGGGCAAGAGGATGGCGATGGCGACGGCGGGGCCCACGCCGGGGATGGCGCCGATGGCCACCCCGCCGATGGAGCCGACCACCAGGGCCAGCATCACGTCCCAGCGGGCCAGAACGTCGAGGGCTGCGAAAAACACGTCCATCAGAGGTACTGCAACGCAAAGCTGCGGACCGCATCCGGCAGCAGTTCATAAAGCGCGGCGCCCGGGATCTTCACGCCCAGGATGCCCTTGAACAGAATGACCGTGCCCACGGCAAAGGCCACGGCGAGCCAAATGTACAGGGCCGAGCGATACCCCAGCCTCCACGTCAGCGCGGCGGCGAAGGCGATGCTCATAGGCAGGAAGCCGATCCACGGCACGGCAAACACGTAGACCATGAACCAGACCGCGTATTCCAACGGTTCCAGCCAGCGTCTGGCCTCGGCCCAGTCGGCGCGGGCAGGGCGGCGGCGCTTCATCAGCCAGAAATTCAGCCCGAAGGTCACGACCATGGTCACGATGGCGACAGCGGGCCAGAAGCGCGGCTGCGCGGCAAAGCTCTTGGCGTCCTCGATCCAGACGGTCTGCGACGGGATCTGCGACAGCAACACCAACGACACCAGCAGCGCCGCGCCGACGAATACGATCTGGCCGGAGACGCGGGTGCGCGCCTGAAGTTCGGATTCCGTGCTCACGATGGGTGGCCCTTGTCAGCGGGGTGGAAAAGGGAAGGGCCATCACGCAGCCCTTCCCGACGAGGTGTTACTGGCCGAGCGCCTCGGAAATCGCGCCAAGCGTTTCCTTGTCCTTGGCGATGATCTCGGCGCTTTCGTCAGCGTTCTTCCAATAGACCAGAGCACCGGTTTCCTCGGCCACCTTCTGCGCGCGTTCGGACATCACGGTCTTTTCGGCGACAGCGGCAATCTTGTCCCGGACGTCCTGCGGAGTGTCCTTGCTGACGAACAGACCGTTCCAGAGCGAAATGTTCAGCGAGGGGTCCACTTCGCCGATGGTCGGCGTGTCCGGCACCTTCGAGATGCGCTCGCCGGTGATCGCCACCAGCACCTTCACCTGGTCGAGGCAGGGCAGAACCAGTTGCAGCGTGGTGTTGATGACGTCCGCATCGCCGGATGCCAGGGTATTGCAGTCCAGCGCGTCGAAGGCCGCGTCGGAGGCCCACTCGAAGTCCATGTTCGCAGCCAGCGCCTTGGTCACCTGCGTCGGTGTCAGCACGTCGCCGAAGTGGCCCAGCACCACGTCGTTCTCCTTAGCGTAATCGGCCAGTTCCTCCATGCTGGAATAGGGCGCGTTGCCGCCCGTGGCGATCACGAAGGGGTAGGTCAGGAAGATGCCGATGGGGTCGAACTTTTCGGGCGTCAGTTCGGGAATGTCGATCTCGTGCCCGATCAGCGGAACGGCGGGAACGAACGATCCGATGGTGTAGCCGTCGGCGGGCGCGTTCGCCACTTCGATGGCGCCGGGGAAGGGGCCGCCGCCGCCGCCGGGCTTGTTCACGACCGCCGCCGCGACGCCGTATTCCTCCTGGAAGTCCTCGGCGATCATGCGCGTCAGCACGTCCTCAAGGTCGCCCGGGGGCCACGGCACGATGAAGCTGACGGGCTTTTCGGGATACTCGGCCAGCGCCGCACCGGCGGTCAGAGCCAGCGCCGCGACAGAGGCGGTGAAGATGGATTTCATGGTCGTCTCCCTGGTGTTGTGGATCATTATTTGAACCATCGGTATTAAAAGATCATCATTCGCGATCTGCGACCTGTCAATCTTCTTCTTTGAGAAATGGCTCGGATTGACAGGCGCCTCACCGGATGCCCAATATATCGTCACTGCAGGTTTGAATAATGAACCAATATGGGGCGCACGCATGGACATGTCACGACTATCCGATCTCAGGACCGCAGAGGTCGCGCCGGTGCGCCACCTCATCGACGGCGCCTCCTGCGGCGCCTCTGACGGGGCCGAGATGGACGTGATCTCTCCGCTCGACGGGCGCGTCCTGACAACCATGGCCAAGGGCACGCGGGACGATGCCACCCGCGCCGTGGCCGCTGCGCGCGCCGCCTTCGAGGATCGTCGCTGGGCGGGTCGGGCCCCTGCCGAGCGCAAGAAGGTCCTGCTCAAATGGGCCGACCTGATCGAGGCGAACGCGCTCGACCTCGCCGTTCTGGGGGTGCGCGACAACGGCACCGAAATCGGCATGGCGCTGAAGGCGGAACCGCTCTCTGCCGCCGCCACGATCCGCTACTACGCCGAAGCCATCGACAAGATTGCCGGGGAGGTCGCGCCGACCGCCGACGGGATCCTGGGCCTCGTCCACCGCGAGCCGGCGGGCGTGGTCGCCGCCATCGTGCCGTGGAACTTCCCCCTGATGATCGGCGCGTGGAAGCTCGGGCCGGCGCTGGCGGCGGGCTGTTCGGTCGTGCTGAAACCGGCCGAGACCGCCTCACTCACCCTCGTCCGTATCGCCGAACTGGCGCTGGACGCCGGGCTACCTCCGGGCGTGTTGAACGTGGTCTGCGGCGAGGGCGCCGTCGTAGGCGATGCGCTGGCGCATTCCATGGATGTGGATGTGCTGGTCTTCACCGGCTCGGGACCCACCGGGCGCCGCCTGCTCGAAGCGTCTGCCCGGTCGAACATGAAGCGTGTATACCTTGAACTCGGAGGCAAGTCGCCCAACGTGGTCTTCGCCGACGCCCCGGACCTGCGCGAGGCCGCCAAGGTCTCCGCCGCCGGGATCTTCCGCAATGCCGGTCAGGTCTGCGTCGCGGGCTCCCGCGTGCTGGTCGAACGGTCCATCGACGAGGAATTCACGACGCTCCTGGCCGAGGTGGCGCAGGGCATGAAGGTCGGCGATCCGCTCGACCCCGCGACCAATGCGGGCGCCGTCAATTCGCTCAGGCAGTTGCAGCAGAACCTCGCCTTCGTCGAGGAGGCGCGCGGGCAGGGACGCACCGTTCTGGGCGGGCGCCGCATCCACGAAGACACGGGCGGCTACTACATGGAGCCGACAATCGTCACCGGTGTCGATCCCTCTGACCGGATCGCGCAGGAAGAGGTCTTCGGCCCCGTCCTCGCCGTCATGCCCTTCGACACGGAGGAGGAGGCAGTCGCCCTCGCCAATGGCACCGACTTCGGGCTGGCGGCGGCGGTCTGGACCTCCGACCTGTCCCGCGCGCATCGCATGGTGCGCCGCATCCGTGCCGGTGTCGTTCATGTAAACACATATGGCGGCACGGACCTGACCGTGCCCCTCGGCGGCGTGAAGCAGTCCGGCAACGGACACGACAAGTCGCTGCACGCCTTCGACAAGTACCTCGACCTGAAAACCGCCTGGATCAAGCTGGAGCCCTGAGATGACCGACGCCGCGCCTGACCGCACCATCCTCGTCGTTGGCACCTACGACACCAAGAACGACGAGCTCGACTATATCGCCGGGGTGCTCCGGGGGCAGGGCGGCGGTGTGCTGACCATGGACGTGAGCGTGCTGGGCGATCCGGCCAGACCCTGTGACGTCTCCAAGCACGATGTGGCGGAAGCGGGTGGCTCGTCCATCGGGGCGGCCATTGCAACAGGGGACGAAAACGCCGCGATGCAGATCATGGCGGCGGGGGCCTCGGCGCTGGCCACGCGGCTGCACACTGAGGGCCGGATCGACGGGGTGATCGTGCTGGGCGGTACGATGGGCACCGATCTTGCGCTGGACGTCTGCGCCGCCCTGCCGCTCGGTGTGCCGAAATACGTGGTTTCGACGGTCTCCTTCTCGCCGCTGATTCCGGCGGAGCGTCTTGCGGCGGACATCCAGATGATCCTCTGGGCAGGCGGTCTCTATGGTCTGAACTCCGTCTGCAAGGCGTCGCTGTCCCAAGCCGCGGGTGCGGTGCTGGGTGCGGCGCGTGCCGTCGAACGACCGGACCGCGACCGTCCGCTGATCGGCATGACGTCCTTCGGCAAGACCGTGCTGCGCTACATGGTGGCCCTGAAACCGGCGCTGGAGGCGCGCGGCTTCGAAGTCGCCGTGTTCCACGCCACCGGCATGGGCGGGCGCGCGTTCGAGTCGCTGGCAGCCGAGGGCGCCTTCGCCTGTGTGATGGACTTCGCGCCGCAGGAAGTGGGCAACCACCTGATGGGCTCGACGATCAGCGCCGGGGCCGACCGCATGACCAACGCCGGACGGGTCGGCGTGCCACAGATGGTCGCGCCGGGGTGCTATGACCTCGTGGATTTCGTCGGCTGGCAGGACGCACCGGCCCGGCTGGCCGCGCAGGAGGTTCACGCCCACAACCGTCTTCTGTCCTCCGTTCTGCTCGACGCCGGGCAGCGCAGGGAACTGGCGCGGACGCTGTGCGACAAGCTGTCCGGGGCGCGTGGCGAAACAGTGTTCTTCCTTCCCCTGCGGGGCGGCAACGAATGGGATCGCGAAGGTGGTCCGCTGCACGACGCGGACGGGCTTGCCGCCTTCATCGCGGAACTGCGCGACGCCTGCCCTTCGAACGTGACGCTGCGCGAGTTGGACGCCCACATCAACGATGCGGCCTTCACGGACGCCGTGCTGGAAAAGTTTGACGATTGGGTCGCCAGCGGGATCGTGCGTTCCGAGGTCTGAACGGCCCCCTTGTGCGGCGGGCCGTGTCGTGGTGCTCTGTCGGCAGTCCGCATCGCGGGCAAGGGAGGGACATATGCAGCTTGCGCTCAACCACATGACCATGCCGCGCCTCGACTGGAGGGCGCTCCTGATGCTGGCGAAGCGGAGCGGCTGTACGGGCGTCGAGTTTCGCAACGACCTTGGCCGCCCGCTGTTCGAGGGGTTCACCGCCGAAACCGTCTGTGAAGAGGCTCAGGCGTTGGGGCTGAGTGTCTTCGGTCTCAGCCAGGTCGGCATGTTCAACGACTGGTCCGATGCCAAGGCTCAAGAGGTCGCCTCTCTCATAACCGTCGCACAGGACCTCGAGGCCGAAACCATCAGTCTGATCCCGCGCAACGACGGCACCGGGCTCGACGATCTGAACGCGGTGAAGGTCGCCCTGAGGGAAATCCTGCCCCTTCTTGAAGAGGCTGACATGACAGCGCTGGTAGAGCCTTTGGGCTTCGTCCAGTCCTCGCTCCGGACCAAGGCCGAAGCGATCGAGGCCATCGAAGCGGTCGGCGGCGCGAGTCGTTTCAAGCTGGTGCACGACACCTTCCACCACTTCCTGTCCGGCGAGACGGAGTTTTTCGCCGACTGGACCGGGATGGTGCATGTCTCGGGTGTGACCGATCCCGACATCTCGCTGGTAACCATCGCGGACCGCGACCGGGGCGTGGTGACGGAGGACGACAGGTTAGACAACCTTGGCCAGCTTTCGGCTCTGCGCGCCGCGGGATACGCTGGTCCCGTGTCGATGGAGGCGTTCGCGCCGGAGTTCCACAAGCTTCCGGCAGACAAGGCCGAGGGATTGCTCATGGCTTCTTTCGATCTGCTTCGGACCGTCACGGGTTGATCCTTGTGCCAATCGCTGCGCCAGACGGAGCGAAACATGCCGCCGATTTGGGCATATCGGTCGGCGCGAGGGCAAGCATGCGTAAGCGTGGCATGTTTCTGTTGCTTCGAATCGAGGTGAAGCGGTAGCGATTCCCCAGCGACAACGGCGTCGCGGTTCCCGAAAACCGGGTGAAATGAGCAAGGCTGCTCGATGCGTCACGACGTGGGTCGTGACCGTATCGGCGGCCTTTTTTGTGTTCTGGAGACAGGTCTGGAGACTGGTCATGAAGAGTTTCCCGATGTTCCTGCGCATGAACGGACGCCGTGTGGTCATCTGCGGCGGTGGTGAAGAGGCGGCCCGCAAGTGTCGGCTGGTGCTGAAGACAGAGGCGGAGATCATCGTCGTCGGCCCCGCCGAGGACCCTGAACTGGAAAGCCTGATCGCATCCGGCCGTGTGCTCCATGAGGCGGCGGCGGATGCGCACACGTTCGACGGGGCGGCCCTCACCTTCATCGCCACCGGCTGTCCCGCGTATGACGCGGCGCTGGCGTGTCTGGCGCGCGGGGCGGGAGCGGTGGTTAACGTCGTCGACCGGCCCGAGATGTGCGATGCCTTCACGCCCTCCATCGTCGACCGCGATCCGGTCGTCGTGGCTATCGGCACCGAAGGTGCCGCGCCCGTGCTGGGTCGCCGCATCAAGACGGACATCGAAACCATGCTGCCACCACGCCTCGGCCCTTTCGTGGGGCTTGTGGGCCGCCTGCGCGGCGCGGTGGCGCAACGCGTCGCCCCGGCCCGCCGCCGCGCCTTCTGGGAATGGGTTTTCGATGGCGCCCCCTTTCAAGCCCATCTCGACGGGCGGGAGCGTGACGCCGCGCGACTGATCAAGGACGCTGTGAACGCTGGCACATCCCCCGAAGCGAAAGGACATATCGCTCTGGTCGGCGCGGGGCCGGGCGCGCGCGACCTGCTGACCCTGCGCGCCGTGCAACGGCTGCAACAGGCCGACATCATCTTCTACGACCGCCTGGTCGATCCGGAGGTGCTGGAACTTGCCCGCCGCGACGCCGACCGGGTCTATGTCGGCAAGGAGGTCGGCGCCTGCGCCTGGCCGCAGGACCATATCGACCGCCTGATTGTCGCCGAAGCCGCGAAGGGCCGCCGGGTGGTCCGCCTGAAATCGGGTGACCCGTCCGTCTTCGGTCGCGCCGCCGAGGAACTGGCCGCCGCCGAGGCCGCCGGAATCGACGTCGAAATCGTGCCCGGCATCACGGCTGCCTCCGCCGCCGCCGCCCGCCTGAAAACCCCGCTGACAGAACGCGGAGAGATCGACACCTTCGCATTGACCACAGGGACCAGCCGTCCCGGCGATGCCGACCCGTGCCGCGCGCGCCTCGCCCATCCGGGCACGGCAGTGGCCTTCTACATGGCGGTGGACAAGGCCGAAGTCGTGCGCCGCGACATGATGGCCGCAGGTGCGCCCGGCGCATGCCCGGTGGACATCGTGGCCTGCGTCAGTTCACCGGAGGAACGGCACGTGTCGTGCACACTCGACACGCTGCCAGACAAGATCCATGCCGAAGGCGTGCGCAGCCCCGCCATCCTTTTCGTCCGCTACCCGAAGTCCATGGCGGCGGCGTCGCGCCCGGCGGCACTTCTCGCGGCAGAATGAACCCTTTCCGGGGCTGGCCTTTCCGGGCGCGGCGCGCCAGCATGATCCCGCGCATCGTGCAGTGACGAGGAGGGGCCATGACAGGAACAGATATCCGTGCGGGGGAAATGACCGTCGCAGCCGCCCCGGCCGACGGCGACCGCCTGGCTTTCATCGGTCGGATACGCACGCCTTGGACCGACCGCCGCGACTGTCCGCGACAGGGGAGCACCGACGGTCCGGAATGTCGGCTGATCGTCGACGACGTCTGGATCCCTGCGCTTGCGGGGCTCGATGATTACGCCACGATAGAGGTGCTTTACTGGCTCGACCGGGCAAGGCGCGATCTCGTGACCCAGTCGCCGCGCGGCGATGGCACCGTCTACGGCACCTTCGCGCTCCGCTCGCCTGTCCGGCCCAATCCCATCGGCACGTCCATCGTTCGCCTCGACAGGATCGAGCGCGGCATCCTCACGGTGCGCGGCCTCGATTGTCTGGACGGCACGCCCCTGCTGGACATCAAACCCGACCGTGCCCTTTTTATCCCGAAAGCTCCGCCGAAGTCGGGCGTCTGACGGAAGGGCCTCTGGTACGGTCCTGTTCAACCGTCTTGGATTGTCGCGAGAGTATCGCAACCGGCATAGTGAAGCGGAATGCGCGACCGTCCCGATACCGTCTTGGGCGCCGCCATCGAGGCCACCTGCGAGGCACCGGCATCGTCTGGACGGCACTGTTCGCGCGTGCAGGCGTGTTCGCTGGACTGTCCATTTTGGCCAGGCAGGACTGGCCTGTGCCGGGCGAGCGTCCCCTGTACTGCCGCCAGTCTCAGGCCGCGTTCTCACTCAAAGCCAGAAGATCTCGGTCGCGGCGAGTGCGATTGATGAGAAGTAGGTTTGTGGGCCGCGGTCATAACGGGTCGCAACCCTCCTCCAGTCCTTGAGCTTGCCGAACATGATCTCGCATCGTTGCCCGGCAGGGCATCACAAAGCGATGTCCCGAGAGGGGATCATCAAAGTCGTCTCCTCACCGTGCTCGTTGACCAGACCCGCCATGATCTGGGCGAAGACGCCCTTATCGCTCAAACGGTTGTGGAGTGTCTTAAATACTCCACCATGACGCGAAACTTCTCGGGCACGCTGAAACTTGTTTTCCGACCCGCCGAGGAATCTCCGCAGATAAGCGGGGCCGTTGCCATAATCGAAGACGGCTTGTTTGATCGCTTTCCCTGCGACGCGATTTTTGGTCTGTACAATCACCCCGAAGCGCCTGCCGGGGCAGGCCTGTTGCGCTCTGGCCCCTTGATGGCGGCGGCGGATGGCAGCACCAAAACGGTCAAGGGCAAGGGGTGGGCATGCCGCAGGCCCGCATCTTTGCGTCGATCCGATTGTCGTCATCTCGTCCATCGCGACGACATTACAAACCTTCGTGTCGCGCAGTGTCGATGCCACGCAGACGGCTGGAGCGAGCCACGATCGCACAGACCGCCGTGATCGTCAGCAGAACGTGGTGGCGGGTGTCTTCGTGGTTCATTCTTCTTCTCCGATTGCTCAGCTGGAGAAGAAATGATGTCGATCAGGGTTCGCCTGAAACGCGGATATGCCAGTAATCGTGTCTGAATCAATCGATCAAAGGAGGAAAGTCTCTCGTCCCGCTGTCGTCCCGGAGCTGTGTCCGCAAAATTTCGACCAGATCTTGGGCGGTAAAATTCATTGAAAATCAATGGGTTTTGAATGGTGCCCGGGGGCGGAATCTTATGACCCCCTCTCTCGCTCCAAAACGCCTTAATTTATTGACTTTCAAGGGATTGGTGTCGAATCCTGTGTGGAGCAAAATGTGGAGCGTGAAGTGGAGACGCTGCAGCCCGCATTCAGGCATAGGATCGGCTGGAATAGAGAGGGGCATCAGCATGGCGGGACTGGTCAAGCGCGGAGACACGTATCATCTCAGGATGCGGGTGCCACGCCGGTATGCCTCGGTGATGCCAGGCAAGCACGAGATTCAGCGCAGCCTCCGGACAAGCGACGAGAAGCTCGCCCGTGCCCAGCTTCTTGTAACAGAGCAGCACATACTTGCAGAACTGGATTTGCTTCTCGCTGGCCGTTCCTCTCCAGGCTCGCGGGAGCATTTCGAGGCTGCAAGCGGCCTCGCCGCGTCCCGGGGGTTCGTCTACCGAACGGCAGACGAGTTGGCGACTGGTCCGTTGGAAGACGTGCTTACACGTTTCGCATCGTTGAAGTCTTCCAAGGATGATCCGGCCTCCGAGGCCACCTCGGCGCTGCTGGGCACTGTAGAGCGCCCCCGGCTCACGATCACGGAAGTTGCTGAATCGATGGAAAAGAGGTTCCCTGAGGACGTGAAATACAAGAATGATCGTCAGAAGAGTGTCTGGCGATCCAGGTGGACACGGCCCGCAGCCAAGATTGTTGAGCTGCTCGGCCTTGACCCGGTGTTCACCGAGATTCACCGCGTCAATCAAGCTCTTCCTTTCCGGGATGCGCTGCGCGACCGGATCATTGAAGGCGATATGCTGGGGCGGAGCGCGCAGAAGGAAATCCAGCTTCTGAATCTCATGTGGGGAAAGTTCCATGAGTCGCTGGGCATCGATGAACGGGATATGCCCTTCTCGCCCTTCGCAGGCCTCGGCAAGGGCTTCAGCAAGCTCGATGAAGAAGAGGGCCGGAAACTCCAGGTGCCCTTGGAAATCATAGCGGAGAAGATTGTTCCCGAGGGCGCTCTGGATTTCATGAATCCGCAGGCCCGGGACATCACCCTGGTTCTGACAGAGACCGGCGCCCGGCAATCCGAGATTACCGACCTGCCTCCGGGCTCCATCTTTCTTGATGCGCAGGTGCCTCATATCTGGATTCGTCGGGAAACCGGCATCTGGGCTCGCGAGATCAAGAACAAGCAGAGCAAGCGCAAGATTCCTCTGGTCGGAGTGGCGCTCGAAGCGATGCGCCGGAACCCGGAAGGCTTCTCCCAGTATCGCCACAAGGGCACCTATTCCGCCACAGCGAACAAGGCCCTGCACGCTCATGGCTTGTTGCCGGAGGAAGTGACCATCGGCGGCCTCCGGCACAGTTTCGAGGCGCGGCTGAAAGCGGCCCTTATCGAGAACGACGACCGGGCAGAGCTGATGGGCCACTCGGTGAAGAAGGCGCGCGGCCGCGAAGTCTACGGTGACGAAATGGAGCTTCGGAACAAGCTCGAATTGCATCGCCGGATCATGTTTACGCCGCGGCGAGCATAGCACGGCGTTCCCGCCGCTCCCGGATTCTGTCCCTGGTGTCGTTCTTCGCCTTCAACAGCGCAAGCTCGCGCTCAAGGCGCTCGTAGATGCATTCCAGCGCATCGCCGTCAGCGCCTTCCTCTATGGCGTCTGCGAGAAAGTCCATCGCGTCTTCGATTTGCTTGATTTGCGCGGCGCGCGACTGGCCTATTTTCACGTAAGGCATTGATTTTCATGACCTCATTAAGTTTGAGGTCAGGAAATGGTATTGAAAAAAACTCTCCGGAAATCGCCTCGATCAAGGTTCGATATCTCGTCCGGGCACTCCGTCTGGCTCCGCATCAAAGCCGCCCGAGACCGGCATTTTGGGCGGCCCTGCCGCGTTTCTAATTCCTCAAAAGAAAGGCCGCCTCGAGCGGAGGCGGCCTCAAGAAATCCGGTTCGCGGGATGCCAGTCCCCAACCGGCGTGAGGACAAACAGGACCATGCCCTACACCGATACCCTGAACATAGATCGCCGGGATTCCACCGGCAATATTTCCCTGCCATCTCCAGAACTGGTCGCGAAGCGTCTCCGGGAAGCCAACGCGGCCGCCTCGTCGTTCCTCGCAGGCGAGGTAGCCAGAGGCAAAATCACGCCGCGCCAGGCCCAGACGATCGCAGAAAATACCCGGTTCGACATCCCCGGCGCCGACGTTTCGGGGGGGAGCGGCGCGCAGCGCCGCGATGGGGGCAAAGCCCCCCTTGGCAATATACGGAAATTCGTTGAGGGCGGCGACGACAAAAATCAAGAATTTCATATATACAACAAAGACTTGCCACACGCGGCGATGCGCAGAAAGCTGTACAAGAATCAAGCCGAGGCTGCGCGCCTGCTCGCGACATCGGAAATCTCGAAACAGGTTCGGAAATGCCTCTGCAAACTGATCTACGGGGAGGATGCCGTGAACGTCCTCAAGCGCGAGAACCGCGCCCGGTATGACAAGCTTGTGCTGTGCAAAGATGTCTGGGCTTGCCCAGTCTGCTCGCGCAACAAGAGCCGAGCCAATGCCATGCGGATCAACTATGCCCTGGAATGGGCGCGGAAGCAGCCGCGCGACGAGCAGGGCCTGACGGTGCAGGTTGCAATGATGACCCTGACCGCTCGGCATAGCAGGCGGACGAAGCTCAACAAGTTCCTTACCGCGCTTCTCGCCGCCAAGCGGGCGATGTTCGGCCGTGCGGCTTGGCGGCGCCTGAAGGCCGAAAGGGTTGTCGGGTTCATCACCGCGCTGGAGTCCACTTGGTCGGCCCACAAGGGCTGGCACCCGCATTTCCATATCCTGGTGTTCATACGAGCCACGGATCAGGCGGGCGCGATTGCGCTCCTCGAAGAACTGCGAGTGGACTGGAAGGGCTGCGCCCGGAAACAGGGCCTGACGATGAACGCGCATGGGTTCGACCTGCGCGGCGCCAGCGCAGCCGGCCACTACGTCGCCAAGTTCGGCGCCGGCACGGAAGTTGTCATCGAGGACCGGAGCGGCGTGAAGCGCGAATCTGCTGCGGCCGAGATGGCCCTGAATGACACTAAGCGCGGCAAAGGGGACGGCTCCATGAACCCTTGGCAACTCCTGGAAGCCAGCCGCAAGGCTCGTGAGAAGGCCCGGATGCTGCGCAGGGTCGCCAAGCGCCACTACGAGGCAGGCGAGGCGGCGCAGGCTGCACGGGGCGAGAAGCTGGCTGCCGAAGCCGAGAAGGCAGGACGACAACCCGCCGCGCTCTTTGTCGAGTTCGCCGAGACATTCAAGGGCCGGACCCAGCTCGACTGGTCAAATGGGTTCCGCGATCTCGTCGGGGTCGAGGCACGCGAGCAGGAGGCCAAGGAGAAGGCCGATGTCGAACGGGCCGAAGGCCCGGACGAAGTGATGTTCGCTGCTATCGCCCGACCGGACTGGATCGAGCTGATGAAGGTCCGGTTCCCGAAGTCCCGGCTCTTGGAGATTGCCGAGCAGGATACTGATGCGGAGGAAGATTTCTGGGAAGCAATCGAGGAGGCAATCGGAAAGCCCCCGCAGCGGTCGCATGAGGCTCTTGCCGGGCTGAAGGTCAAGCATGAACAGCGCCGCTGGAAGAGGGCGAAAGGCCCGGTTCCAGAACAGGCGTAGCGCAGCGAAGACGGGCGGAATTCGACCTGCGCTGGATGAGAGCAGGCCCCTATGGCCACAGGATGCAAATGGGGGTTGCCGATACGGTCAACTGCTCCGTCGAGCTTTCCTGCAACCAGCAAGACATCGAGCAAAGGAGCATGTCCACGGAATACGCCGTCCTACAGCTCGATGGCGCATCCACCTCTGGCCTGCCTGTCCTGCTTGCCAGTACTCTCTCTGACAGCATCGGGCGCCAGCTCGGCCTCCGGGCTCGCGGCGTCCGTCGCGCCTCCGTCCCCGGTTCCTTCAGCCAGCCGTGCAAGGATCGCGTCGGCTGCGCGTGTGGCGCGCGCCAGATCGCCGCGGAGTGCCCAGAGGAGCTTCCCGGCACGGCCGGGATTGGCGCGGGCCTCGGCCAGCAGGGCCGCGCCGAGGATCATGCGCGCCTGGTCGTCGTGATGCTGGCTCATTGCTTTTCCTCCCGGAGGCGCGCCATCTTGCGCGCGTGCTCGGTCATGGGGCCAGCGAAAGGCCCGGCGCCGCTCCTTTCGCGGATAGCGCGGCGGCTGGCGGCCTGCGCCACGGCGGCGTAGCGCGCGGCCTTCTTGCGCGCGTAGCCCGGCCCGTCTGGCCCGCCGGGGATGAGCCGCTCGGAATTCTCGGTCAGGTCCGCGACCCCGGCCTGGTCGTCTTCCGGTATCCGTTGCGCCAGCGCGCGGAAAACCGCCCGGGCCTTCTTTTCGTCTCGGTTGAAAAGCCTCATCAGCAGCTCGCCTGCGATGGCCGCGCCCCGGCCGGGTTTGCGCTCCTCAGCGTTCAGGACCGCCCGCGCGGCATTCCCGTATCTGTCCATGTTCTCTCCTTACTTCACGATCTGGCGCCGCCTTGCGCGCTCTCTCTTTTGTCTGTCTTTCGCGCCCATGACGGCGGCCAGGCCTTTTTCGCGTGTGCCGCCTTTCGGGGCCTCCCGGCGCTCGTTCACACGCCGCGTGATCGCGGCCTGCCTATTGCGCTCCTTCTCCGCCTCGGCCGGGTCCGCCGACGGCGCGGTCGTGGCCTTGCGGGCCTTCTCCACCTCCTTCCGCTTCCGCGCGGCTGCCCTGGCGCGGTTCTTCCCCAGCCTTGCCCAGATGGCCCGGAAGAAGTCTTCGGCCATGTCGGCGGGCTCCTCCCGCGCTGCGGCGTAGTCCTCGACCGTCATCACGTCATCGAGCACGGCTGCGACGGCGCGCGCGATTGTCGTGTTACGCTTACGGCGGCGCAGGTTCGCAGCGAATTTCCGCGGCGCGGGACTCGCCCTGTCGGCCTTTCGGTCCCGGCGGCCCTTGTGCAGGACCGGGCCAAGATGTTCCGTCGGCTCCTGGGGCGCCCGGCGGCCCTCGGCAACCTGCTCGGCGTAAGCCGAGAAATCGACACGGTAGACGATCCCGTTCCGTGCCAGCGCGGCGTTGGTCATATCCTCCCATGCGTCCCGGCGCTTGCGCAGCTCGGCTTTCGACCGGGACGGGCCGCCCTTTTCGGCGGAGTTGGTGTCGGTCATCTCGCGGGTCTTCTCTCCCAGCATCGTGC
This sequence comes from Sagittula stellata E-37, assembly GCF_039724765.1. Taxonomy (NCBI): domain Bacteria; kingdom Pseudomonadati; phylum Pseudomonadota; class Alphaproteobacteria; order Rhodobacterales; family Roseobacteraceae; genus Sagittula; species Sagittula stellata. The sequence goes on along the minus strand of NZ_CP155729.1, from coordinate 3,427,503 downwards.
GGCCGTCGGCGCCGGTCTCCACGCGCCGCGTCGTCTCCAGGACATGGATGTGCCAGTTGCCGTTGCTGCGGGTCTCGCCGGTCTTCGGGTCAATCTTTTCTTCAGGCCGGTGCAGGGCGACCATTGAGGCCGTGCCGTATTCGGCGTGCAGCCAATCCGAATATTCCCGGCCAAGCCGTTTCATCTCTGATAAGGGAATGTCCGCTGGGAGCGGCAGGATGATGTTGCGCGCGACTTGGGCATTGCCCTTCCGCTCCGCCTTCTCGGCAGCATCCCAGAGGCTTCCGGCGTCCCCGTTCCATCCGATGACCTCCACCGCCTCGCAGTCCGTCCGCCAGGCGTAGCTGAATCGCTCGCCCGTACGCGCATCGGTCAGCGCGGCGCGCGCGTTGTAGGCCGCCGTCCGGACCGCGTTCCCGCCGGAAGCTCGCCGGACGATGAGGAGCTGCGGGCGTCCGATTTTGTCGTTGAGGGGGCGGCCGCATCGGCTCACCGGGGCGAATGGGGCGGCCATCTCGGGGCGTTCCTTTCCTGTTCATCGCGTGTCCTGAACAGGATATAGGCCCGGGATCGCTGGTTCCGGAGTGACGCCGCAGGCGACGAGCAACGCGAGTTCACCGCCCTCCGCCAGGAGCGCCGGGACCGCCGGAGGCGGTCTGCAAACTTGTTTGCTTATCTGCGCCTTGGTCGTTTCTCTTCCTCGGGTTTTCCGCTTCGCGGATGCTCTGCCTATGTCCGTAGAAACAGCGGTAACTGAGCCCGGAAATGCTCGAAACCTACACTTGCAGAATGATCCTGCTCCTTGCCCTCGGGCTCTTAGCCTGGGGCGGGCTGCACGCGTGGGATGCGGCGCAGGGCGCCAGAGGCGGCGCGCAGGAACTTCAGTGGACCGGAAAGGCGGGGAGCGGGATGATCCAGGCCGCAGGGGCCATGAACCCGTTTTCCAAGGCCGCGAAGGCGGCCGCAGAACAGAGACGATGACAAAAGGAGGCAGACATGCCGCGAAAGACACCGGAACAACAGGTAGAGCACTACCAGCAGCTCCTTGACGCTGCGAAGGCGCGCAAGCGCGAGGAAGAACGCCGCGCGGAAACGCGCCGCAAAATCATCCTCGGCGCGGGGCTCAGCGCGCTTGCGCGCAAGGAGCCCGGCAAGGCCCGCGAGGCGGTAAAGATGCTCTTCCCGCATCTCGCCGAAAACGATCGGGACACACTTCGCCCGTTCTTCGAGTCGCTCGTTGAAGCAGCTTCCCGGGGGGCGTAGAAGCCCGCACGGGCATGAGGGAGTTCCTTTTCGCCGCGGTGGCAATGGCTGCCCTCTCCTGCGCCACGCTGACAAGCCGGGCCGCGTCCTATGCCGTCAGCATCCCCGTGCCTCCCGCATGACTTCGTAATGCTCCAAGATGCGCCGCAGGGCCTCGGCCGCGAGGTCGGCGGATCGGAGGTCCAAGGCGCATACCAGCGTGCTGCCCTCCGTGTCCGGATCACCGGACAGGGCCTCCGCCTCGGGTATGAGCTGCGGCGCGGTCATCCCGCGGTATCCGCCCTCCGGCCCCATCTCAATCCTGACGCGCGCATACACGCAGGGCCAGCAATAGTCTCCGTCCTGTCGGGTGGCCGCGAGGTGCCGCCATTTCCGGCTGGTGGGGTGGTCGATCTTGCCTTCGATGGACCGGGCGGCCTCGGCCGCCCGGCACGGCATCTTCGCGGCGATGGCGGCGGCGCCGGTCAAGCTCATGGTTTTCAGCCGTTCCTGTTGGTTCTGTCGGTCTTGTTCGACCAGCCGATGGCTTCGGCCAGCATGCGGAGCGCATTGCGGTGGGCCGCGCGCCAGTCGCGCCCGGCCGGGTCTTTCTGTTCGGCCTGCATCCAGCCGAGTGCCGCGCAAACGGCTGCCCGGGTGTTCTCTGGACCCCGCCGCCAGTCCTCCGCCGCAGCGGCGTCCTGCGGCGCGTCAGCAGCCGCGGCAGGTCCGACCGGGGGCCGGGGCGCCACCCTCTTCTCTGCCGTCTCCAGATCGCGCCGGAGCGCCGTGTATGCTTCCGGAGCCCTCCCCTCAATCCCTTCCATGAATGCCTCAAAATCGTCGGTCAAGCCGCGATCTCCCGGCGTTTCTCATCTCGCCGTTTCCGCAGCTCTGCGATGGCGGCCTCGCATTCGCCGATCCGGAGCGCGCAAGATGCGACCCCCTTCCAGTTTCCGACCTTCTCGGCGCGGCGCATGTCTCGCCGCTCATATGTGATCCATTTCTTGATGTCGGTGATGCCCCACTCATCTGAGAAGCCATCCAAGGGCGATCTCGCCCGAGCGAATGCAGCGCAGCCTGCAAGGGCAATATCGGTTTCGTCGCCGGTCTCGATGGCCTTCCTCAGATCGCTGATCTGGCCCGAGATGTAGATGTATGCGGCCTCTATCAACCAGTAGGGCGCAATGTCCTCGTAGTCGTAGACCTGGTTGAGGCAGCGCTCGCCGTTCTGCGCGCGCTTCTCTGCCTTAATCTTCTCGTGGTTACTGAGCATCTGCCTGCCTTTTCTCTACCCGGGGGACGGTGCCCGGTTCCTCATCCCGTCCTACGTAGAAAGTAGGTTCGGAAGAATCCGGCCAAAAACCTCCGGGGACAGATAGGTAGGACTTCCGGAAAAGAGCGCTCCGAGATGGGGCTGGAGCGGAGAGGGCAGTTGCAGCGTTGCAAGAGGAGCGGACAAACGGCTCACCATCAGGATATTGGACCGTCCATCCGTCAGGCGGACGAAACGATCTGCGGCGCAAATCGTGTCGGGTCTGTGCGCCCTCCGCGAGAAACGCCCGGGGACGACCGGCCAGTTCCTCTCGCCGTCTTGGCCTGATCGCTGATCACGCGCAGCGTGTCCGGGGAGAGATTTCTTTTCTCGGCATGCCCGATCTGCTTGCCAGCCACCGAGAACGGTGGACAAGACAGGCCGCCGGACAGCAGGTCAATCCCTTCGTAGGGTTTCCCGTTGAACCACGTCAGGTCGGCCTAATGCTCCTGAACGACATTCCGCTGCGGCCGGTTGAGCGGCAGCGTCTCGCGGCAGGGCTCGTAGATCTCGACAAGGGCCTCGTGGCTGAACCCAAGCCCATTGCAGTAAGTGGTGCCGGGAGGACCGAAGAGGGCTCGAAGCGAAATGACCGTTTCCAGCCCAGCCTTGCACTTACAAAGTCGCGGGTTGCCGCATGTGCATACGGCTGATGCCAGCCCAAACGCGACCGTATTCTCGAGTCGCCCAACCCTGTGAGCCCGACCTTCATTTTAAGGTCATTGGACCACCGCTATGCGGGACCTTTCTTCCGTTCGCCGCACCTGCTGAGTTTGCGCTGCAACTGCGAAGCCGAGCGGGAGGAAGGGCGTAAGCCGTCGTTCGCTGCGGCTTGGACGAATCACCGAGACACGCAGCTAAGCAGACCTTCTGTGAGAAGAGCAAAATTCCATTGCAGTGTCAGAGCGATGCATCTTGAGAGAAATGGATATACAGTGGGGGAAGGTTGCTCTTGCATCCGCGTGATCGAGAGTGAAGTGTGCCAGGGAGCACCAATTCACCCCCTGCGTAAGAACGGGGGCGGCCCCAAAATGCAGGTTCAATGATATGAGTGATATTCACAACGCTTTCGTTTCGAAATCGTTTTTGCGTTCGGTGTGGGCTCATGAATACGATACCTTTAAGGACAGCGTCGAAGAGGCTGAGTTGATCGAACGGCTCCGGCGTTGGGCCGCGCGGGGCAACCAAAAAGAAACCACGGCACAAGCCGCGCTGCTGGAAGAATTCTTCCGAGCTACATGGGGTTACGTGCAAGCCGGCCAGGCAGGTGGAGAATCGAATTACACACTTTACCCAGCGTTTCCTGTCGCAGGAGCTGGACAGCGGGGCGGTATGGGCGAGGCCGATGCTGCGCTCGGCTTCTTTTCCCCGAACGAAACCACGCCCGTTCCGCAGGTGCTTGTTGAATTCAAAGACATCAAGAGCGCCCTCGACGCTCCTCAGAAGCGAAAAGGCAATTCCAGGTCTCCGGTAAAACAGGGTCTTGATTATCTGTATGCGAGCCGGAAAGGCATGTTCGGTTATGAGTCAATTATTCCGACCTGGGCAATTGTCACCGATATGAATGAATTCCGCCTCTATTGGGCGGATCGCGGTGAGCGGCAATACATCAGCTTCGCTATCGAGAAGAAAGACCTTCTTCAGCACGCCACCTTGTTGAACGACACAGAAGAGGGGCGTTTTGACCGGTTCTTGTTTTCGCGCCTGTTCCACCGCGACACCCTGATTGTGAGCGGCACCAGTGGCCGCGCTCAATTGCTTTCGCTCATTCAGCAACAGCGGTTTCGCCAAAGCGAGCTGGAGAACCGCTTCTACGCCGAGTATCGCGGTTTCCGGGAGCACCTTTACCGCATCCTTCTGGAATATAACGGCCCGGACACCGACCGCTTTCCCGGGACCAAGGGACGGCTGGTTCGGATGGCCCAGAAAATCCTCGACCGGGCGATATTCGTGTTCTTCTGCGAAGATATGGGTCGCGCCTTGGGCTTCCCGCCCCAACTTCTTCGCGACTACTTGATACGGCAGGCCGACGATCAGTATTTCGACCCTAAAGGTGGGGAAATCTGGCAATGGCTGCGCCGCCTCTTCAAGGCGATGAACGATGGCCGGGCCTTTGGCGATCACCAAATCAACCAGTTCAACGGTGGCCTGTTCGCTCCCGACCCTGACCTTGAAAAACTGCATATGCCCAACAGTATCTTCTGCGAGCGCGGGCAGGGCCAGAACGAAGCCAGCCTCGCGGCGAACAAGCTGACGTTGCTCTACCTGTCCGCGAACTACAACTATGCCTCCAGCTGGAGCGAGGGCGTGGTCAACGACCAACACGTGCCCTCTGCCAAGCGAGACCCGGAGCGCAGTATCGGCCTTTACACCCTCGGGCGCATCTTTGAGCAGTCGATCACCGAACTCGAAATCCTCGAAGCCGAGGAAGAAGGCCGCAAGTCGGTCAACAAAGAAAGCAAGCGCAAGCGCGATGGCGTCTACTACACGCCCGAATGGGTCGTTGAACGCATCGTGGATGAAACGGTGGGCCGCCGCCTGACCGATCTGAAGGCCGCCTGCGGCTGGCCGTCCGAGAAAAAGAACAAGCTGCCCACGATCAAGGCCATTGACGCCTACGAGGCAGAGCTGCGCGACATCCGCATTGTCGACCCTGCCTGCGGTTCTGGCGCGTTCCTGATCACTACGCTGGCGTACCTGCTGGATGAGTGGAAGGCACTCCGCGATCTGCGGCGCCAACTGGGCCAGAAGATGGCTGAAGAGGATTGGACTGACGCAGCCGTGCGGGAAATCCTGCGCCGCAATCTCTATGGCGTGGACATCAACCCGGCGTCCGTCGAGATCACCAAGCTCGCGCTCTGGCTCCACACCGCGCGATCCGACAAACCGCTGTCGTCGCTCGACAACCATATCCGTGATGGAAACAGCCTGATCGGGCCGGAGTTCTACGATGGTCTTGCGCCCTACAGTGCGGACGAGAATGAACGGATCAACGCCTTTGACTGGCGGGCCGCGTTTCCCGGAGTATTCGAACGTGGGGGGTTCGATGCGGTCGTCGGCAACCCGCCCTATGTGAAGCTCCAGAATTTCCGCAAGGCCCATGCCGACATGGCCGCGTTCCTGAAACGTGATCCAGAGGATGGCGGGGTCTATCACAGCACCCAGACCGGCAATTTCGACCTGTATCTGCCTTTCATCGAAAAGGGCATCCAGCTTCTGAACGACGATGGCCGCCTGGGCTACATCGCCCCGTCTGTCTGGCAGATGAACGAATATGGAGCGGGGCTGCGCGGGATGGTCGAGACTGGCCGACATCTCTGGGGCTGGATCGACTTCGGCTCGCACCAGATTTTCGAAGAAGCGACGGTTTACACTGCGCTCATGTTCTTCTCGAAGCATCCGAACGACGAGGTGGCGGTAGTGAAGGCCCCGAACGGTGTAGTGGCCGAAAGCCCGTGGGAGGCCGACCACATCCGCTTGTCCTATGATCGGTTGACCTTCGGGGATCGCTGGCTGCTGGTGACAGGGAGCGAGCGTGACCTAATCGACAAGCTGACGGGCAACGGGGTGCGGTTGGATGATCCCGGCGTGACACGCAACATCTTCGTCGGCATCCAGACCAGCGCAGATCATATCTACCACTTGAAACGGTTGGGAGCGAACCGCTACGAGGAAAAGCCGCCGAAAGGGGCCAAGCGTGGGCGTGTGGTCCAGATCGAAGACGAGATCATGAAGCCGCTTGTGTCTGGCGCGGAGGCCTGCCGCTACCTGACACCCCAGACCGATACCTATCTGCTGTTCCCTTACAGCCTTGGCGGCAATCGCCCGAGCCTGATCCCGGCCAGCACCATGCAGACCCAATATCCGAATGCCTGGGCCTATCTTTTGGGACATGAAGAAGAGCTTCGCGCCCGTGAGGACAGTAAGTTCGACAACGATGAATGGTATCAGTTCGGGCGCAGCCAAAACCTTGGTAAGCAAGAAACCCCGAAGCTAATGGTGGCACAGACCGTCAACAGTATGCAGGTTTCGGCGGATTGTAAGGGAGCCTTCTATATCAACAACGTCCGGGTGAACGGCATCATGCCGGCTCGGAACGTGTCTCTATGGGGCACCTTGGCTGCGCTTAATGCCAAGCCCTGCGATTTCTACTTCCGGAAGACGGCAAAGCCCAAAGACAACGGGTATTACGAGGCGAACAAACAGTTCATCAAATACTTGCCAGTCCCGCTCGCAGAGGGCGATGACAGCGCGGCGCTGGCTCGGGACGCTGAGCGTCTTCAAGCGCTATATGACCAGCTGCGGCAGGCTCTGGCTGACATTGCCCTTCGAATGGGAGCTGTCAGCATCCGGCCTCGCCCGGACGACTGGCTGTTCCCTGATTTGCCTGATCTGGACGACTTAAAAGATGCTGCGCCCAAACGCCTGATCGGCACAGAGCGCCGCAAATGGGCCAAGGACCGTCTCGCCCGCGAGGTAGAGGCCCGCCAAGCCGCGCTGGAAGAGCACCTCAAACCCGGTGTCGCCCTTTCGGCAGAACTCAAACGCGGCGAGCTGCGCTTCATGGTCGACGGCATTCCCGCCGTCACAATGATCTTCCCGCCCCCAAAACAGGCCCCGTTCATCCTCGCCCAATGGAAGGTGCTCGCCAGCCGAACCGAGGTCAGCGCCCGCCTGACCGGCAAGAAGCTGGCGACCTTGTTGAAGAAGGTTGCCGTGAGCGCGGACGATCACATCATGGCCGACGTGATCCGCCTGCAAGAAGAGATCGCCACAGTCGAGGCCGAGATCGCCACACTGGAGAACCGGATCAACCAGACGATCTATCGCCTGCATGAACTCACTCCCGAGGAGATAAATATGATAGAGGCGACTGTATAAGGTTTTGCGTGGGCGGCCCAAAACACGCTTACTCCAAAAGGGCAAAGTGGCAATGTGTCATGGAAGTCTGCTTCGGGAGAGCTGCGCCGCAACGACGGACGATTTAGCAAAGGGCAGGTCAGGGCCGGGCGCGACGAGCGTTTTCATTCTGCAGCTGCAAACTCACTCAAGAGAGCCGTGGTCATTGTAGCCTCGTAGGAGCCGTTCGCTGCGCTCAACGCGAACGGCAGGAAGCCCGCTATAGCCGTCATTCATCTGACATCTCCCGTAGAAACTTTTGGGAGGTCTCAGTCGGCATGGTGTCGTGCTAACAGGGCCATGAGCCACACGCTGCACCATTTACTGCAAGGGGCTGGGACTGAACCCCGCCTTTTCGACCCCGAGGGTCTGTCCGCCCGCGCCCGCGCAAAGCTCGATGGGTGCAAGTGCCGCCAAGTCTTGCTGCTGCCTTCGTTCTTGTTATGTTCTTTATGTTTAGCCGTGCAGGCTCAGCGGTGCAATAATGCCGCTCCGGCAGCGTACATCATGGCAAGTCCTGCGATTTCCGGAACATCTTGAAGGATTTCCATCGGTCGATACGACAGATAGTGCCTATCGGCTCACGCATGAAAGCGCAGCAAGGTCCAGGCGTGTGGAGCAAAATGTGGAGCAGAATGTGGAGCAAACCTCGCCCGCACTCTCACTCAACCACTTAAAACGCCTTCTTTTACTGGTCTGCGAACAGTATTGGTTGAGTGATAATGGTGCCCGGGGGCGGAATCGAACCACCGACACGAGGATTTTCAATCCACTGCTCTACCCCTGAGCTACCCGGGCACGGGTCAAGGCCTGTCCTCGTTCAGAGGGCACCGCCTTCGGGTGGAGGCGGTTTAGTCGAGGCCGAAACCGGTGTCCAGAGGAAAATCGCCCCTTTTTCCAAGAGGCCGCACCCTCTTCCCTCGCGGTGCGCGCGGGGATAAATCGCTGGGATGAAACTCTCTCCGAAAACGCTTCCCGAACTTCTGAATCACGGCTTTGACACGGTCATCGACGTGCGCAGCCCAGCGGAATTTGCCGAGGACCACGTGCCCGGCGCCATCAACCTGCCGGTTCTCGACAATGAGGAGCGGGCGCGAGTCGGGACGATGTACAAGCAGGAGAGCCCCTTCAAGGCGCGCAAGATCGGCGCGGCGCTGGTGTTCGAGAACGCCGCCCGGCATCTGCGCACGTCGCTTTCGCACCACGAAGGAAGCTGGCGGCCGTTGGTCTATTGTTGGCGCGGCGGACAGCGCTCGGGCAGTTTCGCGTGGATGCTGGGCGAGATCGGCTGGCGGCCAGGGCTGATCGACGGCGGCTACCGCACCTTTCGGCGGCTGGTCAGCGGATATCTGTACGAGCACGCTCTGCCACACCGGTTCATCCAGCTTGGCGGGTATACCGGCAGCGCCAAGACCGAACTTCTGCACCGGCTGGCGCAGCGCGGGCTTCAAGTGCTCGACCTCGAGGGGCTGGCCAATCACCGCGGCTCGCTCCTGGGGGGGATGGACGGCGGCCAGCCAAGCCAGAAAGGTTTCGAGACTGAGCTGGCACAACGGCTTCTGGCGCTGTCGCCCGACCGCCCGGTGATCGTCGAGGCGGAAAGCAGCAAGATCGGCGACATCAACCTGCCACCGTCGCTATGGGAGGGCATGAAGGCCGCCCCGTGGCTGGAAGTGGACATCCCCGTCGAGGTGCGCGCCCGCTACCTCGCCGACGCATATGCAGACGTTTTGGCTGATGGCGCGGCGCTGATGGAGAAACTCGCGCCGCTGCGCTACCACCGCGGGCACGCATTGGTAGACCACTGGGCAGACCTCGTGGCGGAAGGGCGGCTGGAAGCTCTGTGCCATTCGCTGGCCGCCGACCACTACGATCCGGCCTACCGCAAGTCCATGTCGGCGCTGACACCGCGCGTGCGGGACGTCTTTCATGCCGACGCGCTGAACGACGCCGCGCAGGACGATCTTGCGGATCGGATCGCCGCGCGGCTTCAGACGATCGAGATCTGACCAACGCGGTCGGTGATGCGCCCGATCTCTGCCGCAGGATAGCCTGCGTCACGCAGGCGGTCGAGGACGTCAAGCTCGGCTTCGGGCACGGCGGCCAGCAACCCCCCGGCGGTCTGTGGATCGAACAGCAGATCGGCACGCGGACCGGCGGGCGCGTCCGGCACAAGCGCCCGGTTTTCGGCAAAGAGCGAAGCGCGCAGGTCGGTTCCCGCCAGCTCCAGCGCGCCGTCCAGCAGGGGCACGTCGTCGAGCCAAAGCTCGGCCCCGACGGCGGAGTTCAGGCAGATGTTGCGCAGGTGCCCGGCCAGGCCAAATCCCGTCACGTCGGTCATCGCGTGCGCCACACGCAACAGGCGCGACGCCGCGCCCTGCGACCGGGTCATGTGACGCAGCGCGCCTGCGACCCAATCGCCTTCGGCCAGCCCTTGCATCTCGGCCGCCATGATGAGCCCGGAACCGACAGGCTTTGTCAGCACGAGGATGTCGCCGGGGCGGGCGCCGTCCAGCGTGATCGGCGTGTCATGTGCGCGGCCGAGGATCGTGAAGCCGATTGTCATTTCAGCCCCCTGCGAGGTGTGGCCGCCGACGATGGTGGTCCCGGCCTCGGCCATGACTTCATGCGCCGCCGACATCACCTCCCGAAGGGTCCGGCCGGCGAGGCGCGACGCCATCTGCGGCAGGACGATGTTGGCCGTCGCGCTGAGCGGCTCCGCCCCCATGGCCCAGATGTCACCCAATGCGTGATGCGCGGCGAGGCGCGTCATGACCTCCGGATCGCGCACAATCTCGCGCAGGTGATCCGTGCTCAGCACCATCCGTTCCGCGCCCACCGTCAGCACCGCGGCATCGTCGCCGGGCAGGGCGGTGCCACCGGTCTCCGCCAGCGCGGCCATCAGGGCCTCTTGTCCGACCTTGGCGCCGCAACCGCCACACAACGGCTTGCCCGCCAGCAAGTCCGCCAGCCCATCGGCATGGGCTTGCGGCAGGGCAGGCTGCGTCATCGTCGGCAAGTCGCGGAACCGGTTCATGAAGCTGCGGTCGATGTGGTCTTTCCAGCGCCAGGCCCACTTGCCCTGAAATGTCATCCCGAAGCGGTCGCCAAGGGCCGCCTTTTCCCCCAGTGAGATCAGCTTCAGGTAGTCGCGCTGAGGGCGGTAGGTCTTCAGGCCGTCTTTGCCAGACAGCCGTTGGCGCAGGTTGTGCAGGAGCACCGGCGCCTGTCGCACGGCATAAACGCCCGCCTTGGGCCGGGGCGACGCGGTCATGTGCGCGCAATCACCGGTTGCAAAAATGCCCGTGACAGAGGACTCCAGCGTAGGCCCCACAGCGACAAATCCGTTTTGGAGGTTCAGCCCCGTGTCGCCAAACCATTCCTGGGGACGGGCGCCGGCGGCACCACAGACAAAGTCCGCCTCCAGCACCTGATCCCCGATCCTGACGGCATTTTCCGTTATCTTTTGAACATCTGTGTCTTCATGCACCGTTACGCCCATTCGGGCCAAGGCTGCGCGCAGATGTGTTGCGCTGCGCGGCGGAAGGCCGGATAGTGCCCTGTCGCGCTCTACAAGATGTACCTCTGCAGGCCGCCCCTGAAGCGCGAGCGCATGCGCCATGGCCAGCGAGATCTCTGCGCCCGCGACGCCTCCGCCGATCACCGCCACCTTCGCCGGACCACTGTCCTCCAGGAACCTGGCCCAGGCCGAGGCGAAGGGGCCGAGCGGTTTGGCTGGCACCGCATGTTCGGCAAACCCGGGCAGGGTCGGCATGTCGCTGGTGACGCCCACGTCGATCGAGGCCACATCGAAAGCGATCCGTCGCCCATCCTCCAGCCTGGCGACCCGGGCTTCCGTATCGAGACCGATTACGCGGCCGACGACCACACGTGCCCCTGCGAACCGTCCCAGCTGCACGAGGTCGATGTCCAGCGCGCGGCGGTCGTAATGGCCGGCAAGGTGGCCCGGCAACATGCCGGAGTAGGGGGCGGTCGGTTCCGGGTTGACCACCGTCACGCGTGCGCCGGGCAGGTCGGACATGCCCCACATGCGCAGCACCAGCGCATGGCTATGTCCGCCGCCAATCAACAACAGGTCGCGCGTGTACGGCAGGGACATTTCCTGCATTGCATGGCCTTCCAGATCTGCACGCCGCCCGCCGCGATCCAGGAAGACCTTTCCGGCAGTCGGCGCGCCCCTTGCCGCGGTCTGGCAAGGGTTCGTCGTTCGGGCCTGCCTAGCACGTCGCGCGCGCGCCGAAAATGCGGCCTTTGCAGTCCGGCAACCCGCTCAGAAAAGCGTGATGTCGTCCTTGACCGGACGCGGCACGGGTGCGGGCTTCTCCACCGGCAGCCGCTCCACTTCGGCGCTGACAAGCAATTGGCGCACGCGCCCGTCCGTCGGCCAGAAACGGATGCGCCGGGCCGACGTACCACCTGTGCTTTCCCCCGTGATTTGTATGTCCTCGTCCTTAAGGAACTTGCGGGCAAAGGCCGCGTTGGATGCGCCGATGTCGCGCAGGTTGCCCATCATGCTTGCTCCACCGAACATCTTGGCCTGCAGCCGTGACCGGTCCGCGCCTCGTTTGAGAAGCCCGTTGATCAGAAGTTCCATTGCATAGGCGCCGTAGCGCACGTTTGCCCCCTCCAACCCTTCACGGCTGGGCAAGAGGAAATGGTTCATCCCCCCGATCTTCCGGATGGGGTCGGCGAAACAGACCGCGATACAAGACCCAAGCACCGTCGTCAGTACCGCATCGGGATCCTCGGATATCACGTAGTCGCCCTGGATTACGTTGATCAGCTTTTCCGGTTTTGCCATCATCGTATGACCTCCCTGCGTTCTTGTCTGCTGCCCGCCGCGTGCTGCAGCAAAGCCGGTCCGATCCTGTTGAGCGGCATGATCCGAACTGCGGCGTCGAGCTCTGCCGCGGCGCGCGGCATTCCGTAGACGACTGCCGTTGCCTGGTCTTGCGCGATGGTCATTGCGCCCGCATCGCGCAGAGCCTTCAACCCTTCGGCGCCATCCCGGCCCATGCCGGTAAGCAAGGCTGCGGCTATGCTTGGCGCGAGAGGCACGGCCGATTGAAACAGCGCATCGACAGAGGGCACATGACCCGAGATCGGAGTTTCGCCAGACAAACCGAGGGTGCCGTTGGCACAGTCCTCGATGACGAGGTGCCTGCGGACGCCAGCCCCAACCGTGACGACTCCGGGCCTCAGAGGACGGCTTCCCGTCGCCAGTTCGACACGGGCGCGGCACTGTCGGTCCAGAAGGCTTGCAAGGCTTTCACCAAACCCTGAACCGGTGTGCTGCACGATCAGGGTTGGCGGGCAATCGGCCGGAAAGCTGTCCAGAACGCTCAGCAAGGCATCTACTCCGCCCGTGCTGGCGCCGATCAGGATCAACGGACTGCCCTGGCCTCTCGTCGATGCAGTCGGCGATCGCCTAGGCAGATCCGGCGCTTGTGTGCCCGTCGTGCGACGCGGCGCGGGCGGCGGGCAGTAGGTCGGCTTCTTGGCGGCCGGTCGTCTGGACGCTGCTGTTCGTGTGAGGCTCTTCAACTGTTCGATGACCGTGTCAGCGGAAGAGTCGACTGGGATCGAAAAAAGGTCAGCGCTGCTGCGCAACGGTTTGTGGGGGCGTGCGAGGCGCGCGCTGGCCGCACCGCGCGCCGTGATCACCAGCCAACGTATGTCAAGCGTCGAGAAAAGTGCATGCATCACCTCGAATTCCGGAAGGTTCGCAAGCACTTCCGAGATCAGCACAGCATTGGGCAGATGCTCTTCCACCTCGTTGTATGTGTTCATGAGATCGCTGGTGGACGCGATCACCTCGAAATCCGGCGCATTGTCGACGATCCGGGCCAGGCGGCTGCGCTGAAGCCCGTCGGGTGTCGCAACGATGACACTGTGGGTAGCCATTCCTCGACCTCTGCAAGCCGGCCAAAGTGCCGGCAATGACGTTACATATTGGCAGCGTTCAAAACAGTTCCGCGTGGCCACTGACGGGCTCGGCCTTTGTCTGGCCGCCAAGCCGCACTGCCATGTCCCTGAGCGGTACGGCTCGCAGAGCCTCTTCCGGATTGACGAGGCCGCCTTCGTTGGTGTCCTTCGCAAGATGCACGAGGAAATCGGCTAGAGCGCCCAAGGACTGCCTAAGCATGTCCAACTCCTGAAGCATGCTGATCGTCTGGCCATCCAGGGACTCCGAAGTGTGCATGAACACCATGTCGAGCCCGTACTCCAGCCGTTCGAGCCTGTCATACAGCGCTTCAAGTTCGGCCGACACGCGTTCAGCCGCCAGTCTGAGAGGCAAAGGTGTCGGCTCCAAACGCATCACAGACGTCCCACGACACTTTCGATGCACTGTTTCATGGTGTCCGACGTAAAAGGCTTCTTGATCATGTTGTTCAGACCAAGCTGTTTCGCTTGGGCGACAATTTCGGGGGTGGGGCGTCCGGTCACGAGGATAAACCCGATCTTCTGCGTGGCGGCGGAACTCCTCACCGCCTTGAGCAGCCCGAGACCGTCAAGACCAGGCATGTTATAGTCCGAAAGGACAAGGTGCACTGGATTGGAACCGAGGCGTTCCAGCGCCCTGCGCCCGTCGTTTTCGGTGATGTAGTTCTTGACGCCGATGTCGTCCAAAGCCTGGGTAATGAGCCCACGGCTGGTGGCCATGTCATCGACCACCATGATTCTCAGCGAGTCCTTCAAGCTCATCTCAGTCTCCTGTTATTGTGCGTGCCGACCGGCGGACCCGGTCTTGCGATAGCTGGTGATCCCGGTTGCCGCCAACTGCTGGGTCGCAGGTCCGGTTACTCGTTCCGAGTGGCCGATGAAGAAAAGCGCGTCCGGTGCGAGCTTTTCCGCGAAACGGGACCAGAGCCGCTGCTGCGTCTCCTGGTTGAAATAGATGGCCACGTTCCGGCAGAAGATCGCGTCGAACGGCCCCTGAAACGGCCATTCGCTCATGAGATTGAGTTCCGCGAAGGTGATCAGCGAACGTATCTCATCCGACACGCGGATCTCGTTCGGCGGTACCTTTTTCGTCCACTTCTGCAGGAAGGCAGGCGGTATGCCTGTTCCTTCCGTTTCCGGATACTGTCCTGTTCGGGCACGTTCCACGATCTTCGGATCGATGTCGGTGGCGAGTATCTTCACGTTCTGTCGCGCTGCGTCCGGGATCTTGTCCAGGATGGTCATGGCAATCGAGTATGGCTCTTGGCCGGACGAACACCCGGCAGACCAGATGCGAATGCGTTGGCCGGCTTTGATCTTTTCCAATATCGCCGGCACGCGTTCGTCGCGCAGCATGTCGAAATGGTGCTTCTCGCGGAAGAAACTGGTGACATTGGTCGTCAGGGCGGAGATAAGTTCCAGTCGCTCCTCGTTCTCCTCCTTGCGTTCGAGCAGCTCCAGGTAGAGCGGAAAGCTCGGAACATGTCGCGCCTTCAGCCGCTTGGAAAGACGGGAGTACACGAGCGGCTTCTTGCTCTCAGCCAGGTTGAGACCGAATTCCGCCAGAGCCAGGTCCGCGATCGCCCGGAAGTCGGCATCGCTGAACGGGATCTCCCTGTGAGTGCTGCCAACTTCCGAATGGGTCATGAGGTAACGCCCTTGCCCGTTTCCAGAACGGCATCGAGGTTGACGACACGAACCATGGTATCGTCGACCGAGATCATCCCAAGGATGCTGTGGCGCGTGGCTTCGGACTTGATGTCCGGCGTTTCCTGGATGGCGCTCTTTTCCACCGACAGGATTTCCGAAACGGATTCGACAAGAAGGCCGATTGTGGTTCCTTCCATCGCTGCGACGATCACCACGTTGCGCTCGTTGGCCGGAGTCGAGCCGAGGCCGAAGCGTGACGCCAGGTCGAAGATGGGAATGACCGCCCCCCGCAGGTTCATCACGCCCAGCACGTCCTTGGGGGTGTGGGGGAGGGCGGTCACCGGCGTCCAGCGCCGGATTTCCCGAATCTGGGTGATTTCCAGACAGTAGTTCTGACCGCCGGCCGAAAAGGTAATGAACTCGAACTGCGTATCCGCGCGCATTTCTGCTGGTTCAGACATGACGAAGCTCCATTCTGGTGTGCTGAGCAAAAAGGTCTGGCCCGGAAGAATGGCCAAGCCTGATGATTTCTTCCGGGTCGAGGATCAGGGCAATCTTGCCGTCGCCGAGAATGGTGGCTGCCGAAACACCCGGGATGGCCGCGTAGTTGCTTTCGAGGCTCTTGATGACAACCTGTCGCTGGTCGTGGATAGCCGTGACACGAAGCGCTGTCAGACCCTGCATCTCCGTCGTGACCAGCAGCAAAATGCCTGTGTTGCTGCGCGCGCCGGCGTGTTCGAGGCCGAGACTCTCCGCGACATCCACGATCGGCACGTAGGATCCGCGCACGCTGACGACTTCACTGTCTGTTCCGACGGTGTGTATGTCGCGCGGATTAGGACGGATCGTTTCCAGTATGGAGGAGATCGGGATGACCATCGTCTGGTCTGAGACGGAGATGACGAATCCGTCCATGACGGCCAGCGTCAGGGGCAGGACAATGGTGAACGTCGTGCCTTTGCCCTGCGTCGAAGCGATTGAGACACGGCCGCCGAGCGCCTGGACGGCGTTTTTGACCACGTCCATGCCGACACCGCGCCCCGAAAGGCTCGACACCTGGCCTGCGGTCGAGAATCCGGGCAGGAACAGCAGGTTGTCGATTTCGGGGTCGGACAGTTCCGCTTCCGGGGCCACAAGTTCCTTCTCGATCGCCTTGGCAAGGATGCGCTCTCGGTTCAGGCCCGCACCATCGTCTGAAATCTCGATGAAGACGCTCCCGGAGCGATGCGCGGCCGAAAGGCGAATTGTTCCGATAGCATCCTTGCCCGCCTCCTCCCGAACGTCTGGCTTTTCAAGCCCGTGGTCCACGGCGTTGCGGATCATGTGCGTCAGTGGATCGGCGAGCCGTTCGATCACGGTCTTGTCGACCTCGGTGGAGTCGCCCACCGTGACCAGCTTCGACTTCTTGCCGGTGGCATCGGATGCCTCGCGGACAATTCTCGACATACGCTGGAACAGGGGTTTGACCGGCTGCGCGCGGATCGCCATGACGCCTTCTTGGATGTCTCGCGCCAGCAGCTTGTAGGCCTCCAGCTCGTTTGTCAGGTGAGCCACGGTCGGCAGGTCCAGCTCCTCGATCCTTTGAGAGATCATTGCCTGGTTGATGATCAGCTCGCCCACCGTGTTGATCAGACGGTCCACCCGGTCGAGATCGACGCGCAGCGTGGGCTTCGGACCGCGCGCTTCCTTGGAAGCCGCAGACGCGGAGGGCGTCCGCGCGCTGGCGGCGGCGATTTGCGGCCCGTCGTGATCATTGTCGTGCACATCGTCATGGTCTGGCTCGACAGATGTCGTGGGCGAGGGGGCGGAGATGACCGGTGGCGCGGCGCCTTCCTCTACGCTGACGTCCAGATCGCAGAGGCCTTCCACGAATTCGAAGACTTCGTGCAGGGTCGTTTCACTTTCACCGGTGGTCAGCTTCAGAGTCCATGAAATCACCGCGTCGTTTGGATCGAAGGCGTCGAATTCCGGCAGTCCGGCCAGATCGGCGGTCACGTTCAGCGCCCCGAGTTCCGCCAGGGCATCGAAGATCAGCAGCGGTTCGTGACCGTTTTCATAGAGCGTCTTCATCGGCTTGAACCGGATGGAGAACACCCGTGGACCGGTTGCATCGACCTCTTCCGCGGCGACGTTCGTGTCGCCCCCGCCAAAGTCCAGGGTCAACGCGTCGAAGGAGAATTCTTCGGCTTCGGCGCTACCGCCGAGGTAGCTTTCCAGCTCCTTCTTGAGCTCGCCCTCCGCCGCCTCGTCCAGCGGTATTTCGTCCCTGGCCGAGGCGACGAGATCTGACAGCTGGTCACCGGAACGGTGCGCCACCGACATCAGCTTCTCGTCTATGCTGAGCTCCTTGTCGCGGACCTTGTCGAGCACGGTTTCGAAGGCATGTGCGAAACCGACCAGCCGGTCGAGACCGAAGGCACCCGCACCGCCCTTGATCGAATGCACCGCGCGGAAGACCGCGTTGATGATTTCCATGTCGTCCGGGCTCTCCTCCATGGAGGCCAGACCTTCCACCAGCGCTTCGAGGAGCTCCTCGCATTCCTCGAAGAACGTGTCCCTGATCGAATTTCCGCTCATCAGCCCATGTGTCCCGTCAGTCGGCGCAACACCGAGACCAGCGATGCGTCATCGAAAGGTTTCACGATCCATCCGGTGGCGCCTGCACTGCGGGCGCGCGACTTCAGATCGTCCGAACTCTCCGTGGTGAGGACGAGAATCGGAACGTTTGTCCGGTTCGGTCCGCCCCTCAGCGTGTCGATCACGCCAAAGCCGTCCATCTTCGGCATGTTGATGTCGGTTATCACGACGTCCGGGTCGACTTCCGGAAAGATATCCACCCCTTCCTGGCCGTCGCAGGCAGAATGGAATTCGAAGCCCGCGCCCTCCAGGGAGACGCGAAGCAGGTTTCGGATGGTACGCGAATCGTCGATCGCCAGGACCTTGGTCGTCATTGGGGCAACTCCCTGTCGAAATGGTCGGATGTGAGCCCAAGCCGTTCGAGCCCCTCACGGAAGGAGGGCGACATTTCGGTGACTTCGAAATGCACTGCGTCGGCCTCCCACTGTTTCTGCGCCACCAGAAGCAATTGCAGCCGGTGGGAATCGAGTCGCGCCACGTCGCGCGCCGACACCGTCACCGGGGCTTTCCGCGCGTTCAGCAGAAACGAAACGAGCGGGTCTTCACCGGATCGGGCGCGTTGCGGCCCGAGCGCATGGAAATTTATGTCTGGCATCGCGAACAGCATCCCTCGTGGCACTTCATGCGCCTGTTGTGCGGCGCGTTTGACGCTCAGCAGGAATACGCACGCTGTCTTAACAAAGAGTTCCGAGTCTCATGGAAAGGGCGCCGCGTTCAGAAAACAGGGTTCGCAAAGTGCGCCGAAACATGCCCGCGCCGGTGTGGCGTCATGCGAATACCCAAAGAAACAATGGGTTTTATCACCCTGACGTCTGTTAGGGAGAATGCGAGAAGTTTCAATTTGAGCCAGTGGGCGATGGGTGCGGAAACCCGTGTCGGTCAGGCGGGCCGGGGATGCCCCATTGGCGCGCGCAGGCCGCGCTTCTGGCGCTGGATCTCGTCCGCGACACGGCGTGCGACGGCGCGCGTTTCGGCGTCGCTGGGCAGATGCATCAGCGCGTCGCGCACACCGTCCCACAACCCCAGGCGCAGCCGGACGCACATCACCATCCGCCAGCTTTCCAGATCCTGTGGCATGTGTTCGACCGCGCGCGAGAAGGCGGCCTCGGCCTCATCGAGATTGCCGGCCCCGAGCTGCAGCCGCCCCAGTTCGAACCACGCCTTGCCATGCGCCGGGTCGCGTTCCAGCGCCCGTCGGATCCACACTTCGCGACTGGCGTGCTTGTCCTGCTTTTCCAATACTTTGGCCAGATTGTAGCAGACTGGCGCGGTGGCTTCCTCCCCGGCAGCGGCGGATCGCAGAAGACGCTCCGCCTCGGGCCAGTTCTCGGTGGCCAGAAGCGCGGGCAAGGGGGTGAGATCGACCATCTTACGGCTCTCTTCGGGAAAACACGTGCACGCACAGGGTGTACACAGGGCAGGTTAGCAGCAGCGTCGCAGCGATCCCAGCCTCCTCATGGAAGGGGTCCGGCCGCCGTATGAAACGCATTTGATGTCGTTGCTTCACCGCACCCTGACACAAGAAACGCGCCGAAAAAACAGGCTATTGCGGGAAAATGGCAGCGCATTTGGACGGGGTCGCGGATGCTTCCATAATTTTTTGCCGCATTGCAGCATGGGCGCGGGAAACGATGCTAGGGTCGTCAAGGCGCCAGTGGGAGGACGCCGCGAACCGAACCTGCAACGGAGTTGCCTCCCATGTGCCTCACAACCGAAGCCCTCGTCCTTTTCCTGAACCTTTTGCCTTTCGACAAGGTAACCACCGCACCCGACCGAGTCGTGATCGAAGCCGAAACCCGTTCGGCGCATTGGGTGGATGTCGGCGGGCGCTGGTGCACGCTGGCTCCACAGATCGATCGTGCGGAGCGTTTTGCCGCCCTTCGCGCCGACTGAAGCGCGGCGCCGGACAAATCGCCCGCGCCCCGGAAGAAGGGCGCGGGCGGCAGGACGTGTCAGGCGGCGTCTGCCTGCGTTCCGAAACGGCCGTAGAAGCCCTGGCTCTTCGACGCCATGTCGCGCAGCAGGTCCGGGCAGTGGAACCGGGGACCGTAGGCCTCTTCGAGCGCATCGCAGCGCTCGGCGGCGTAGGCCGCCCCCAGCATGTCCAGCCAGCTCAGCGGGCCGCCCGACCATGGCGCGAAGCCCCAGCCGAGGATCGCGCCCACGTCGCCCTCGCGGATGTCCATCAGCACGCCGTCCTCCAGCGCGCGCACCGCTTCGAGCGACTGCACGAACAGCAGACGGTGCTGCACGTCGGTCAGCGAGGGCTGCGCGTCGGCCTCGGGGTACTTCGCCTTGACCGCCTCGGACAGGCCCTGCCGCTTCCCGGCGTCGTCGTAATCGTAAAACCCGGCCTTGGCTTTGCGGCCCAAGCGGCCCTCGTCTTCCATCCAGAAGATCACCTCGTCCACTTCACCGTCGGGATAGGCATCGCCCATTGCCGCACGCGTTGCCCGCGCGATCTTGGCGCCCAGGTCGATGGAGGTTTCGTCCACCAGTTGCAACGGGCCCAGAGGCATGCCCACCAGTTTCGCGGCGTTCTCGATCAGGGCAGGGGCCACGCCCTCCTTCACCATCCGGATGCCCTCGTTGATGTAGGGGATGATGCAGCGGTTGGCGTAGAAGAAACGCGCGTCGTTCACGACGATGGGCGTCTTGCGGATCTGGCGCACGTAGTCGAGCGCCTTGGCCACGGCGCGGTCGCCGGTTTCCTTGCCGCGGATGATCTCCACCAGCATCATCTTCTCGACGGGCGAGAAGAAGTGGATGCCGATGAACTGCTCCGGGTTCTTCGACGCCTTCGCCAGCTCCGAGATCGGCAGGGTCGAGGTGTTGGTGGCAAAGATGCAGTCGTCGGAGGTCACCGCGTCGACCGCCTTCGTCACCTCTGCCTTCACCTTCGGGTCCTCGAAGACCGCCTCGATGATCAGATCGGCATCGGCAAGGGCTGCGTAATCCGTGGTCGCGGTTATCCGGCCCAGCACCTCTGCCTTCTTCTCCGGCGTCGCCTTCTTCTTGGCGATACCCTTGTCCATGAAGCTCTCGGTGTAGGCCTTGCCGCGGTCCGCGGCCTCCTGCTTCTGGTCGATCAGCACCACTTCGATGCCCGCCTGAGCCGACACCAGCGCGATGCCCGCGCCCATCATGCCAGCGCCCAGCACACCGACCTTCCTCACCCGCTGGTCCGGCACGCCCTCGGGACGCACGGCGCCCTTCTCCAGCGCTTCCTTGTTGATGAAGAGCGACCGGATCATCGCGCCCGAAGACGGGTTCATCAGGATGTTGGTGAACCAGCGCGCCTCGATCTTCAGCGCCGTTTCGAAGGGGACCAGCGCGCCTTCGTAGACCGCCGAAAGAAGCGCCTTGGCCGCCGGGTAGACGCCCTTGGTCTTGCCGTTCACCATCGCCGAAGCGCCCACGAAGGTCATGAAGCCTGCCGGGTGGTAGGGCGCGCCGCCGGGCATCTTGTAGCCCTTCGCGTCCCAGGGCTTCAGGATGTCGGCGTCCTTTGCGGTCAGCACCCATGCCTTCGCCGCGGCCAGCGGATCTTCGACCACCTCGTCGATGATCCCGGCGGACTTGGCCTTGGCCGGCGCTGACAGCTTGCCCTCCAACAGGAAGGGAGAGGCCGCCATCGCCCCCATCTTGCGCACCAGCCGGGTTGTGCCGCCTGCGCCGGGGAAGATGCCGACCATGATCTCCGGCAGGCCGATCTTGGCTTTCGGATTGTCTGCGGCAAAGATCCGGTGCGTGGACAGCGGCAGTTCCAGCCCGATCCCCAGCGCCGTGCCGGGCAGGGCGGCAGCGACGGGCTTGCCACCCTTGTTGGTCTTGGGGTCCATGCCCGCACGTTCGATCTTGCGCAGAACGCCATGCATCCGCATCACACCCTCGAACAGGCCCTTGGCCGGATCGTCGCCCGCCATGTCCTTCATCTTCGCAATGATGTTCAGGTCCATGCCACCCGCGAAGGTGTCCTTGCCGGAGGTGATGACGATGCCCTTCACCGCCTCGTCCGCGAGGGCGGCATCCACCAGCCCGTCCAGTTCCTCCAGCCCCTCAAGGCTCAGCACGTTCATCGACTTGCCGGGCACGTCCCATGTGATGACCGCGACGCCGTCGGCGTCCGTTGCACTGGTGAAATCGGTCATGTTTTCTCCGCCTCTCGTCTTGTCAGGGTGGGGACCGGGCCGGGCAGGGCGCCCGCGCCTTCAGTCCAGTTCGAATTTCATGTTGTCGCGGATCCGGGACAGGCCCCGGGTCCAGTTGATATGTCCGAGCGAGCTGATGATCCGGGCGATGCGCCAGCCCGGCCCGTGGTTTTCCAGCCGGAAGGTGGTCACGAACGGCTCCACGATCGTTTCCGCGCCGCGCAGGAAGTGCATCTCCGCCTCGACCACCTTGCTTTCGGGATCGGGGCGCAGGACGCGGATCACTTCGCGCCGGATGTCGTCGATGCCCTGCGCCTTCAGCGCGGCGTGGTAGAGGTCGAAGTCCTCGCGCAGCTCCGCCTCCGAACTCAGCATGTAGGGCTCGCCGCTTTGCGGGTGCACGCTCATCGGAAGGTGGAAATTCGTCTTGTAGAGCTCGAAGTCGCCCGACAGCAGCGCCTTGGTCAGCTGCTTGCCCAGGGCGGCGAAAACCTCTCCCTTCACGGGCTGCGCGGCGCCCGCATCCTGCCCGAGCGATGATCCGTCACGGCGCGTGAACCGCATCTGGCCGTCCATGATCTCGACCTTCAGGTCTGTTTCGGAAAACCAGCCGGTCTCGCGATCCGTCCGGGTGCCGATCACGAGAAAGGCCGCCTCCGCCTCCGAACGGTTCACGAGGTGGTGGCCGTTCTCGCTCCCGGCGGGGAAGGCGCAGAAGTCGCCCGGATGCAGCACCGTCTCGCCGCTGTCCTCGACCAGGACCAGCTCACCCTGCGTCATCATCACGAATTCGTCCTGACGGACGTGCCAATGACGCAGCGAGGACATTGCCCCCGGCGCCAGCCGCACGAGGTTCGCGCCGAATTGCGACAGGCCACCGGCGTCGCCCAGCCGTTGTACGCTGCGGCCGGCCACTTGCGCATCGTAAGGCGCGGGGTAGCCCGAACCGGTCCGCGCGGGGACACTGTCCAAATCGATCTTTGGCATGCTGCCTTCCTTTTTCCTGTCTTGCCGTCCCGCCTGTGCCGGCGGGACATCCTGCAGCCGTCATACACGGCCAGGTGGCGCAACGGAAACCCGGTTCGCGTCTGGTAAGGGGTCACACCCGTTCGATGATCGTCGCCGCGCCCATGCCGGATGCGATGCACAGCGTGGCCAGCCCCGTGCCCTTGCCGGTGCGCTCCAGCTCGTCCAGCAGGGTGCCGAGGATGATCGCCCCGGTCGCGCCCAGCGGGTGACCCATGGCGATGGAGCCGCCGTTCACGTTCACCTTGTCGTCAGAGACGTCGAACGCCTGCATGAAGCGCAAGACCACGCTGGCGAAGGCTTCGTTCACCTCGAAGAGGTCGATGTCGCCGATCGACATGCCCGCATCCTTCAGGATCTTCTCTGTCGCCGGAACCGGGCCGGTCAGCATGATGGTCGGATCGGTGCCGATCTTGCAGGTCGCGCGGATCTTCGCGCGCGGCTTCAGCCCGTACTGCTCGCCGAAGGCCTTGTTGCCGATCAGCACGGCGGCCGAGCCGTCGACGATCCCCGACGAATTGCCCGCGTGGTGGATATGGTTGATCCGTTCCAGATGCGGGTACTTCATCAGCGCCACGGCGTCGAAACCGGGCATGACTTCTCCCATGTCCTTGAACGACGGCTTCAGCGCGCCGAGGCTCTGCATATCGGTGCCGGGACGCATGTACTCGTCCCGGTCGAGGATCGGCAGGCCGTTCACGTCGCGCACCGTCACCACGGATTTCTCGAAGCGGTTGTCCTCCCAGGCCGCCGCCGCGCGCCGCTGACTCTCCACCGCCAGCGCATCGGCGTCGTCGCGGGAAAAGCCGTACTCCGTCGCGATGATGTCGGCGCTGATTCCCTGCGGGACGAAGTAGCGGTCCATGGCAAGGCTGGGGTCCACGGCGATCGCCGCCCCGTCCGAGCCCATGGCCACGCGGCCCATCATCTCCACGCCGCCGGCAATATAGGCAGACCCCGCGCCGCCCTTCACCTGGTTGGCGGCCAGGTTCACGGCCTCCAGCCCGCTGGCGCAGAACCGGTTAATGGCGAGGCCGGGGATCGACTCGTCGAGATCCGAAGCCAGCACGGCAGACCGCGCAAGGCAGCCGCCCTGTTCGCCCACCTGCGTGACGTTGCCCCAGATCACGTCCTCCACGGCATGGCCGTCGAGCCCGTTGCGTTCCCTCACCGCGTTCAGAACCTGCGCCGAAAGACGCAGCGAGGTCACCTCGTGCAGCGCGCCATCCTTGCGGCCCTTGCCGCGCGGCGTGCGCACGGCGTCATAGATATAGGCTTCGGTCATGAGACCCGTCCTTTCATCGTCGTCTTGTTCGAATTCTTCACCACCGCGGCGAGCGGAAAGGTGCCGGCCAGATCACCCGGAAAACCCCGGGAACCGCCGCCGTGCCGACCCGCCGCCCCGAGCATCCCTCAGGCCCGGTCCGCCGGGGATCCCGGCATCAGGTCGTAAGGTGCCTTCCAGCCGTCCAGGGCTGCGATATTGCCAAGCCAGCGGTCGATCTCCGGCCACTCGGCACGGTCGAAGCCGAAAGGCTCGGGGTAATAGAGATACCCGCAACAGGTCAGATCGGCATTGGTCGGTCCGCCCCCCACGATCCAGTCGCGCCCCTTCAGATGCGCGTCGAGGATGCCGTAAGCCGACTTGAGCCGCCCCTGATTGAAGGCGATCACCTCCGCCGGGCGCTTGTTCTCCGGCAGGAAGTTCATCAGGAACCGCGTCATGCCGGCCATCGAGGACAGCTTGTGATTGTCCCAAAGCACCCACCTCAGCACCTCGAGCTTCTCTTCAGGCGTCGTGCCGCCGAAATGGCCGTAGGTGTCCGAAAGGTACTGCTGGATCACGCCGGACTGGCTCAGCTTCACGTCGCCGTCGACCAACACCGGACATTCGCCCATCTCGTTGACCTCGGCGCGGTACGCCGCACCGCGCGTCTCGCCCGCGAAGAAGTCGACCTTCTGCGCCGTCCAGTCCAGTCCCGCAAGCTGCAGCGCCAGCGCGGCCTTGTAGGAATGGCCCGACTCGCCAAAGCAGTAGAGTGTCATCGTCATATCGCAGCACCTCCCAAAGCGCCTGTGTCCCGTGCAGGACCGGGGGTTTCACACCCCCCGGACCCCCGTGGAGTATTTTCGAAGCAAAGAAGCACGAGAGCGCTTCCCTGGTAAGCGGGCGTTAACTCCGATGCCCGATCCTCTTGTGGCGGTACAGGCTGGAGAGCCGATGACCGCAAGCGGAGAAGCCCTGCATCTCGCCAAAGGCGCAGGCAAGGCAGGAAGGTCGACCGCCGCCCCGGAGCGGGGTTCAGATGTGCGACCTTCCTGTTTCTCTGCTTTCCAAATACTCGAATTCCTCCCTCGCCACGCGCGCCGTCGTCAGAGGGCGCGCGCAATCAGTTCCTTCATGATTTCGTTCGTGCCGCCGTAGATGCGTTGCACCCGGGCATCGGTCCACATCTCCGCCACAGCGTATTCCTGCATGTAACCGTAGCCGCCGTGCAGTTGCAGGCACTCGTCCAGCACCTCGCCTTGTGTGTCGCTCAGCCAGTACTTCGCCATTGCGGCTTTCTCGACCGTCAGCGTGCCGTTGAGGTGATCTGCCATGCATGCGTCGAGAAACGCACGTGCCACCGACGTCTTTGTTGCGCATTCGGCCAGCTTGAAGCGGGTGTTCTGGAACTGGGTCAGTGGGCCGCCGAAGGCCTCGCGTTCCTTGCAGTAGCGGACCGTGCGCTCCATCGCGCCTTTCATCGCGCCCACTGCGCCGCAGCCGATGATCAGGCGCTCCTGGGGGAGCTGCTTCATCATCTGGTAGAAGCCCTGGCCTTCCTCGCCCCCCAGCAGGTTCTCCGGCGGCAACGCCACGTCGTCGAAGAACAGCTCCGAGGTGTCCGCCGCGTGGCAGCCGATCTTTTCGAGGTTGCGGCCGCGGGTGAAGCCCGCTGCGCCGTCGGTTTCCACCACCATCAGCGAGGTGCCCTTCGAGCCCTGCGACGGGTCGGTCTTTGCGGCCACCACGATCAGGTTGGCGTGCTGGCCGTTGGTGATGAACGTCTTCTGACCCGAGAGCCGGTAGACGTTTCCATCGCGCACCGCACGTGTCTTCAGGTTCTGCACGTCCGAGCCGCCCGAGGGTTCGGTCATCGCCAGCGCGCCCACCAGTTCGCCCGTCACCATTTTCGGCAGCCAGCGCGCCTTCTGCTCCTCTGTGCCGTAGGCCAGGATGTAATGGGCCACGATGCCGGAGTGTATGCCGTGTCCCCACGACGCGAGGTTGGCGCGTGCCGCCTCGATCAGGATCACCGCTTCGTGGCCGAAGTCGCCGCCGGCGCCGCCGTATTCCTCGGGCACCGAGGGACAGAGCAGACCGAGCTCCCCGGCCTGCGTCCATGTCTCCCGGTCCATCTGGCCCTGCTTGCGCCACTTTTCGAAAAGCGGCTGCCACTCGGTCTCGATGAACTTTCGCGTCATCTCCGCCAGCATGGCGTGTTCGTCGGTCATCCAGGTCATCAGAAGTCTTTCATCCGGTTCTGGCGGTCATCCGCCCCGGGCGCTGTCGGCGCATGGGGCTTATCGTTTTCGAGACTCCAACTCGGCATTGAACAGGCGCAGGCGGTGGGCCAGCGCATCTTCGTCCGTGACGCTCTCGAAGTGTTCGAAGAGGAAGGACAGCGCCTCTCCCTCGTCCAGCCCGGCTTCCTGCGCAAAGGCCCTCAGCTTGCGGTAGCCGTCTTCCGTCATGGCCACCGGGAAGCGTCGGGTCAGGCGAAAACGTTTGGGCACGGGCAGCTCCGGGGTAGGGTGGGGTTGTACCCCACCTTCCCTTCAAAAGGCCTCCGCCTCAAGCGCCATCACGGGCTCCGCGCCGCTCTCGATCCGCTTCAGGTGCGTCGCCGTCATCGGCAGTTGCCGCGCCATGTAGTAGCGCCCCGTGTCGATCTTCGCCTTGAGGAACTCGGCATCCCCGGCGCCCGACGCCAGCACCTCGTTCGCGGCTTCGGCCATCTTCGCCCACATCAGGCCGAGGCAGACGTGCCCGAAGAGGTGCATGAAGTCATAGGACCCCGCCAGCGCCGCGTTCGGAGTCTTCATGCCGTTCTGCATGAAGTACATGCCAGCGCCCTGTAGGTCCTTCGATGCGGCCTTCAGCGGATCGAGGAACGCCTTGTCGAAGGCCTCGTCCTTGCCCTTGGCTTCGGCGAGGTAGGATTTCACCATGTCGAAGAAGGCCATGACGTGCTTGCCGCCGTCCTGCGCCAGCTTGCGCCCCACGAGGTCCAGCGCCTGAACGCCGTTCGCGCCTTCGTAGATCATCGCGATCCGGGCATCGCGGGCGAACTGCGACATACCCCATTCCTCGATGTAGCCGTGGCCGCCGTAGACCTGCTGCGCCTGCGTGCACATGTCGAAGCCCCGGTCGGTCAGGAAGCCCTTGATGACCGGCGTCATCAGCGAGATCAGCCCGTCCGCGTCCTTGTCCGAATTGCGGTGCGCCCGGTCGATCATCGCGGCACCCCAGTAGACGAAGGCCCGCGCGCCCTCGACGAACGACTTCTGGTCCATCAGGGACCGGCGGATGTCGGGGTGCACGATCAGCGGATCGGCCGGGCCGTCCGGGTTCTTTGCCCCCGTCACGTCGCGGCCCTGAAGCCGGTCCTTGGCATAGGCCAGCGCGTTCTGGTAGGCCACCTCGGCCTGCGCATAGCCCTGCAGTCCCACGCCCAGCCGGGCCTCGTTCATCATGGTGAACATGGCGCGCATCCCCTTGTGCGCCTCGCCCAGCAGATAGCCCGTCGCCCCGTCGTAGTTCATGACGCAGGTGGAGTTGCCGTGGATGCCCATCTTCTCTTCGATCTTGCCGACCGAGACGGCGTTGCGGTCGCCAAGGCTGCCGTCCTCGTTCACGAGGAATTTCGGCACGATGAACAGCGATACGCCCTTGATGCCGTCGGGGCCCCCGGGGATCTTCGCCAGCACGAGATGGACGACGTTGTCGGACATGTCGTGGTCGCCGGCCGAGATGAAGATCTTCTGCCCGGTGATCTTGTGGCTGCCGTCGTCCTGAGGTTCGGCCTTCGTGCGCATCAGGCCGAGGTCGGTGCCGCAATGCGGCTCCGTCAAGTTCATGGTGCCTGTCCATTCACAGGTCACCATGCGCGGCAGGAACGTGGCTTTCTGGTCTTCGGTCCCGTGAGTGTGGATGGCCGAGTAGGCGCCGTGAGTGAGCCCCTGGTACATGTTGAAAGCCATGTTCGCGGCCGAGAACTGCTCGCCCACTGCCGTAGCGACCACATAGGGCAAACCCTGGCCGCCAAATTCCGGATCGCAGTCGAGCGCCGTCCAGCCGCCCTCCCGCACCTGGTCGAACGCGTCCTTGAACCCCTTCGGCGTGCGAACCACGCCGTTTTCGAGAACGCATCCTTCCGTGTCGCCGACCACGTTCAGCGGTGCCAGCACGTCGCGTGCGACCTTTCCCGCCTCGTCCAGGATCGCTTGGACAGTATCCCTGTCCAGGTCCTCGTATCCTGGTATGTCCGCCGTGCCGATCTTCAGGACGTCGTTGAGAACGAACATCTGGTCCTTCACGGGGGCATTGTAAGTCGGCATGTCTCTCTCCCTTCATCCTGCGCGCAGGTCGGCGCGCCGGTCGTTCAGCGGGACATCTACTCTGCCGCCGCCTTCTTCTCTTCCATGGAGGCAAGCATCTTCTCGCCCCATTGCATCTGTTCCCTCAGCTCGACGATCGCGCTGTCGAGGTCGTTGCGTTGGCGGATCATCTCCTCCAGACGCGCTTCGGCAATTTCGTAGGCTTTTTCCAGTTGCGTGCGCTGCTGGTCGCCCAGTTCGTATAGGTCCAGGAGCTGGCGAATGTCCTCAAGGCTGAACCCGAAGCGCTTGCCGCGGAGAATCAGCACAAGGCGTGCCCGTTCGCGTTTCGTGTAAAGCCGCTTCTGTCCGTCCCGGATGGGGGCCAAAAGCTCTTTCTGCTCATAAAAACGCAGGGTTCGGGGGGTCACCTCGTAGGCGTCGCACATCTCCCTAATTGTCATTGTCTTGTCTTCGGTCATGTCCGCTTTCCTCGGTTTCTCATGAAGGAGACGCCCGAGGTGCGTATTTCGATCCATTCTTACAATGGGAATTTTACATGACGTAACTCGTACGCTGCGTCACATCGTAACTGACGTAACTTCCTGCAAGGCCGCAACGCACACATGGCAACAATGTTACAGGGGTCACGCAGGGCGTCGGTAAGGTAAACCTTACCCGCATAAGATGAGCGCTCAAACCGCTTCGGCAGCGGGAACCGTCACGAATCGAGCGAGTGCGCGGTTTCGTCCCGAAGCGCTTTGAGTTCGGTGAGCGCTTCTTCGATCTGCTGTTTCTGTTCTTCGAGTTCTTTGAGCTGCTTGTCCGCGAGCACAACCCATGCGCGCATCTGCGCCTGGTTGCCGTCTTTTTCATAGATGGTCAGCCACTGCCGGATGTCCTCCAGCGGGAAGCCGAACTTGCGGCCGCGCAGGATCAGCGTCATCCGGGCGACTTCCCGCGCGCCGTAGAACCGGGCGCGGCCTTCCCGCTCCGGCGAGAGCAGTTCGATATATTCGTAATACCGCAGTGTGCGCGGCGTGACATCGAACTTCGCGCACATTTCCTTGAAGCTCAACCGCACATTGCCCATCCCACATACTCCAGCTCATACACGCCGAACGCTATGCCGCTGCGTCGCCTCTGGCAAGATTGGCTGGTCGATTGACCCTTTTTGAGCGGCATGCCACCGTCCCCCCGATACGCCGCAAGAGGTATGCCCATGACCGCCGACAAGGCCCGCATCGCGCGGCAATTCATCGAAACGATCCCCCATGCCAAGGCGCTCGGCATGCACATCGTCGATATCGGCGAAGGCATCGCGGTGATCGAGATGCCCTACGACAGCCGCTTCATCGGCGATCCGGAAAGCGGGGTGATCCACGGCGGCGCTGTCTCGGCGCTGATGGACACCTGCTCGGGCGCCGCGGTCATGAGCCATCCGCGCGCCCCCGCAGGGACCGCCACGATCAGTTTGCGCATCGACTACATGCGTCCGGCGTCACCCGGCCAGACCGTAACCGCGCGGGCCGAATGTTACCACATCACGCGCTCGGTGGCCTTCATCCGCGCCACGGCCTGTGACGACGACACCGAACGGCCGGTGGCCACCGCGACGGGGACGTTCACCGTCGAACAGGCGCCCAACCAGAAAGATCGCGGAGACATGACATGACGCGCGCCGCCCCCGAACCCGTCCAGGTCGTCAAGCAGCGCCGCGATGCGGCCCTGTCCGCGCTGGTCTCCGGCGTGCCCTACATCGCCTACCTCGGTGTGACCTTCGACCGCCGCGGGGACGAACTGACCGCCGTGCTGCCGTTCCGCGAGGACCTGATCGGCAACCCCTTCCTGCCCGCGATCCACGGCGGCGTGACAGCGGCCTTTCTGGAAGTCACCGCCATGGTCACGCTCAACTGGACGTGGCTCTGGGGCGACCTCGAAGCCGGCGCGCTGGATCTCGATGCCATGGCCTCCGGCCAGTTGCCCCGCCTGCCCAAGACCATCGACTTTACAGTGGATTACCTGCGGTCGGGCCTGCCGCGCGATGCCTACGGGCGCGCCCGGGTCACCCGCTCCGGACGCCGCTACGCCTCTGTCCAGGCAGAGGCATGGCAGGACAACCGCGACCGCCCCTTCGCACAGGCCACCGCCCATTTCCTGATGCCGCGCGGCCAGCAGGGCTAGGCCCTCCGGCACCGCGCAACAGTGCGCGGCCCATCGCCTTGACCTCCCGGCGGCATCGTTTCAAGAAACGGTGCAGGACCCGAAGGGAAACGGCATGACATCACCCGCATTTGCACCGATCACCAATGCGCGGGTGCTGAAGATTGCCCTGCCGATTCTTCTGGCCAACATCACCGTGCCGCTTCTGGGGGCGGTGGACACCGGCGTAGTCGGGCAGATCCCGTCGCCCGAACCGATCGCCGCCGTGGGCGTGGGCAGCGTCGTGCTGACCGCCATCTACTGGATCTTCGGCTTCCTCCGGATGGGCACCGCCGGGCTGACCGCGCAGGCCGCCGGAGAGGGCAACCGGCCCGAGGTCGCGGCCCTCCTGACCCGGGCTCTGATGATCGGCTTTGCCGGGGGATTCACGCTGATCGTCCTGCAGGCGCTGGTCTACCGTGGGGCCTTTGCCGTCTCTCCCGCCAGCGCCGAGGTCGAGGCGCTGGCCCGCGACTACATGCGCATCCGCATCTGGTCCGCACCCGCCGCCATCGCCATCTACGGAATCAACGGCTGGTTGATTGCGCAGGAGCGCACGCGTGACGTTTTCCTGCTGCAGCTCTGGATGAACGGCATCAACGTGGCCCTCGATCTGTGGTTCGTCGTGTCGTTGGGCTGGGGCGTCTCCGGCGTGGCCACCGCGACCTTCATCGCCGAATGGTCAGGTCTTGCAATGGGACTTTTCCTCTGCCGCGCGGCCTTCCGCGTGCCCGCATGGCGCGACTGGGACCGGGTCTTCGACCGCCTGAAGCTCAAGCGCATGGCGGTGGTCAACACCGACATCCTGATCCGTTCGCTGCTGCTGGAATCGGTCATGGTCTCCTTCCTGCTTCTGGGCGGGCGCTTTGGCGACGTGACCCTCGCCGCGAACCAGGTGCTGCTGCAATTCCTGCACATCATGATCTACGCGCTCGACGGCTTCGCCTTCGCGGCGGAGGCACTGGTGGGGCAGGCGGTGGGCGCCCGCGCGGTCGACCGCATCCGCCGCGCCGCGCTTATGACAAGCCTTTGGGGGCTGATCTGCAACGTCATCTTCGCGCTTGGATTCGCGCTCCTCGGCGGGTTCATCATCGACATCATGGCCGTCGACCCGGCGGTGCGCGAAGTCGCGCGAACCTACCTGCCGTGGATGGTCGCGGCCCCGCTGGTCGGGCTGGCGTCGTGGATGCTCGACGGGATCTTCATCGGCGCGACCCGCACCGGCGACATGCGCAACATGATGGTGATCTCGGCGGCCTGCTACTTTGCCAGCGTGTTCCTCCTGATCGGACCGCTGGAGAATCACGGGCTGTGGCTGTCCCTTCTGGTGGCCCTCACCGCACGGGGGGTGACGCTCGGACTGCGCTATCCGGCGTTGGAAAGGGCCGCGGCGCGGGCCTGACCGCTCTCGCCAAGGGCGCTCAAATGCCCTATTCAGCGCAGGTACACACATGAGGAGAGGCGTTATGGACGATCTCGTTAACAGTTTCATGACCGGCCCCGACGAGAAGGGCCGCTTCGGCATCTTCGGAGGGCGTTTCGTGTCGGAAACGCTTATGCCGCTCATCCTCTCGCTTGAGGAGGAGTACGAGAAGGCCAAGACCGACGACAGCTTCTGGGCCGAGATGGACTTTCTCTGGAAGCACTACGTCGGCCGTCCGTCGCCCCTCTACTACGCCGAACGGCTGACCGAGCGTCTCGGCGGTGCCAAGGTCTACATGAAGCGCGACGAGCTGAACCACACCGGCGCGCACAAGATCAACAACGTGCTGGGCCAGATCATTCTCGCCCGCCGCATGGGCAAGACCCGCATCATCGCGGAAACCGGGGCAGGGCAGCACGGCGTGGCCACCGCCACCGTCTGTGCCAAGTTCGGCCTGAAGTGCGTGGTCTACATGGGCGCGCATGACGTCGAGCGCCAGCAACCGAACGTCTTCCGCATGAAGCTGCTCGGTGCCGAAGTGGTGCCCGTGACGTCCGGTCGCGGCACGCTGAAGGACGCCATGAACGACGCGCTGCGCGACTGGGTCACCAACGTGCGCGACACCTTCTACTGCATCGGCACCGTGGCGGGCCCGCACCCGTATCCGGCAATGGTTCGTGATTTCCAGGCGATCATCGGCAAGGAAGCCCGGGAACAGATGATGGAGGCCGAGGGCCGTCTGCCCGACACCATCATCGCCGCCATTGGCGGCGGCTCCAATGCCATGGGGCTGTTCTACCCGTTCCTCGACGACAAGGAGGTCTCGATCATCGGCGTCGAAGCCGGCGGCAAGGGCGTGAACGACAAGATGGAGCACTGCGCTTCGCTGACAGGCGGCCGCCCCGGGGTTCTGCATGGCAACCGCACCTACCTGCTTCAGGACGACGACGGGCAGATCCTCGAAGGCTTCTCGATCTCCGCGGGGCTCGATTATCCGGGCATCGGGCCAGAGCACGCCTGGCTGCACGAGATCGGTCGCGCGCAATACGTCGCGATCACCGACAAGGAGGCGCTGGAGGCGTTCCAGCTCTGCTGCGAGACCGAGGGTATCATCCCGGCGCTCGAACCGTCGCATGCATTGGCCCACGTGATGAAGATCGCGCCGGAGCTGCCCAAGGATCACATCATCTGCATGAACCTCTGTGGCCGGGGCGACAAGGACATCTTCACCGTCGCCAAGCACCTTGGCGTCGATATGGGCTAAGGCCCTGCAAAAGGACGTGGAAAAGCGGCGCTAAACTCAGGTTTATGTCGCTTTTCCATGAGTTTATTGCCTTTCCGACAGGTCTGGACCATTTGAAATTCAGATACGGCGGGGCGCATGCTGTCTTACTGTGACGCGGTGTGAATGTCCCCAACACCTGCTCCGCGTGCGGCAAGCTCGGTAGGATGGCAGTGTTTGCGGCGCCCCGTCGTGTCGGTTTCCGGATCACCCGCGACACCGACGCAGACCGGCCCGTCTGTGCCGCCAATGACCGAGATTGCAGGAGACCGTTCGTGAAACGCATCGTCCTCCCACCCATCACCGCCGCCATGCTGCTGACCGGCACGGCGGGTCTGGCACAATCGGCGCTCGATCAGATCGTGGACCGGCTGCGATCCGAGAAATACGAAGAGATCCGCGTCCAGCGCACGCTGCTTGGCCGGATACGGATCACCGCGACAGGCCAGCCGGGCGACCGTGAAATCGTTCTGAACCCCTCGACCGGGGCGATCCTGCGCGATTATCACACCGAACGGACCGACAACGGCGCTCCGCGACCCAGCACCACAACGCCCGGTGCGACCGCGCCGGCCTCCGGTGACAAAGGGCCATCCGCTGCTTCACCCGGGCCTTCGGGCAATGGTGGATCGTCCAACGCCTCCGGTGGCTCTTCTGGCAAGTCCTCAGGCAAGGGCGGCTCCGCCGGCAACAACGGCTCCGGCGGGAAGTCGTCAGGCGGAAATGCGTCAGGCAACTCCGGAAAAAGCAAGGACAAGTCGGACCGGGGCAACGGGTCTGGCAAACCGTAGAGCCGTGCCCGACACCCCCAAGTCTCCTCTCGACCTAACCGCGCACACGCGCCAAACTGCCCGGATGCCAATGCTCCCTACCTGCGCCTCGTGAAGGTCTGGCCCGTTTTCGCGCTCCTCTTGCTGCTGCAACTCGTTTGCGGCAGTTTTCTGCTGTGGGACGTGCTCGCTTCGCTTTTGGGGGTGCAGTACAACCCTGTTTCCTGGGCGCTGATGGAGCTGATCGAGATCGGCGCCATCTTGGGCCTGCTGTTTGGCGTGATCGCCAGCGGGCTGCTTCTGCGCAGTGCGATGCTCAGGCAGGCCGACGCGGAATCCCGGCTCAGACTGGCGTCGGGGGCGCTCATGGAGGTGATCGAGGAACGGTTTGCCGAGTGGTCGCTGTCCCCGGCTGAGCGTGACGTGGCCATGTTCCTGATCAAGGGTCTGTCGACCGGTGAAATCGCTGCGTTGCGCAACACCTCCGAAGGCACGGTAAAGGCGCAGACAAATG
This sequence comes from Sagittula stellata E-37, assembly GCF_039724765.1. Classification (NCBI taxonomy): domain Bacteria; kingdom Pseudomonadati; phylum Pseudomonadota; class Alphaproteobacteria; order Rhodobacterales; family Roseobacteraceae; genus Sagittula; species Sagittula stellata. The sequence continues at coordinate 3,392,845 of NZ_CP155729.1, read as the reverse complement.
CGATCTACCGAAAGGCCTCGGTGTCGGGCAGGGCGCAGCTCCTCAGCCTGTTCATCGAGGAATTGTTCGTCGAACAGACCAGCGCCGCCGCCTGAATGCGCTATGGACAACTCTGGGGATTGATCGGGTATAGGATAGGCGTGCCCGCAAAAACGCCCCTAATGAACCGCAATGCATCACAAATGGGCAAAAAACCCGATCTGCCCCGCTTTAGATGTCAATCCGGCGTCGGATCGTCGGTGCGATGGGTTTCCAGCACGTCCAGCGGAACGATGTCCAGGGCGCGGGCATGTGTGGCGGCAAGGTTGACCTTCGGCGCGCAACCCTCGTCGTGGGCTTGCAAAAAGCGGCCCGCGCACAGGCACCAAGCGTCGCCGGGCTTCAACCCCGGAAAGCGGAACTCCGGGCGGGGCGTGGACAGGTCGTTGCCCACGTACTTCGAATAAGCGAGGAATTCCGCCGTCATCACCGCGCAGACCGTGTGGCTGCCGCGATCCTCGGCGCAGGTGTTGCAATGGCCGTCGCGAAAGAAGCCGGTCAGAGGATCGCCGGAGCATGCCGCAAGAGGCTCTCCCAATACGTTGATTTCCTTGTCTTTCTGGATCATTGCGTGCCTCCCGATATTTTTCGGAACATGGCCAGGGCATCGTCGAAAGCGCCGGTGTCGCGAAAACTCCGGTCGGCGGCATTGATCGCCACGACGGTTTGGCTTTGACGGTCGACATAGACGTATTGCCCGTAAACGCCACGGGCCATGAATTCACCTTTCCGTGCGTCTGCCGGCATCCACCACTGATACCCGTACCGCAGTTTGCCCGGCTCGCTCGGGGCAGAGGGCGTCGTGCTTTCTTCGACCCAGGCCCGGGGAACGATCTGGCGGCCCTGCAACGCGCCGCCAAGGCGGAACATCTCTCCCATGCGGGCATAGTCGCGTGTGGTGACGTTCAGGCCGCCCAACGCGAAGGCAACGCCGTAACCGTCCGTCACGTAATAAGGTGTGCCATAAGTCCCCATGGGCACCAGCAGCTTTTCCGCCAGAAGGTCGGGCAGAGACCGCCCTGTGGCGCCGCGCACAACCATCCCCAGCACATGCGTGTCGATCGAGACATAGTGCCAGCGCGCGCCTGCGGGGCCGTCACGGTCGGACAGCCCGGCGGCGAAATCGTCCATCGAGCCGCCAAGCGCAAGGACGCGGCCCATCTTGTTGATGTCGCTCCAGAAATCCAGGTAGTCCTCATCGAAAGCGACGCCCGAGGTCATTTGCAAGACGTTTCGGATAGTCACGCCATCGTATGCGCTGCCCGCCAGATCCGGCACGTAGCGCGTCACCGGGTCATCCAGGCTGTCCACATGACACTCGGCCAACAAGATGCCGAAAAGCCCGGACAAATAGGATTTGGCCACAGACCACGAAATGCGTTGGTCGGACTGTTGCGTGCCCAGCCGGTACGTCTCGTGCACGCGTTTGCCGTGTTTCAGCACCACGACGCCGGTCACGGCGCGGCGCGCCAGCCAGTCTTCCCAGTCTGCGGGCATCGTCATGGCAGGCCCGGGCGGCAGAGGCTCCGGCGGGGCAGGGATCGGCATGGGCGCGCTTTCGAAAAGCTCATCCATGTGACTGAAATTATGGACGATCCGGCCTTCATTGAAGAGGGTCGTGACCGCGCGCAGGCGCTTGATCTCTTCGAATTTCCACGCCACGAGACATGCGGTGGCCAGAAGCAGCACCGTCAGGACCTGACCGGTGCGCCTGAGAAGGCGGCCCATCACCGGAACTTGTCGGCCAGCCTTTGCATGGGGCTGCGCGCATCCGGTTTTTCAGTTTCGGGCAGGGGCTTTGCGGCGGGCTTTTCATCCTTCTTGGTCCCGCCGCCGGACGAGCGCGGGGGGGCTGTCCTGAGCGCCACGGCGTTCTGGAACTTGCCCGCATCGCCGTCGGCCAGGTGCGGCGCCCCGTCCGAAATGCCGCGCAGCAGGTCGTCCAGCCAGTCCTGATCGGCCTTGTGGAAATCGTGCAGCACGTAGGCCGCGACCAGCTCCTTGCGGCCGGGATGCCCGATGCCCAGTCTGACGCGGCGGTACGCCTCGCCGATGTGTCCGTGGATCGAGCGCAGGCCGTTGTGACCGGCATGACCGCCCGCCATCTTAACCCGGCATTTACCCGGAGCGAGGTCAAGTTCGTCGTGGAAGACCGTCACGTCGCCCGGCTCCAGCTTGTAGAACCGCATCGCCTCGCCCACCGACTGGCCGGAAAGGTTCATGAAGGTCTCGGGCTTGAGCAGAATCACCTTGTCGCCGCCCAACCGGCCCTCGGCGACCTGTCCCTGGAACTTCGCTTTCCAAGGGCCAAAACCGTGGTCCCCGGCGATCCGGTCCATGGCCATGAAGCCGATGTTGTGCCGGTTGGCCGCGTATTTCGCCCCGGGATTGCCGAGGCCAACGAAAATCTGCACGTATTCCTCCGCAGGCTGGTTCCCTGACCTATCTAGACCAGTGAGCGTAAAATGACCAAGGGGTTGAGCGATGTATCTGACGATGAACCGGTTCAAGGTCGTACCCGCACAGGCGGCGGCGTTCGAAGACATGTGGACCAGCCGGGACAGCCACCTGAAGGAGGTGCCGGGGTTCCGGAGCTTCGCCTTGATGAAGGGGCCGGAGCGGGAAGACCACGTGCTCTACGCCTCGCACACGGTTTGGGAGGACGAGGCGAGCTTTGTGGCGTGGACGAAGTCGGAGGCTTTCCGCAAGGCGCACGGCGGGGCGAAGACCTCGGCGGGGATGTACCTCGGGCCGCCGGAGCTGGAGATTTTCGAGGCCGTGCAGGTGCTGGAGTAGGCACGAAAAAGCCCCCGCCTGCGGGCGGGGGCTCTGGTGTTCGGGTTCGCGGCGAAACGGGTCGCCGCAGGGCCGGTGTCAGGCTTCGGCTTCTTCGGTCTCTTCCGCATCGCCATCCGCGTCGTCGGAGGCCTTGAGGCCCGACGGAGCAGAGATGTTGGCGATGACGAAGTTCCGGTCGATGGTGGCCTTCGAGCCTTCCGGAAGGGTGACGTCGTTGATGTGAACGATGTCGCCGATCTGCATGTTGCCGAGGTCGACCACGACCTTCTCGGGGATGTCACCGGCGGTCACGACCAGCTCGACTTCGGGACGCACGACGGTCAGGACGCCGCCCTTGCGGATGCCGGGGGCGGTCTCTTCGTTGATGAACTCCACGGGAATGAAGAGGTTCACCTTCGAGGTGCGGCGCAGGCGCATGAAGTCGACGTGGGTCGGAAGGTCCTTCACGATATCGCGCTGCACGTCGCGGCAGATGACGCGGACGTCCTCGTGGCCTTCGACCTGCAGGTTGAAGAGGGTCGACTTGAAGCGGCCCTGCTTGAGGCGCTTCAGCAGGACGTTGAAGGGGATGTTGATCGCCAGGGGCTCTTTGTCGCCACCAAAAACGATGCCAGGAACCATGCCGTCACGGCGTGCGGCGCGAGCGGCGCCCTTGCCCGTCCCCGTGCGTTCCTGGGCCTGAAGATCGGGAATCTCACCAGCCATTTTGTTTCTCCATAGGTTATGGCGGGGTGCCTCCAAGGCTGTCACCCCGCGTGAGGTCGTGCGGGTAGCGCGGATCGGGGGATTTGGCAAGGCTTAACTGGAGACCACGGGGCCCCGGATGAAGGCTGGACGCCCGGAAGAGAGGTTTCGCGGCGAAACCTTGTTTATTAATAATGGGTTAATTTTAGGTGTATTGGCTGTTGCTTGGTTGCGTATTTGGGCGGAGAGCCGACTTTCTCTGCAGGCGCAAAGTCACCGCTGCAGTCAGCGAAAGCAGGCATTCGCCCCTCGGTCTCTTGGGTTTGCGGCCCAGCGGCTATCCCGGGGGGAAGCGGTAGTTCGCTACAGGCAGCAACGACCCAGTCGGATAGCAGGAAGCGGATATTCAGCCACGTGCAATCCATTTTTTGGGCCGTGCATTGAAAAGAGGCTCAAGCTTTTGCGTCCCATTGAGAGCGTCCAGTCGGCGTGAGCAGAAACGCAGTAATTCGCCTTTATGCTACCCTCTTGTAGCATTTGAGCGATGCCGCGTTTTCGATGTCTGTTTTGTAGAGCCGCATGAGACTGAGTACGTCATCAACCAAACTGGAAAAGTCGCTTCCCTTGATGTCAAGGTACTCGCCATGTGCGACCTTATTTCTTCTATCGACCAAGCTCGAGTCGATCAGATTGAATTTTGTCTCATAGGCAGATGTATCAATGTCTAAAGAACCAGCGATGTTGCTAAACACCTTAGAGGTCAGGTTGGAATCAGTGTTGACAGCGGAGTTTATTTGCAACTTTGCCGTTTCATCCATCTTAGAGAAAATGAAGTCCATCGCTTCGATATTGGGCAGCGACTTCCTGCTTTCGACAAGAGTATTGATCTTGCCCTTCAGGCCGAAAACTACGAAGCAAGACTTTAAGTCGCGATATGGCAAGGCTCTGCTCTCAACATAGCTGAGGTAGATCTCAGAGGAGTTCTTTATAAAGCCTTCCCAATGTGCATAAAGCAAAGCGACCCCAGCTCTTATAAACGGCTTGCGCTGAGGTCCATTGCTGCCTGCACCGACTTTGAAAACGCCAATTTCCTTGATGCGCCATGCCATTTCGCGGTCCAAAGCGGTTTGCATTTCGCTTAATGTTCTGACCTTTTCCAAATCATGCCCTCACGGCTTCATAAGGCCTTCAGCAACAGGCAAAAGATTTGAAAGGCGTGTCGTGCCACGAACTCCGGCACCTGAGTTCTTTGAAAATATTTTATCGCTCGGAAGGCTCTGCGCCTTTTCCATTATTAGTTGCCTTCTTTCTTGTGGCGACACCGCTTCTAAGGCCGGCAAGTTTTTGGATACACCGGTGGCGATAACCTCAAAAAGCGACATCAAGAATTTTCCTGTGAAAGCACTTCCATTCCACCTTTGAAAGGCAGAACTACCAAGTGCATCTTCCAGATAGTCGAAAGTCTTAGTAAATACTTCAGCCTCGTCGGCCATGTTGATGCCGTCAGGCGATGCAAGTTGAAATAAGGCATCGTCAAGATACTCGTGCACGTCCAATCCGTTCTGATAAGGGATTAGACGAAAGGCAAAGAACCGTAGAGCCAACTCTGTGCCCGCTTCTTTTTCTAGAGCGGTATCTGTTTGCCGAGTCGTGCTGACGAAGCTCGGGTGTTTTGCCAAGGCGATCAACCAATCATAGAAATCTTTGTTGATCGATACAGCGATACTGTTTCGGACTTCCTGCTCGGACAGACTTGCTCCACCCGTATTCAGTCGTTGAAAAAGCTCATACTTGGCCGAGTCCGCACTTTCTGATTTGAGTATCTCAACTCTGATACGGGCACGCTTTATTTCGATTTGGAGTTTGCTTCCCAACCCATCTGGAGCATCCCCTACGGTCGGATTCCATCGCTTGCCATCCAAGCTTGGCAGATAGCGGGTTCCATTGAGGACTAGAGGCCCTAGTTCATCAGCGCGTTCGCCGTCAAGGTCGCCAGTGAGTTGTAAAACAGTGGAAATACGCTGAAGGCCGTCGATAAGCTCCCAAATCCCATCGTCATCTTGGAAAACAAATATAGGGGGAACGGGTATTCCGAGCAGCAGAGACTCCACGAAACGCGTTTTTCGCTGGTCATCCCATCGAAACAGGCGTTGGAAGACAGGGTCAATGACGAGTTCTTTGTCCTTATAGAGGTTGATGACCTCTCCTAGTGACATTTCGTAGCCGTCGGTGACGACGTCCTGCCTGGCCTTCTGAACCTCCTCGATCAATGCCATTAGCATTTAGCTCCTTTCGTTCGGTGTCGCCCAGCAAGCGTAGCGCCCGGTAGGAACAACTGCTACGAGAAAAGGTGAAGCGATCCCAGACTTTTCGACGTAAATGACAGCAATTGGGGCTGCACCGCAGCATCTCGAATGACTGGCGAACGTCCAGTTTGGGCCGATCTCACCCCCACTCCCCCGAAAATCCCTTCGGCACCATCAGGATATCCCGGTCAACCGTGTTCACGTTCCGATGTCCGCAGAGGGCCATGCTCGTGTCCAGTTCCTTGTGGATGACCTCCAGCGCCTTGGTGACGCCGGCCTGGCCCATGGCGCCCAGACCGTAGACGTAGGCGCGGCCGATCCAGCACCCCTTGGCGCCCATGGCCACGGCCTTCAACACGTCCTGGCCGGAGCGGATGCCTGAATCGAGATGGACTTCGATCCGGTCGCCGACCGCGTCCACGATCGGTTCCAGCGCGCGGATGGAGGAGAGGGCGCCGTCGAGCTGGCGGCCTCCGTGGTTCGAGACGACGATGGCGTCGGCGCCGACGTTGCAGGCCTCCAGCGCGTCGCGGGGGTCGATGATGCCCTTGATGATCAGCGGGCCGTCCCACATGCGGCGGAACTCCCGGATGCGGTCCCAGTTCAGCGACTGGTCGAAGCTTTCGGCGGTCCAGGTGGTCAGCGAGGAGGGATCGGTGACGCCCTTGGCATGCCCCACGATGTTGCCGAAGAAGCGGCGCTTGGTCTGGAGCATCTCAAGCCCCCATTGCACCTTGGTCATCATGTTGGCGACGGACTTGGGGGTGAGCTTCGGCGGGGCGGAGAGGCCGTTCTTCAGGTCCTTGTGCCGCTGGCCCAGCAGTTGCAGGTCGACGGTGATGACGGCGGCGGAGCATTTCGCCTCTTTTGCGCGGTCGAAGAGCCCCTGCATGAAATCGTTGTCCTTCAGGGTGTAGACCTGCAGCCAGAAGGGTTTGGAGGTGTGGCTGGCCACGTCCTCGATGGAGCAGATCGACATGGTGGAGAGGCAATAGGGCACGCCGAAGGCCTCGGCGGCGCGGGCGGCCTTGATCTCGCCATCGGCGTTCTGCATGCCGGTCAGCCCGACGGGGGCGAGCGCCACGGGCATCGCCACGTCTTGACCGATCATCTGCGTCTTTGTGGAGCGGTTGGCCATGTCGATGGCGACGCGCTGGCGCAGGTAGATGTCGTCGAAATCCGACACGTTCTCTCGGAAGGTCTGTTCCGACCACGACCCGGATTCGCAGTAGTCGTAGAACATCTTGGGAACGCGGCGGCGGTAGATGCGCTTGAGGTCCTCGATGTTGGTGATGACGGGCATTGGGACCTCTTTTCCGCAGATTTTGGTAAGAGTTGGTTACCAATCTGGGGAAAGGCTGGCAAGGGGGTTAAGGCCCTCTTCACCGGCAGCGGGTAGGCTTCGCCCGCGAGTGGCCTGGAGGACCGGATGAAGGGGATCGTTTTCACGGAACTGCTGGCGATGGCTGAGGGTGTCGTCGGCGAAGCGGGCGTCGACGAGGTGCTGGACGGCCTGGCGCTCGCGTCGGGCGGGGCCTACAGCCGTGTCGGGAACTACCCCTGCTCGGAACTGCTGGCGATTGTCTCGGCGCTGGCGGCACGGACGGGCGTTCCGGCGGAGGATCTGCAGCGGCGGTTCGGGGCATGGATGCACGCCCGTTTCACCCAGCTTTATCCCGGGTTCTTCGCGGCGAAGGACGGCCCGCTGCACATGCTCGAGTCGATCGAGACGGAGGTGCATGTGGAGGTCCGAAAGCTCTATCCGGATGCGGAGCTGCCCCGGTTCGAAACCTCCTGGCAGGGGGAGGCGCTGCGCATGTGTTACGTCTCGCCACGTCCGCTGGTGTCGTTCTGCGAGGGGCTGATCCACGCCTGCGGGGCACATTACGGCACACCGCTCAGGGTCGATGTGACGCGCGTGTCCGATGGCGAGGCGGTGTTCGACGTGTCGCTGGAGCGGTAACCTTGGGAGAGCACTCATCCGTGCCGGGTGAAACGGTGTCCCGCGCCCGCTATGAGCGGGCGGTGAAGGCCCGGGCCGAGGCCGAAGCCCTGCTGGAACAGAAAAGCCGTGCCCTGTGGGAGGCCAACAAGGCGCTGCGCGAACAGGCGGAGGCACTGGAAGAGGCGGTCCGCAGCCGCACGGAGGAACTGGAGCGTGCCCGGGCGGAGGCAGAGGCCGCCAACGATGCCAAGAGCGGCTTTCTCGCGGTCATCAGCCACGAGATCCGCACGCCGATGAACGCGATCCTCGGCATGGCCGCCGGCCTTGAAGAAAGTGGACTGCCGCCGGACCAGCAGGAGATGGCGCAGGTGATCCTGTCGTCCGGCCGGGTGCTTCTGGACCTGCTGAACGACGTCCTCGACCTTTCGAAGATCGAGGCCGGCCGCATGGAGATGGAGATGCGCCCGTTCGACCTGCGCGCATTCGCGGCGGAGGAGCGGGCGCTTTTCTCGGAAATGGCGGCGTCGCGGGGGCTTGCGTTCAGCGTGGAGGTCATGGCGGACAAGGCGTTGGTGGTCAGCGATCCGACGCGGCTTCGGCAGGTGCTGTCCAACTTGTTGTCGAATGCCTTCAAGTTCACCCGGGAAGGGGCGGTCGCCGTTCTGTTGACGGTGCGGGACGGGCAACTGCAGATGCGCGTGACCGACAGCGGCCCCGGCGTGCCGGAGGCGCATCGCCCACGGCTGTTCCAGGCCTTCAGCCAGGGCGACGCCAGCGTGACACGCACCCACGGCGGCACGGGTCTGGGGCTTGCGATCTCGCGCCGCTTCTGCCGTCTCCTCGGTGGCGATCTCGTGTACGAACACGTGCCGGGCGGGGGGGCGTGCTTTGTGGCGACGGTGGCGCTTGGCGCGGCGCCGGTGGCCGACAGGCGGATCGACCGGGCCGAGGGTTTCAAGGCCGAGCAGGTGCTGCGCGCCCGCCGCTGGCGGGTGCTGGTGGCCGAGGACAGCGAGACCAACCAGAAGGTGCTGCGGCTGGTGCTGAAACCCTTCGATCTCGACCTGAGGATGGTGACAGACGGCGCGCAGGCGGTGGCGCTCCGCAAGACCCGGGCCTTCGACCTCGTGCTGATGGATGTGAACATGCCGGTGATGGACGGTCTCGTCGCGGCCGCTGCGATCCGCGCATGGGAGGCAGGGACAGGCGCGCCGCGCGTGCCGATCATGGCGCTCACCGCCAACGTGATGACCCACCAAGTGTCGGACTATGCCACGCAGGGCATCGACGCGCATGTCGGCAAACCATTCCGGCGCGAGGAACTGGTACAGGGAATGGCCCGCCTCCTGAAATGTCCGGGGTGACCCCGCCACACCTGCAAAGCCGCCAAAGATTGTGCCGTGCGGGGGCTGCCAACGCGCTGGCGGGAAGTTGGCAAGGGTTTTGAGCGCCGAGATATCCCATGTCGGAACACTGGATGCCGTTGCCGATTGCAAAGGGCCGCCTTTCTCGCATGGCGCGGCGAAGGGTGGCACCACGTCCGACTTGCCGGGTGCTGCGCCGCGCGCGAAAGGCCGCGCGCGCCCCTACGCGCCTGTCGCCTTTTTCGCCACGAGGCAATAACTCATCGGGATCTGAGCAGCGCGCCCGGCGTATATGTCATATTCCGGCTCGCGGATGGTGTGCCCGAATTCCTTGAGCTCTTCGATGCCAAGCCCCGACTGCGCGCAGGCCGTGACGATCTCGCCGATGGGGTGAATGAACCAGTAACCCGTTTCGCCTTTGCCGTGGTTCTTGCCATCATAGGAGATCGCATCGGTGACCGCTTGGGGTGTCCTGTCGAAATAGCTGAAGGCGGGCTCGAACGGTGTGGGGCTGGCGGGATCGAAGACCTCAAGAAACGGGTGTGTCTCGTAGATGACCAGCCGTCCGCCCGGCGCGAGAAGCCGGGAGGTGATGCGGAAGAACTCGGGCAAATCGGGCATCCAGTTGAGAACGCCGATCGTGATGAGAGCGAGGTCGAACTGTCCGACGCCGGAAGGCAAGTCGTAGACATCTGCTTCAAGCAGTTGGAGATCGAGACCGGCTGCATCCGCGAGTTGCCTTGCCTGGGCCAGAAACCCGCTTGCCTGGTCGATGCCCATTTTTGGGCGGATGCCCAGCGACGCAAGGGAAATCAGCTCTCGGGCATTGTTGCAGCCGATCTGCACGGCGGATTTGCCGCTGAGGCCAAGCTCTTCCAGTTTGGCGGTCAGAAAGGGGTCGAGCACCGAAAAGCCGGGAGTGGCCGCATGTTCGAGAAGCTGCTCCCAACGATCTCCTTCCCCGTGCAATTGCGCGGAAGCGTTCCATGCGGCCCGGTTCGCCGCAGTGATTTCCTTTTGAGTGAATTCAGACATAGATAGCACCATTGACCAAGGCGTGTATCTTTCCATGGCCGATAGTCGACCTTCAAGAGGTTGCGTCGAAGGGCAGTTTCGTCCCGCGTCTCTTTCGTGCGCGCCCAAAAGGGGAGCGTGGATCGGCCCGGCTGAGAGCCGGGACGAAACCTGCATTGGACCAAGGGGTAAAGCCCCCTTCATGCACTCTCAGGCGCTGTGCGCGCCGTCGGAGAGGGACTTCACGAAGGACAGGACGTCTGCCACGGGTTTGCCCTCCGCAATCTGGCCGACGATGGCGGTGCCCACGACGCAGCCGTCGGCGACACCGGCGATGGCTTTCGCACTTTCCGGGGTCCGGATGCCGAAGCCAACGATCACCGGCAGGTCGCTCACCGCCTTGATGCGCGCGACTTCCGGGCCCACGTCGGCCGCCTCGGCCGCGGCGGCGCCGGTGATGCCGGTGATCGACACGTAGTACACGAAGCCGGAGGTGTTCTGCATGACCTTCGGCAGGCGCTTGTCGTCGGTGGTGGGCGTCGCGAGGCGGATGAAGTTCAGCCCGGCGGCCTGCGCGGGCAGGCAAAGTTCCTCGTCTTCCTCGGGCGGCAGGTCGACGATGATGAGACCGTCGATCCCGGCCTCCTTCGCCTCGGCAAGGAAGCGGTCGACGCCGCGGGAGTAGATCGGGTTGTAGTAGCCCATCAGCACGATCGGCGTCGTGTCGTCGCCTTCGCGGAAGGCGCGCACCATGTCGAGCGTCCTGGCCAGCGTCATCCCGCCTTCGAGCGCGCGCTGCCCGGCAAGCTGGATCGTCGGGCCGTCGGCCATGGGGTCGGTGAAGGGCAGGCCCAGTTCGATCACGTCGACCCCGGCCTCCGGCAGGCCCTTCATCACCGCCAGCGAGCTGTCCACATCCGGATCGCCCGCCATGATGTAGGCGACAAAGGCTTTCTTTCCTTCCTCGCGAAGTTGGGCGAACTTGGATTCGATGCGGGTCATGGTTCTCTCCGGTCAGCGTTCTAGGTCTGTTGCCGGAACGTGCGGGGAAAATCAATGGCCCCGCCATCGCGACAGGACTGCAAGGGAGGCAACATGCGTATTCTGTTCACAGGCGGAGCGGGCAAGGCGGGGCGGCACGTGGTGCCCTACCTCGTCGGGCAGGGGCACCGGGTGCTGAACCTCGATCTCGTACCGCTGGAGGCGGAGGGCGTGGACAACATGATCTGCGACCTGACCGATCCGGGGCAGGTGTTCTCGGCCATGCAAAGCTATGCCGGGCTCGATGAACTGGAGCCCGGCACCGGGCTGCCCGCCTTTGACGCGGTGGTGCATTTCGCGGCGATCCCGCGCATCCTCATCAAGCCCGACTGCGAGACCTTCCGGGTCAACACCGTCTCGACCTACAACGTGCTGGAGGCGGCGATGAAAGCGGGGGTGCCCAAGGTGGTCTTCGCCTCGTCGGAAACGACCTATGGCATCTGTTTCGCCGATGGCGAGGTGACGCCGGAATATGTGCCGGTGGACGAGGAGCACCCGACCGTGCCGCAGGACGCCTATGCCTGTTCGAAGGTCTGCAACGAGGCGACCGGGCGCAGCTTCCACGCGCGCTGGGGCCGCGACATCTACGGCCTGAGGATCAACAACGTGATCGAACCGCACGAATACGCCGAAAAGTTCCCGGCCTTCGTGGCGGATGCATCGCTCCGCCGGCGCAACATCTTTGCCTATATCGACGTGCGCGATCTGGGGCGGATGGTCGAGTGCTGCCTGAAAACCGACGGTCTGGGATACGAGGTGTTCAACGTCTCGAACGACGACCTGTCGGTGGCGCTGTCCAACGAGGAGGTGCGCGCGCGGTTCTACGACGGTGTGCCGGTCAAGCGTGAAATGGGCGAACAGGAGACTTTCTATTCCAACCGGAAGGCGAAGGAGATGCTGGGCTACCGGCCCGCGCACTCCTGGCGCGACGTGCTGACGGAGGTCTGAGCGGGGGCGGTTCAGGCGTTGGCGCCGAGCCAGTCCATCAGTGGTTGTGCGCGGACCATGACGTCGCGCACGGCGGCCCCGGCATCGCGCGAGAGCGCGTCGTCCATGTCGTCGGCCCAAGCCACCAGCCCCTTGTGCCGCAAGAGGTCGGCGCGCGGGTGGTCGGCGGTGTAGGGGGCGGGCACGCGTTTCAGTGCCGGGGGATCGACGCGCCACCCCTGGTCCAGCAGCTTGGCCAGCGTCTCGCCTTCGGGACCGGCGACGGCGGCGCGGAACCGGTCGGCCTGCGCCGATCCGAAGGCCATGATGCCCGCGCCGACCGTGGCATAGTCCGGCGCGATGCCCAGCATCCACGCCCGCCCGTCGCCTAGCGACCACATCATGTGGAGGTGCGTGTGATAGGGGGTCTTGTCCGGCGAAAACCGTACGTCGCGGTAGGGCCGGAAGAGTTTCGTGCGCGGCTGCTCGCCGGTCTCGGCTTCGAGCCAAGCGGCGGTTTCCGCCAGAAGCTTTTCCGAAGGGCGTTTCAGCAGGGTGTCGTAGCGGGTCTTCTGGGTCTGGAACCATGCGCGCGAGTTGGAGGCCGCCAGCTCTGCGAGAAAGGCGCGCGTGTCCTGAAAGAGGTGATCGAGGTCAATCGGCTCGGCCATGCGGGTGTCAATGCGTGGAGTAATTTCCGTTACGTTAACACAGAATTTCCATGTTCGCACCCGATGCGTGCGGAAACGCGCGCTTGCGGCGGGACGATTGCCCACGTAATCGCCCGTGCATGACCCGCCCGGTGATGACATATCCGCAGCACGCGAGAGCGCTGCTGAGCCTTGGCCTGCCGCTTGTCGGCGGGCATCTTGCGCAATTCGCCATCGGGCTGACCGATACGGTGGTGCTGGGCTGGTATGGCGTGCCGGAACTGGCGGCGCTGACGCTGGCGACGTCGCTGTTCTTCACGCTGTTCCTGTTCGGTTCAGGCTTCGCCTGGGCGATCCTGCCGATGGTGGCGACCTTCGACGCCAAGGGCGACCAGGTGATGATCCGCCGGTCCACCCGCATGGCGCTGTGGATCTCGACCATCTACTTCGTGCTGGTGATGCCGCTTTTGTGGTACGCGGACCCGTTGCTGCGGGCGATGGGGCAGGCGGAGGACATCGCGCGGCTGGCGCAGGACTATCTCCGGATCGCGGGCTGGGGCATGCTGCCGGCGCTTGGCGTGATGGTGCTGAAGAACTACCTCGCCGGGCTGGAGCGGACACGCGTCGTGCTCTGGGTCACGGTGGCGGCGGCCGCGGCCAACGGCGTGGGCAACTACGCGCTGGTGTTCGGCAAGATGGGTCTGCCGGAACTGGGCATTGCCGGGGCGGCCATCGCGTCGCTGGGCGTGCAGATCCTGTCGCTGGTGCTGATCGTGGCTTACGCGGTGCGCGTCTTGCCGGAGCACGCGCTTTTCGTGCGGCTGTGGCGCCCCGACCGCGAGATGTTCGTCCGCGTGTTTGCGCTGGGATGGCCGATCGGTCTGACCACGCTGGCCGAAGTGGCACTGTTCGCCGGGTCGTCGGTGCTGATGGGGTGGCTGGGCGCGGTGGCGCTGGCGGCGCACGGCATCGCGCTGCAGGTCTCGAGCGCGACGTTCATGGTGCAACTTGGGCTGTCGAACGCGGCGACGGTGCGCGCGGGCAACGCGCTTGGCCGGGCAGACGGCGACCACCTGATGCGCGGTGCAAAGGTTGCGATCTGGATGGGGCTGATCACCGTTGCGGCGTCGGTGCTGATTTTCGTGACCATTCCCGACCTGCTGCTGAGCGCCTTCATCGACCCGCACTCCCCGCTGCGCGACGAGATCCTTCGCGTCGGCCGCCTGCTACTGCTGATGGCGGCGCTGTTCCAGCTTATGGACGCGCTGCAGGTGATCCACGTGGGGCTCTTGCGCGGTCTGCACGACACGCGGGTGCCGATGATCATGGCGACGCTCGCCTACTGGGGCGTAGGCATGCCCGCCGCGCTGGTCTTCGGCTTTTCGCTGGGCCTCGGCGCCGTGGGCGTCTGGCTGGGTCTGGTCTGCGGGCTGGCCGTCGCGGCGGTGCTGCTCATGACGCGCTTCTGGACCCGGGGCCGCGGGCTGATCGCCGCGCCGGTCTGAAGCCGGCCGGTCGGCGTGTCCGTCCCGGGCCGGCTGGGGGTATTTCACCATTGATCCGCAGCCCCTGCCGGTGATTTACTGCGTCAAGGTCTCTGCCAAACGGGGCCGGAAACGCAAACCACTTACAAGAATATTCATTTGCAGGAGAGAGATTGATGGACACCACCATGGAGCACGCCCCGGCTGGGGGCGGCAACTACCGCGAAGACGTGGCCTTTGGCGAGGCGCTGAGCCGGTTCTTCAAGAATTACATCAACTTCGAGGGCCGCTCCAACCGCGGCGAGTTCTGGAAGGCGTGGCTCGCCTGCTTCGTCGTGTCCATCGTGGCGAACATCATCGACGCGATCATCGGAATGCCGATCCTCGGCAGCCTCTGGTCGCTGGCCATCATCGTGCCGCAGATCGCCATCGGCGCGCGCCGCCTGCACGACATCGACCGCTCCGGCTGGTGGCAGCTTATCGCGCTGATCCCGATCATCGGCATCATCGTCCTGATCGTCTGGTTCGCCAAGGCACCGGAGAACGCGCCGAACCGGTTCGGCTAAGCCCGATATTTGGCCATCCCCTTCGGGATGACGCAAGGCGCGGGGCAGATGTCCCGCGCCTTTTCGTTTGCCGCGCGTCAGCCGGTGTGGCAGCGCGCCTTCCCGGAGGCCGTTCAGCCCTGCGGGCCCTCGGCCATGACCATCCAGCGGATGCCGAAGGCGTCCGTCAACGTGCCGAAAGCGGGGGTCCAGAAGGTCTCGGCCAGCGGCATCCGGATCTCGCCACCTTCTGCGAGCGCGTCGAACACGCGATTGGCCTCCTGCGCGGTGGCGACCATCAGGTTGACGGAGCACCCGGCCATCGGCTGGAACTCCGGGCCGATGTCGTCGGAGCCCATGAGCGCGCCCGACGGCAGCATGAGCATGGCGTGCATCACGGCGTCCTCGGCGGCGCCCGGCATGTTCTCCCTTTCGGCCTCCGGCAGTTGGGAGAAGTCCATGATCTGCGGCGCGGGCAAATCGAGGATCTCCGCATACCGGTTAAAGGCCGCGCGGCAATTCCCCCGGAAGAACAGGTATGGCGTCATCTGCATGGTCGTCTCCTCGACTGGTTTGATATCAACGTAATGGTGTCGGGGCGTTCCGGTCAATGCCTCGCCTTGCGTTTGCGCGACGCTCTGCCTAGAAGGCCCCGGACCCTTGGCTTGGAGCGATGTGATGGGATTTCGGATGGGTATCGTTGGACTGCCGAACGTCGGCAAGTCCACGCTGTTCAACGCACTGACGAAGACCGCCGCGGCGCAGGCGGCGAACTTTCCCTTCTGCACGATCGAACCGAACGTGGGCGATGTGGCGGTGCCCGATACGCGGCTGGACAAGCTGGCCGGGATCGCCGGATCGAAGCAGATCATTCCCACGCGCATGACCTTCGTGGACATCGCTGGCCTGGTGAAAGGCGCATCGAAGGGCGAGGGGCTGGGCAACCAGTTCCTGGCCAACATCCGCGAGGTGGACGCCATCGCGCATGTGCTGCGCTGTTTCGAGGACGATGACGTGACCCACGTCGACGGCCGGGTCGATCCGGTGTCGGATGCGGACACCATCGAGACGGAGCTGATCATCGCCGACATGGAGTCGCTGGAAAAGCGGCTGCAGAACATCGTCCGCAAGGTGCGTGGCGGCGACAAGGAGGCGGTTCAGCAGGAACGTCTGATGAAGATGGCGCTGGAGGTGCTGGAGCAGGGCAAGCCGGCCCGCGTCGTCGAGGTGGACGCCGAGGATGCGAAGGCCTGGCGGATGCTCCAGCTTCTGACCGCGAAGCCGGTGCTCTACGTCTGCAACGTCGACGAGGGCGACGCGTCGGAGGGCAACGCGCTGTCCGCGAAGGTCTTCGAGATGGCAGCGGAACAAGGCAATTCGGCAGTGGTGATCTCGGCCAAGATCGAGGAAGAGATCAGCCAGCTCGACGCCGATGAAGCGCAGGAATTCCTGGGTGAGCTGGGGCTGGAAGAAGCCGGGCTCGACCGTCTGATCAAGGCGGGTTACGCGCTTCTGGGCCTGCAGACCTATTTTACCGTGGGGCCGAAGGAGGCGCGCGCCTGGACGATCCGCGAGGGCACCGGCGCGCCGCAGGCGGCGGGCGTGATCCACGGCGATTTCGAGAAGGGCTTCATCCGGGCCGAGACCATCGCCTACGACGATTATGTCACGCTTGGCGGCGAAGGCCCGGCGAAGGATGCCGGCAAGATGCGGGCCGAAGGTAAGGGCTACGTCGTGCAGGACGGCGACGTGCTGCACTTCCTCTTCAACACCTGAGATCGCGCGGAGGGCCGGGCCTGTGTCCGGCCCTGGCGCTTTCAGTCGGACCCAAAGGGCGCGGTCTTGGGCCGAGAAGACGCCGCCCGCGACGGCGAAGCCGTTGACGGTGTCTTCGTCCTCGACGCCGATTTTGCGGGGCGGGCCGCCTGGTCTGGCCGCTGCCGCCGTCGGTGAGTCCCCAGCCGGCACGCCGTCGCCGGCCATCGGCAGGGATCCTCGACCAATGCCGCGCGACGGGCCGTCAGGCCGTCGGCGCAGGGGCCCGGCTATCGCGCGCCAGGCTGTCTTCGGGCCGCATCCAGCTTTCCATCCGGTAGGCGCTGTCCCAGAACCGCCATTCGTGCCAGCAGGCCCGTTCGAAGGCCGCCGACATGCGTAGCCTTGCGAGGCCGTCCGCTTCTGCGCCCAGGCGGTCGGTCAGATCCAGCATCCGTGCCACGCTTTCGTCGAAGGCCTCGCCCGAGTAGGTGTCGATCCACGCGGCATACGGATTGTCCGGCGCGCTTCGCGCAGCGATGTCGTGGCCGACGTCGCGATAGATCCAGAAGCAGGGCAGGAGGGCGGCCACCGCCTCGTCGAACGGACCGAGGGCAGAGGTGCGCAGCAGGAAGGACACGTAGTGGTCGCAGGCGGCGGAGGGCGCCATTGCCGCCAGCATCGTCTCCGACACGCCGAAACGGTCCATGTAATGCGTGTGGAGTTCCCGTTCGACCGCGATGGCCCCGGCGGCCGCGTTTGCCAGTTGCGCCACCGTGGCGGGATCGGGTGCGCGTGCGGCGGCAAGCGACAGCGCCCTCGCGAACCCTTCGAGGTAGAGCGCGTCCTGCACGATGTAGCCCTGGAAGACGTCGCGGCGCAGCTGGCCGGTCGCCATGTCCGTGTTGAAGGGCATCTCGTGAATCCGGGTCCGGAGCGTTTGAGTCTGGGCGGCAAGGTCGTCTGTGAAGGTCATGTCGGTGTGTCCATCTGGTGAAAGTGATTGACCGGGCCGTGGCCGGCGCCGACACGGAGCTTGTCCGCCGACGCGATGGCCGCCCCGATGTAGCGTTTGGCCCGTGCCGCCGCCCGGTCGAGCGGCAGCCCCGCGCCAAGCCCGGTTGCAATGGCAGAGGCATAGGTGCAGCCGGTGCCATGGGTGTTGCGGGTCGGACTGCGCGGTGCGTCGAACCAGGTTTCGCCCTCGCGGGTGGCCAGCAGGTCCGGGCTGCGGTCGCCGGTCATGTGGCCGCCTTTCAGAAGGACGGCGCGCGGCCCGAAGTCCAGAAGGGCGCGGGCATGCGCGACCATTTCGGACCGGGTCGTGGCTTCGGGCCAGTCCAGCAGATCGGCGGCTTCGGGCAGGTTGGGCGTGATGACCGTGGCCCAGGGCAGCATGGCGCGCAGGGCGTCGACCGCCAGTTCCCCAAGAAGGCGGTCCCCGCCTTTGGCGACCATCACCGGGTCCAGCACGACGGGGCACTGCAGCCCGTCGATGCCACGGGTCACGGTCTCGATGATGGCGGCGTCGCCAAGCATCCCGATCTTGACCGCGTGAATGTCGATGTCCGCCCGGATCGCGGCGATCTGGTCGGCGATCAGCCCGGTGTCGCACAGGCTGACACCGCTGACGCCCCGCGTGTTCTGCACGGTCAATGCGGTGATGGCGGTCATGGCATAGCCGCCCATGGCAGAGATCGCCTTGATATCGGCCTGGATGCCGGCGCCGCCGGACGGGTCCGACCCGGCGATGGAGAGGATGTTGGGGATCATGCGGTCCTCCATGAGTCGCACAGCGCGCGGGCCGCCCCAGTCATGTCGGCTGCGCGGGATATGGCCGAGACGACGGCCATGCCGGCGCCGCCCGACGCCTTCAGGGCGGCAGCATCGCGGGTGGTCAGGCCGCCGATGGCGAGGCAAGGCAGCGCGGTCCGGGCGGCGATCTGGGCAAAGCCGTCGAGGCCGATGGGGGCTGCGTGATCGGGTTTCGATCCGGTGGCGTAGACTGGCCCCACGCCCAGGTAATCGACGCCCTTCGGTACGGCCGCCAGTTGGTCCGCGTGCTCAATCGACAGGCCGAGGAACATGTCCGGCCCGATGCGGGCCCGGATCGCGGCGGGGTCGCCGTCGCCCTGACCGATGTGCAGCCCGTAGGCACCTGCGGCGATGGCCACATCCACCCTGTCGTTGACAATCAGGCGGGCACCGAGCGGGGCAAGGCTGGCGATCACCCTTTGGGCGAGGGGGATGAGATCGGCGTCAGAGGAGGTCTTGTCGCGCAACTGGACCCAGCCCGCGCCGCCGCGCGCGGCGGCGGTTGCCTGGTCGGGAACCGGCGCGGGGGCCGAGGCCTCGGTGACGAAACACAGTGGCGGGATCATGACAGGACAATCCGTGCGCCCCGCGCCAGGTCATGCCCGTCGAGCGTGTAGAGCGCGTCGAGGAAGGCCACCTGGAACGAGCCCGGCCCCTTTGCCCCGTTTGCCGCCCGCTCTCCGGCGAGACCGTAGAAGGCGAGCGCCGCCACGGTCGCCTCGAACGGGTCCTGACCGGCGACGAAGGCACCGACGATGCCGGTCAGGGAACACCCCAGCGCCGTGACGCGCGGCATGAGCGGGTGGCCGTTCTGCACTTCGGCGAAGCGGGTGCCGTCGGTCACGAGGTCCGTCTGCCCCGTCACGGCCACCACACCGCCGGTCCGGCGCGCGAGAACGGCGGCCGCGTCGGTGGCCACCGACACCGCGTCGCCCGCATCGACGCCTTTGCCGGATGCGTCTTTTCCGGCCAGGGCGATGATCTCGGACGCGTTGCCCCGGATGACCGTGGGATTGAGTGCCAGCAGCTGTGCCGCGACTGTCTGCCGGTAGGTCGTCGCCCCCACTGCGACCGGGTCGAGCACCCAGGGTTTGCCGTGGTCGTTGGCCGCCGCTGCGGCGTCCGTCATGGCCCCGGCCCAGTCCGGCGACAGGGTGCCGATGTTGACGGTCAGGGCAATGGCGAGGCCCGCGAACTCTGCCGCTTCCTCTCGGGCATGCACCATCGCGGGCGATGCCCCGGCGGCGAGCATGGCGTTTGCCATGACGTTCATCGCGACAAAGTTGGTGATGTTCTGCACCAGCGGTGCGGTGTCACGCATCTGGTCGAGGGATCTGTCCGGCGTCTGCATCGTGTCCTCCTTTGCCGGACGGCAGGAAAGACAACGACGAAGGACAGGGCAAAGCCCGGACGTTCCGCTGCGCCTCCCTCCGCCGGCATTATCCGGTTCAGGTTCGAAGGGTACGTCTCAGCCCGGTTTCCCGAGCGCCCCCGTCGCTTGTGCGTGGACACTTGCATCCGCCACGGCCCGCGTCAATCGCCGGGATCGGTTTTCTGTCGCGGGAGCCACGCGCGCCTTGCAGCGTCGTGGTTTGGAGCGGAAGGGGCGTTTGGCTTGCCCCTGGCATACCGAAACGTGCGGGAGGTGGAGGCGCGTCAGCGGTTGCCAGATGGCGCGGGATACGCGGGAAGAACGCGATTTCCGCCATGCCGTGTAGCATATTCACCCGGTCGCGTTGCCAGCCGTCGTCGATGGAGGATGTAGGACTCTCACCCCGCGCCGTTACATCCGGCGCGGCGACGACAAAGGCGGCAGCGGCGCTGGCCAGCAACTGCCAGGGTCACGCCGCACGGGGGTGTTGTTGGCGCTCTTGCGGCGCCCCGCCCACGAGAATCCGGTTCAGGGCGTCACGTGAAGCGCCCCGAGCGTTCGAGCACCTCGATCTGGTATCCGTCGGGATCGGCGACGAAGAAGAAGCGGCCAACCAGTTCACCGGCCGGCGCGAATTCGACCAGTTTTCGGGGGGATAGGCCCTCGGCCTCGAAGCGGGCATGTTCGGCGTCGAGGTCGGAGACCGACACCGCGAGGTGGCCGTAGCCATCGCCCAGATAGTAAGGTTCGGTCCGGCCCTTGTTGACGGTCAGTTCGACTTCGAAGCCGGTTTCGTCGTTGCTCAGGTAGACGAGCGTGAACTCCGGGAAATCCAGCCTGTCGGCGACGTCCAGGCCAAAGGCCTTGCGGTAGAACGTGACAGAGCGTTCCTCGTCGAGGACTCGGATCATGCTGTGGATGGCTTTGGCCAAGGGGGTCTCCTGAACGGGTTCGATTTATTGACGAATTCAGGATAGAGGATATTCGGCACGCGGGGAAAGTGGCGACGTGCGACATGTCCGTTTGTGCTCGGAAAGCCCGGTCGGCGGCCATTGGTCCCGATGTTCTGTCTTTACGGACTGGCCCACGAGAATCCGGCAGGCAGAGCGCAGGAGCGACGCGACATGAAAGCCGTGTCGGGCATGCCGCAGGCCTTGGCCTTCCGGTCGTTCAGGACTTGGCGTCCTCGGGCTGTCTGCGGATGTCCAGATCCCTGTAGCCGTTGGGGTCGAATTCGTCCGGGTCGAACGATTCTTCGTGGTCGGCGATGCCGGTGATGTGGGTGGTCCCCGTCTCTTCGTCGTAGACGAGACCGTAGTTCTGGCGCCCATCCGACTTGAAGCGCATGTATTCGTGGACACCCGCGTAGACGAAAGCGAGTGCGAACGGCAAGACGATGACAATGGCGATCACTTGTGCGTCCATGAGGCTCCTTCTGGGTCTGGTCGGACACGGCCGGTCAGGGCAGATGCATCGGACGCACCCATGATCCGGCGTGGACCGCTCTCTGTTCGACATGCTCAGCAGGTGGTTCAAAACGCTGTTTTGTCAAACGGGAACTGCGTCGCGGCGTGTCAGCCGATGGCGGGCTGCGCACGATCGGGGCAACAATGGGCTTACCCCATCTGCGCAAACCCGGGGCCGTCGCGGCGCGCGCATTCGGCCCGACCGGCGCAGGCGGTGGCGTGCGCCACGGCCCATAGGACACAGCGGCGCGCGCTTCCCGGGCACATTCAGTCGGATGCCGTGGGCGCCGCCGTGTCGCTGAAATGGCTGTTGCGGGTTGTTTCTGCGCGGGTGCGTTCGCGGATGTCCGCGCCCTCGCAGATCGGGCCGTAGTCGCCCGGCTCGCGGTGGAGGGCGAAGTTGAACACGTTCTCCCGCAGTTCGCGGCACCGGTCGAGGTCGATCTCGGCCACCGCCACCTCGTCGCCCCGGCCCTGCGTGCGGGCGACGATCTCGCCGGTGGGCGCGATGATGCAGGAACCGCCGATCAGCTCGCAGCCTTCCTCCAGCCCGGCCTTGGCCGTGCCGATCACCCATGCGCCGTTGGCATAGGCGCCGTGCTGCATCGACAGGTGGTTGTGGAAGTCCTGAAGGTGGTCGTGTTCGGGGGCCTGCGGGTAGTGCTGCGGGGTGTTGTAGCCCAGCATGACGAGTTCGGCCCCGCGCAGGCCGAGAACGCGAAACGTCTCGGGCCAGCGCCGGTCGTTGCACAGGCACATGCCCATTGTGCCGCCCATCGCCTCGAACACCGGGAACCCGAGGTCGCCGTGTTCGAAGTACCGCTTTTCGAGGTGCTGGAAGGCGCGCCAGTCTTCGTGGTTGTAGTGGCCTGGCAGGTGGACCTTGCGGTACTTGCCCGCGATCCGCCCCTCCGGCGTCACGAAGATCGAGGTGTTGAAGCGGCGCTCCCTTTCGCCGTCCAACAGGAGTTCCGCAAAGCCGAGGTAGAAGCCTATGCCCATCTCGCGCGCGGCGTCGAACAGGGGCAGGGTTTCGGGGCTGGGCATCTCGGTCTCGTAGAACCTGTCCAGATCGTGCCCTTCGAGGAGCCAGCGCGGGAAGAAGGTTGTCAGCGCCAGTTCCGGGAACACCACCAGCCGCGCGCCGCGGTCATGTGCGGTCCGCATCAGGGCGATCATGCGCGCGACGGCGGAGGTGCGCGATTCGTCCCGGGCGATGGGGCCAAGCTGGGCGGTGGCGGCGACGATCTTGCGGCTCATGCGCGGGGTCCTTTCCTGCATCCGGCCCGGGCAAGCGCGACGTCGGCCAGAAGCCGTGCGCCGCGCTCCAGGTCTTCGGGCGCGGTGTATTCCTCGATGTTGTGACTGATGCCGTCCCGCGAGGGGACGAAGATCATGGCGGAGGGGCAGAACGGCGCGAACATCTGCGCGTCGTGCCCGGCGCCGGAGGGCATCCGGCGGTGGCTGTAGCCCAGTCGGTCGGCGGCGGTGGCGATGTCGTCCACCAGCTTTGCGTCGAAGGCGACGGGTTCGAACCGGGCCAGCGAACGGCGGGTCAGTGTGCATCCCTCGTCGCGGGCGGCGGCCTCGGCGAATGCGAAGAGCCGCGCCTCAGCCCCTGCCAGCCGGGTTTCGTCGGTGTTGCGAAGGTCGACGGTCAGCGTGGCGCGTTCGGGCACGACGTTGACGAGGTCCGGAGACAGCGACATGCGGCCCACGGTGGCCACCTGCGGCGGGCCGAAGTCGGTGGCGATGGCGCGGGCCTCCATCGCGATGGCGGCGGCCACGTGGCCTGCGTCGCGGCGCATCAGCATGGGGGTCGTGCCCGCATGCGCCGAGCGGCCCTTGACCGTGAACTCGGTCCACGAGATGCCCTGCACGCCCGTCACGACCCCAATCTGCACCCCTTCGCTCTCCAGCACGGGGCCCTGTTCGATGTGCAGTTCGAGGTAGGCCGCCGGGGACAGCGCGCCGACCGGCGCGTCTCCGCGCGCCCCGATGGCGGTGAGCGCCTCGTCAACGGTGGCGTCGTCGATGCCGCGACTGGCCAGCATCGCGTCGAGCGGCAGCGCACCCGCCGCCACGCCGGAGCCCATCATGTCGGGGGCAAAGCGGGCGCCTTCCTCGTTGGTGAAGAAGGCGACGGCCAGCGGATGATCCGTTTCGACGCCCGCCTCGATGGCGCTTTCGATCACCTCCAGCCCCGCGAGCACACCCAGGGTGCCATCGTAAAGCCCGCCGGTCGCCACGGTGTCGATGTGCGAACCCATGACCACGGGCGGCAGGTCGCCAGGGCCGGGGCGGATGGCCCATGTGTTGCCGATCACGTCGGTGGTCACGTCCAGTCCCAGATCGCGGAACCACCCGGTGACCAGCGCGCGGCCGGCGGCGTCCTCCGGCGTAAGGGCGAGGCGCTTGCACCCGCCGCCGGGCAGGGCGCCGACCTGGCCGAGTTGTTCGATACGCGCGATGAGGCGGTCCAGGTCGATCATGCGGCGCCCCGGACGGCATCGGCGGGGCGGCCCACCAGTTCGGTATAAAGCGCGGGGTCGGTGTCGCCTTCGGTGCCGAAGATCAATACGCGGGCGTTGTCGTCCAGCCCGAGGGCGGTGCGGGCCGGGCCGTGGGCGGCGGCGGCCATGAGCGCGGACAGACCGGCGACGGCGCTTTCGCCTGCCACGATGGCCGGGTCTCCGGGGGCGGGATCGGCGAGCCGGCGCATCAGCGCGACGGCATCCTCGTCGGCCACCGATACGGTGGCGAAGGCCAGCGGCTTCAGCACGTCCCACGCCAGCAGGGAAATCTCGCCGCAGGCCAGCCCGGCCATGAGCGTGTCCAGATCTCCTTCCACCGGCGTCGGTTCGCCATGGCGCATCGTTTCCAGCCAGCAGGCGGACTTCTCCGGATCGGCAAGGATCACCCGGGGCGCCTGCGTGCCGTAGCGGCGTCGAAGCTGTCCCGCCACAGCCGCTGCCACGCCGCCGACGCCGGTCTGGATGAAGACGTGGGTGGGTGGTTCGGGCAGCGCCCCTGCGGCTTCGGCGGCCATGAGCTCGTAACCCTGCATCACATCCTTTGGGGTCTCGGTGTAGCCGGGGTAGGAGGTGTCCGAGACGACGGTCCATCCTTCTGCACGCGCGGTGGTGTCGGCCTCGCGGACGCTGTCATCGTAGTTCCCGGCAGAGCGGCGAACCTCGGCGCCGTAGGCCTCGATCGCCCGCTTGCGCCCTTCGGAGACGGTGGCATGGACGAAGATCACGCAGCGGCACCCGAAGGTCTGCGCGCCCCAGGCGACGGACCGGCCATGGTTGCCGTCGGTCGCGCAACAGACGGTGATGCCGCTGACAACATCGTCATGGGCGCCGTCCAGGATCTCGGCGACGGTGGCCTCCACGCCTTTCTTTTCGGCGATGGTCCGGACGAGCAGGCGCAGCACGGCGTAGGCGCCGCCAAGTGCCTTGAAGCTGCCAAGCCCGAAGCGCGTGCTTTCATCCTTGTAGTGGATCGCTTTGACGCCGGCCTCTGCCGCCAGTCCCGGCAATGCGTGCAGCGGCGTCGGCGCGTACCCCGGCCAGGCAGAGATCGTGGCGCGGGCGGTGGCGAAAGCCGCGTCGTTCAGCACCGCCTGTTGGGTGGAGTCATAGGGCGCGTCTGCGTCGAAGTGCGGGTTCAGGATCAGTTCGGCGGAGGTGCCGAAGGGCGTTGCGTATTTCATGAATGTCCTCGGTTCGCGCGCCCGGAGCGGCGGCGGATCGTCTCTGCCAGCACCACGAGCGCGATGTTGCCCAGCACGATCAGCACCGCGAGGGCGTTGAGACTGGGGGAAAGGTTGAAGCGGAAGTCGGAGGCCACCAGCACCGACAGCGGTTGTTCGCGACCGCCCAGGAAGGCGGTCAGCACGTATTCGGCGGAGGACAGGACGAAAGCGATCACCCAGGAGGCCATCAGCCCGTTGCGCATCAAGGGCAGGATCACGCGGCGAAAGCTCTCGAAGCGCGATGCGCCCAGGTCCTCGGCGGCGTCGATGAGGCGGAGGTCGATACGGATCAGGACGGAGGCGATGATGATCGTGCAGAACGGCAGCACGACGACCGATTGCCCTGCGATCACCGTCCAGAGGCCCCGGTCCAGCCTGATCTCCTTCAGCAGGATGAGCTGGCTGACTGCGAGGATCAGCTTGGGCACGAGGAACGGCAGGAGGAGGATGACCACCATCAGGCCGCGCAAGCGCATCGGGTAGACCGTCAGCGCCAGCGCCGCGAGCGCCCCGAAGAGGGTGGCGAGGATGGCGACGGGAAAGGCGGTCTTCAGCGTCGTCAGGAAGCCTTGCCCGAGGCGCCCGTCATGCAGGATGGCGTCGTACCATTCGAACGTGAAGCCGCGCAGCGGCAGGGCCATGATGTCCGACGCATTGAGCGAAAACATCAGTATGACCGCGATGGGCAGGTACATGAAGGCAAAGACCAGCAGGGTCCAGCTTTTGGCGGCGCGCGTCATGTCCGGCCCTCCACAAGGCTGGAGCGGCGGATCGCAAGCGCTCCGGCGGCGAAGGCCATCATCAGGATCGCAAGCATTGTCCAGGCGATGGCCGACCCAAGCGGCCAGTCGAAGGCGGTCCCGAAGAGGTCGTTGATCGCCGAAATGATGGTGATGCCCGACGCGCCACCCAGCAGCTGCGGGGTCAGGTAGTCGCCCGCCACCATCAGGAACACCATCAGCCCGCCTGCGATCAGGCCGGGCAGGGTGAGCGGCAGCACCACGCGGCGGAAACGCGCGTGTGCGGGCGCGCCCAGGTCGGCGGCGGCTTCGAGCCACGCGTCGTCCAGCGCCTCGAACGCCAGCCAGAGGCCGATGACCATGAAGGGCAGATAGTTGTATACAAGGGCGATATGGGTGGAGAGTGGGCTGAACAGCAGGCTTTGCAGCGGTGTCTCGATGGCGCCGAGCCACATCAGGCTGCGGTTGATGACGCCTTCCGCGCCCAGCAGGACGCGCCAGGCGAAGATCCGCACGAGGTCACCCGAGTAGAGCGGCACAAGCAGGAGTGTGAGCAGCGTCGACTTGGCGGCTCCGACCCGCTTGGCGAGGAACCAAGACACGGGATAGGCGATCACGGCAGTGATGGCGACGACCAGCGCGGCAGAGCCGAACGCCCGGACGATGAGCCCCCGGTAGGTCGGCGACCCGGCGATCTTGGCGTAGTTGGCAAGGGTCGGTTCGCGCGAGATGGTGACGAAATCCACCTGATAGAAGCTGTAGACGAAGAGGATCGCCAGCGGCGCAATGCACAGTGCCAGAAGCGCCGCGATCACCGGGCTGGCCAATATGGTGCCCAGACGGGTCATGCTGCGATCCATGCGCGGAACGGATCGAAGGCCAGCGCGACGGTTGCGCCGGGCTCGGGCGGGGTGCCGGCATGGGTTGCCTGCAGGTGCAGGTCTTTCGCCCGGCACTCGATCAGCCAGTCCGCGCCGCGAAAGACGCAGTGGGTCACGGTCGCGGGGATGCCGTCGTCCGCCAACCCCACCTGTTCGGGGCGCAGGCACAACACGGCGTCGGCCTTGGCCTCTGCCGCCGCCGGACAGGTGAAGGTGCCAAGCGGGGTGTCCAGCGTGGCGGTCTCGCCGGTCCGGGTGCGGACCTGGCCGGGCACGCAGGTGGCGCCACCGATGAAATCGGCAACCCAGGCGGTGCGCGGGCGGGCGTAGATGTCCTGCGGGCGGCCCTGTTGTTCGATGCGTCCATCGCGCATGACGACGATACTGTCGGACAGGGCGAAGGCCTCTTCCTGATCGTGGGTCACATGCAGAAACGTCATGCCGAGCCGCCTTTGCAGGTCTTTCAGTTCGATCTGCATGTCCTTGCGCATGCGCCGGTCGAGCGCCGAGAGCGGCTCGTCCAGCAGCAGAAGGCGCGGCCGGTTCACGATGGCACGGGCCAGGGCCACGCGCTGCTGTTGCCCGCCGGAAAGCTGGGCGGGACGGCGTTCGGCGAACCCCTCCATCTGCACGGTTTTCAGGACGTCATGGGCGCGGGTGGCGATCTCGGCCCGCGAGAGGCCCGCATAGGCCAGTCCGAAGCCTGCGTTCTCCAGCACCGTGAGGTGCGGGAAAAGCGCGTAGCTCTGGAAGACGGTGTTGATCGGGCGCCGTGCCGCGGGCACCTGGTCCAGACGCGCGCCGTCCAGCCGCAGGGCGCCGGAACTCACGTCCTCGAACCCGCCGATCATCCGCAGGATCGACGTCTTGCCGCAGCCCGACGGGCCAAGAAGCGTCACGTAGCTGTTTTCGGCCAGGGTGAAATCCACCCCGGCCACGGCCGTGACGCGACCGTAGGTCTTTGTCAGCGCGGACGCTTCCAGAAGGGCTGGCATCAGCTTGCCTTGACCTCGTTCCAGAGCGCGACCCACTCATTGTAGCGCGGCGGGTTCTTCTTCCAGACGAAGCTGTCCATCACCGACAGGTCGTCGATGAAGATCTTGGACTGCTCTTCCGGGCTCAGCATGTCGCGCGCGGCGCTGGTCGACTGCGCGTAGGGACCGCCTACGGCAAGCATCTTGCCGTATTCGGGGCCAAGCAGGTAGTTCACCAGCTCGAAGGTGGCGTCCAGCCGTTCGCCCTCCACGCCCTTGGGCACGGCGATGGTGTCGCACCAGCCGATCACCCCGGCTTTGGGCTTTGCCATGCCCATGTCGATGCCCTGCGCGCGCAGGTCGTAGTAGGGCGGTACCCACGAGAAGGCGCAGACCACTTCGCCGGTCGCAAACAGGTTGGTGAGATCGCCGATGGAGTTCCAGTAAGTCCTGAGCTTGGACTTCTGGATCATCAGGACGCGCTTGATCTCGGCCAGTTGGGCATCGTCCATGTCGAACATCTCGGACTCCGGGATGCCGAGGTACATGGCCGCGATCATGATCCCTTCGAGTGCGTAGTCGCGCATGGCCAGCTTGCCGTCGTACTTGTCGCCCTCGAAGAAAACCGACCAGTCGGGTTCTTCGTCCATCAGGTCGGCGCGGTATACGATGGGGTTGATGCCCCAGTAGAAGGGGATGCCATAGGTTTCGCCGTCCATCTTGCCGAGCGGCGTCTGCTTGAACGTGTCATAGAGCAGCGCGGCGTTCGGCACCTTCTCGAAGTCGATCGGCTGGAGCAGGTCGGACGCGGTGTAGAATTCAACCTTGTCGAGCCCCGGAGTGATCAGGTCGACGGACGAGGCGCCACCGGCGCGCAACTTGGCGAACTGTTCGTCGTCGGTCCCGATGAACGTCTTGGTGAGCGATACGTCATGGGTGGACAGGAAGGGCGCGAGGTAATCGTCCTTGGCGAGGTTTTCCCATGTCATCCAGAGGATATCGGTGGCGGCAAGCGCGCGCGTGGCGGGGGCCAGCGCGCCAAGGGCGGTGCCTGCCAGTGCGGATTGAAGGAGGGTACGGCGGTGCATGGTCTTCCTCTCTGTTGGGTCTGTCGGGCGTGTCTTTGTCGTTCTTCTTGTTCTTCAGAGGCCCACGTCGGCGGATCGGTTCCTGCCGTGAGGGCCGCGACTCGACGCTGGCATGAAAAAATGTTTTCACTAAATTATAATTGAAGAAAATATGGTTTCAGACATGCATTGCCTAGAAATTTGGCAGATCCCGTGGGGCGGCGCGGCGGAAACGGTCGTTTCGATAAACCGGGTGCGACCCGGGTGGACCGAGCTGACGCATATGAAAATGCGTTTGCATGTGCGTGAAAACGGGTAAACTCATGAGGCATGACTGCTGATGCACCATCCGACGTGCGTGGCTCCCTGCTGCGGCGAATCCACGAAACCTACGCCAGCCTGCCCGACCGCGAGGCGCGCGTGGCGGACACGATCCTGAACGCCCCGTCCGAAATGCCGGTCTGGACCGCTTCGGAACTGGCCGCACTGGCAGGGGTGTCCAACGCGACGGTCAGCCGGTTCGTCCAGAGGCTTGGATACCGCAGTTTCGAGGATGCGCGACAGGATGCCCGGACCCTGCGCGAGACAGGCTCTCCGCTGTTCATGAAGGGCGACATGCAGATGGCGTCGAGCCATGCCGATCTGCTGCGCGCCGAGGCAGGGGTGATCGAGACCACGCTGGCCCAGGTTGACCCGCGCGTGCTGGCCGAGATCGCGTCAGCGCTGGCCGGAGCGGGGCAGGTGCGCCTTATCGGGTTCCGCAACAGCCGTTTCCTCGCGGACTACCTGACCGCGCAACTGGCGCAGTTGCGGGCAGGGGTCGCGCCGCTTGCACTGGAAGG
This sequence comes from Sagittula stellata E-37, assembly GCF_039724765.1. Lineage (NCBI taxonomy): Bacteria > Pseudomonadati > Pseudomonadota > Alphaproteobacteria > Rhodobacterales > Roseobacteraceae > Sagittula > Sagittula stellata. Next base: position 3,363,378 of record NZ_CP155729.1, on the reverse strand, counting down.
GCAGACCTTGGCGGAAGGCATCGCCGGTGTCGGACCGGGCGACGTGGTGGTCGTGATCGGCCTGCGCCGCCGTCCCGCGCACTTCGGGCATCTCGTGCGGTTGCTGTCGGAACGGGGCGCGCGGCTCTTGCTGGTGGCGGACAAGGGGCTGCGCGAGGCACCGGCGTATGCCACCTGGACGTTGACCTGCGCAGTAGAGACCGCCCTGCCGCTGGACAGCTATGTGGGTGTGATGACCGTCCTGCGGCTGCTGGCCGCCGACACCGCCGAGGCCCTTGGCGACGCGGCGCTGCACCACCTGAACGAGGTCGAGACCCTGCGCGATTCCCTGTCCGAACTGGAACGCTGAGGACACCCTTCCTGCCCATGCATTCGCGTCTGGCTTTGCCGTGCGTGCACCGGATTTGGGTTCGCGACGCGCCGCCGTGCGGCCTAGGCCGTCCCCCGGGCGCGCGCGCGCAGGATGTCGCAGAACTCCAGCGCGGCGGGTTCCAGCGGTTCCTTGCGACGGGTGACAAGCCCGAACCCGGAAAGCCGTATCTCCGGCCGGATATCGAGCACGGTGAACAAGCCAGCCATCTGGTGTGCCTGAACGACTGCCATGGGCAGCAGGGCGACCGCGTCCGATTCCTGCACGAGGTTCAGGATCAGCAGGATCGATGAGCATTCGATGGTGTCGCGTGGCCGCCGCAGGGCCGCCCGGTCGAAGGCCGCGTCGAGCACCTGCCGCGACGGGTTGCTTTTCGGTTGCAGCGCCCAGGCGCAGTCCTGAAGGTCGTCGAGCCGCCGTGTGCCGCTGGCGAGCCGGTGACCCGCGCGCGCCACCACGACCAGCCGTTCCTCGGCCAGCGGCTCGAAGGTGAAGACGGTCCTGTGCCGTTCGGCACTGAAGCGTCCGACAGCCAGGTCGAGCCGTCCCGCTTCCAGTTCCGACAGGATGCCGTCGCTGGTTTCGCCGTGCAGTGCGACGGCAAGCTGCGGTCGGCGCGCCTTGATCTCGGCGACCGCGCGGGCCACCAGGTCGGGCGCCGCGCCGGTGATCGCCCCGATGGCCAGCGTTCCGTATCCGCCCGCGCGCCGGGCGGAGAATTCTTCGGAAAACCTTTGCAGGCGCGAGAGCTGCGCCCGCGCGTTGTCCACCGCGAACTGGCCCAGCGGGGTCAGGACCATGCCGCGCGGGCTGCGTTCGAACAGCGAGGCCGCAAAGATCTCCTCCACGTCCCGCAGCATCTTGGAGGCGGTCGATTGCGTCATGTTCAGCGCGTCCGCCGCGCTGTGGGTGGTGCCGTGATCCGCCAGCGCCACGATCAGCGAAAGGTGCCGAACCTTGAGGTTCGCGGTGATGTCCCTGTCCAGCCTGTCTCTCCCATCCGGGCAATCGCGTTTCGCGATTGCAGAAGCGGATTGTTTCATTGGAACGTTATCACTGCGCTGGATAGCGTCAACGGTGGAGGAGACCGCGGGGGGAACGCGGACAGCATCGGCGCCATGCGGACTTTTGCCGTACGCGTGTGCCGATCCGCATCCGTTTCCCCGTGGAATAGCGGCGCGGGGACCTTGTGATCCGCAGCCGAAAGAACGGATTTAGAGGAGGACAATCATGCACTTCATCAAGACCGCCGCCGTTGCGGCCGTGACACTTGCCGCCGTGACCGGCGCCGCCTGGGCCGAGTACCCGGAGCGCCCGATCCAGCTGATCGTGCCGTGGGGCGCGGGCGGCGGCACCGATGCCGTAGGCCGCCTGCTGGGCGCCGAGATCCAGAAGGAACTGGGCGTGCCGGTCAACGTGGTGAACCGCACCGGCGGCTCGGGCGTGGTGGGCCACAGCGCCATCGCGAACGCCGAGCCGGATGGCTACACCATCGGCATCATGACCATCGAAATCGACATGATGCACTGGCAGGGCCTGACCGACCTGACCTACGAGGACTTCGACATCCTCGCCATCGTCAACGCCGATCCGGGCGGCGTCATGGTGTCCGCTGACGCGGGCTACGACAGCGTCGAGGCGCTGCTGGAGAAGATCAAGTCCGAGCCGGCCGGCACCTTCAAGGCGTCGGGCACCGGTCAGGGCGGCATCTGGCACGTCGGCCTCGCCGGTTGGCTGCTGTCCGAGGGGCTGGCCCCCGACCACGTGACCTTCGTGCCCAGCCAGGGCGCCGCGCCCGGCCTGACAGACATGGTCGCGGGCGGTGTGGACATCGTGCCGTCGTCGCTGGCCGAGGGCCGCTCGATGATCGACGCGGGCCGGGTCGTGCCGCTGGCCAGCATGTCGGCGGAACGGCAGGGCGCTTTCCCGGATGTGCCGACGCTGGCGGAATCCACCGGGTCGGACTGGACGGTCGCCGTGTGGCGCTCTGTCGCCGCGCCGGACGGGCTGCCCGACGACGTGAAGACCAAGCTGATGGACGCCATCGAGACCGCCTACAACTCGGACGAATACCAAACGTTCATGAAGGACCGCGGATTTGGCCTGCGGTGGGCGCGCGGTGACGACGCCACGCAGATCGTCGCGGACGACGACGCCGCCTTCGGCGAAGTCATGAAGAAGGCGGGTCTGGCCGCCGAGTAAGGCGCGACAGAGCGCAGGGGCCGGGGGATGATGTCATCGCCTCCGGCCCTTTTCCCGTGTGACGGGACCAACTACGAGGACAGCAGAATGCGAGTCACCGATCTGACCCTGGGGGTGCTGACCCTGCTTGGGGGCATCGCGATCTTCATCTCGGCCATGGGGTTCAAGGCGATCCCGGGGCAGGACTACGGCGCGGGCACCATGCCACGCGCCATCGCGCTGGTGACGGTGCTGACCGGTGTCTTCCTGATCGTCAAGGCGGTCATGGCGGGCGAGCGTCTGCCGGGTCTGCGTCTGGCGGAGTGGACCGGCAACACCGCCGCTCTGGCCCGCATGGCCGCGGTTCTGCTGCTGATCCTGGCCTACATCCTGCTGTCCCCCGTGCTCGGTTTCCTTACGACGGCCGTTGCGGTGATGTTGCTTGCGATGCTTGTCCTGCGCGTCCGGCTGGTGATCGCCGTGCCCGTGGCGCTGGTCGCCGCGCTGGCGATCCAGCAGAGCTTCGGCAAGCTGCTGCTGGTGCCGCTGCCGCGCAGTCCCTTCCTGCCGTTCCTGTGGTGAGGCCGCCATGTCCGTAGTCGCCGACGCCGCCGGTCTCGTCTTTCAACCCTATGTCCTTCTGGTGATCCTCGCCTCTGCCGCCTTCGGCATGTTCGTCGGCGCGATCCCGGGGCTGACCGCAACCATGGCCACCGCGCTTCTGGTGCCCGTCACCTTCTTCATGGAGCCGGTGCCCGCCATCGCCGCCATCGTCACGGCCACTGCCATGGCGATCTTCGCGGGCGACATTCCGGGCACGTTGCTTCGGATGCCCGGCACGCCCGCCAGCGCCGCCTACGTGCAGGACGCCTATGCCCTGACCAAGAAGGGTAGGCCGGAATCCGCCCTTGGCGCCTCGCTGGTGTTTTCCTCGATCGGCGGCATCTTCGGTACGTTGGTGCTGATCACCGCTTCGCCCGTTCTGGCCGAGGTGGCGCTCAAGTTCTCGTCGTTCGAGTACTTCTGGCTGGTGGTGCTCGGGCTGTCCTGCGCGGTTTTCATCTCTCCCGGCTCGCCGGCACGTGGGTTGATCTCTCTCTTCATCGGACTTTTCGCCGCCACGGTCGGGCTTGAAAACCCGGCGGGCGCGCCACGCTATACCTTTGGCAATGTCGAACTGATGGGAGGGGTGCAGTTCATCCCCGCGATGATCGGCCTGTTTGCCGTGTCCGAAGTCATCCGCGCCTTCATCCATCGCGGCAGCGACGAGAAGCCGCCGGCCACCGGCAACCGCGGGATCTTCCGCGAGCAACTGACCAACATGCGCAAGTATCCGGTGCAGGCCCTGCGCGGCAGCGCGCTCGGCACGGCCATCGGCGCGTTGCCGGGGGCAGGGGCCGACATCGCCGCCTGGATCAGCTACGCCGTGTCCAAGAAGTTCTCCAAGACGCCTGAGAAATTCGGCACTGGCCATGTTGAAGGGCTGGTCGAGGCCGGGTCCTCCAACAACGGCGCCATGTCCGGGGCGTGGATCCCGGCGCTGGTGTTCGGCATTCCCGGCGACTCGATCACTGCAATCGTCATCGGCGTGCTCTACATCAAGGGCATCAACCCCGGGCCGATGGTCTTCATCACGCAACCGCAGATGATCTACGCGGTGTTCATCGTTTTCCTCGTCGCCAACCTCATGATGCTGCCGTTGGGCTGGCTGGCGATCAAGGGGGCGCGGCAGGTTCTGTCCATACCGCAGCGGGTTCTCATGCCGATCATCCTGATGTTCTGCATGGTGGGATCTTTTGCGATCAACAACTCCGTCTTCGGGATCTGGCTGATGCTCGTGTTCGGCATCATCGGTTTCCTGATGGAGGAGAACGACATCCCCATCGCGCCCGCGATCCTCGGGCTGGTGCTGGGGCCGATGCTGGAACAGAACTTCGTCACTTCGATGATCAAGTCCGACGGCAGCTTCATCGCCTTCTTCGAACGGCCCATATCCGCCGGATTGGGGATCTTCACCATTGCCGTGTGGATGCTCCCTCTGGCGATGCTGCTGTTGCGCCGCAAGGGCCGCGGGACGGCGTCCAGCGAACCCTCCAACTGACCCATTCCACTGAACAAAGACCATCAAGACCATGACCAAACCCGATCTTCTCCTCGTAGCGAACCTTGCCCCGCGCGTGGTCGACCAGCTCGACCGGGATTTCACCCTCCACCGCTATTGCGATGCGGAGGACAGGGCGGCCTTCCTCGCCGCGCTGCCCGAAGGCGTCCGTTTCATTGCCACCGGCGGCGGCACAGGGTGTTCGCGCGGGATCATCGAGGCGCTTCCGGATCTTGAGATCATCTCGTCCTTCGGGGTGGGCTACGATGCCGTCGACGTCGAGGCGGCGAAGGAACACGGGGTGCGCGTGACCAACACACCTGACGTGCTGAACGATTGCGTGGCAGAGGTGACGCTCGCCCTGATGTTGGCGCTCGCCCACCGCGTGCCTGAGTCCCATGCATACGTCCGCGATGGCCGTTGGGAGACGGAAGGCGCCATGCCTTTGACTGCCGAGCTGACGGGCGCGACGGTGGGCATCATCGGACTGGGCAGGATCGGCAAGGCCATCGCACGTCTGGCGCAGGCGTTCTCGATGCGCGTCGTCTACCACGGCCGGTCGGAGCAGGCGCATCAACCTTACCAGTATTACGCCGACCCGGTCGCCATGGCGCGGGATGTCGACTGGCTGGTGGTGATCGCCCCCAGCACGCCGCAGACGCGCGGCATCGTCAGTGCCGAGGTGCTTCACGCACTGGGGTCCGAAGGCCGGCTGGTGAATGTCGCGCGTGGCGATCTGGTGGACGAACAGGCGTTGATCGACGCGCTGTCGGGCGGCACCATCGCGGGCGCGGCGCTGGATGTCTTCGCGCAGGAACCGCACGTGCCGGAGGCGCTCAGGACGCAACAGAACGTCGTGCTCTTGCCGCACATCGGCAGTGCCACCCACAAGACGCGCGCCGCCATGGGCGACCTTGTGGTCAAGAACCTGCGCGCGCATCTTCGTGGCGACCCCGTCCTGACACCGGTGGTCTGAAGACGGGCGAGCGCAGGCGCCGCAACGCCGTCATTTCGACAAGGAAAACAGCCGCCCGAGGTCCGGCGGCTGTTTCATCTGTTTGTGACCGCGCGACGATGGCGCGGGGCGGTGCGTTCGAACGTCTACAGAACGGCCCGCGCGATGCGGATCATCTGGAGGATCTCGTATTCCGAGTCGTTAAGTTGCACGAGCTGGCCGTTCACCACGGCGTAATTCTGCCCGGCGCCAAGTTGTGGCAGGCGGTACAGGTCGATCAGTTCATTCTGCGTCAGCGCAGCGGTCGGCGCGATCGGGACGCCGTTCAGCAGATCCGCCGCCTGAGCCATCTGGTTGACCAGCAGCAGCGAGGTGTAGTCCGCGTCGTCGAGAAGCACGGGCAGGCCGTCGATCAGCGCATACCGCTGCCCGTCCGGTGCGGGGGAGAGGTCATAGAGCTGGGCAATCTGATCCGACCGGAGCAGCAGGAGGTCGGGGTCAGGATCGACATCGACACCGCGTCCAAGCCATTCGTCTCGGCGCTCGCGCCAGATCTCATCGTAGGCGTCGCGGTCGTAGGACACCCATTCGTCATAGGTCACACCCTTCTTGGCCAGCCCCGGCGGGACGCATGGCGGATCTTTCTTGGCCAGACCCGGGGGGCAGTTGGTGTAGGCGATGCGCTGTTCGTCGGAGACGTCGGACATAAGCAGTTGCGGGGTCGCCAGAGCAAGCGCGGTCGCGCCGATCACGCGCGTCATGTCGCGGCCGGCCGGCGCGGGCGTAGAGACTATGCGGTCGACGACGTCCGCGCGCTCCGCGGCCGTGAAGCCCTTGCCATTGCCGTTCGAAGCGCGTGCTACTCCGTTGCCGTTGCCGTTGCCGTTGCCGTTGCCGTTGCCGTTGCCGTTGCCGTTGCCGTTGCCGTTGCCGTTGCCGTTGCCGTTGCCGTTGCCGTTGCCGTTGCCGCCGGGGCCGTCGGCGCTCCCGGGCGTGCCTTTCCCTTTGTTGGCCTTCGCGTTGCCCTTGCCCGGCTTGTCCTTGCCATTGCCTGCCTGGGTATTGCCGTTGCCGGGCGCGCCCTTTCCGGCATGGCCTTTGCCTTTCTTGATCTTTTTGCCGCCACCTTTGTCGTTGCCCTGCGGACCCTTGGCGAGCCATACCTGCTCGCCTTGCGTCATGGCCACACCGGAAGCGTTGCCCTGCGCATGGATCGGTGCCGCGGACAGCGATGTTGTCGTCATAGCAAGCGCCACGGCGCTGCCGATCAGGAATGTGTTCATGTCAGATGCCTCTCATTTCGGGACAAACGCAGCATTCCTGCCGGGCGTTCCCGACGTCCCGGAATCGGGCATCGACGCGCGAGCGTTTCCTGGCCGATCATGGTGCGCGGAGACAAGCCCAGCGTCGATCCCGCTCGGTGCAGCGATCCGGGATCCGCCCACGGCACGGCGGACATAGACCCGAAGCGTACCTGCGCGTGACACGCCAAATCGCCTGCTCAACCAGTAGAGCGGGCGGTCTTTACCCACTGGCGGTGGACGCTGGAAATCATGTCAGACCGCTTGCAGAAGCCCGGTTTCCAGCGCGAACCAGACAAGCTGGGCGTCAGTCTCCAGCCCCAGTATGCTCTTGATCTGGTAGTGGTTGTTGCGGACGGTTTTCTGGCTGATCGACAGCTCTCCGGCGATGCGTTCGGCGGACCAGCCCCGGGCAAGCAGGCACAGGATTTCGGTCTGGCGCGGGCTCAGATCGCTGAGGCCGGTGCCGATGCCAGAGATACTATCGCGGGCGATGGCCTCGATCACGTCGGGCGAGATCACGGTCTGTCCGCGCAGCGCGCCGAAGATCGCTTCGACCAGCACCTTCGGATCGCTGCTCTTCGTGATGTAGCTGGTGGCGCCGGCCTTGATGGCTTTCAGCGCGAAGGCGGCGCTCAGGTGCATGGTAAAGACCACGATGCGCGCGCCGTCGTCGTACTGGCGGATATGCCTGATCGCCTCGATCCCGCTGGCGCCTGGCAGGGTCACGTCCATCACCACCACATCGGGGCGGAGGTCGCGGAAGGCCGCATAGGCAGAGCGCGCATCCTCTGCCTCGCCCACGATCTTCAGACCGGGCTGCAGGTCGATCAGGCGGCGATAGCCTTCGCGCACGACGGGGTGGTCGTCGATGATGATAACGCTGTAGTCCCTCATGCCGCGCAGCGCCCCCGCACGTCCGGCAGGGTCACGCGGATGCGCACGCCGCTGCCCGTCTCCTCAAGGTGGAGCGAGCCACCCATCGCCTCGGTACGCTCCGACATGCCGATCAGCCCGTGGCCGGGTGCGCGCCCGTCGATCCCGCCGCCGCCATCGTCGGCGACCGTCAGGAGGATCGCATCGTCGCGGGAATGCAGGGCGACGTCCACGCGGGATGGCGACCCGTGGCGCATGGCGTTGGTCACGCATTCCTGCACGATCCGGTAAAGGTCCAGCGCCACGGCACCGCTGAGACCGTCCTCGATCAGCGTGCTGTCCAGCGTCAGCCGCGCCCCGCTTTGCGCCTGCCAGCCCGCCAGCATCCCGCGCAGGCTGGCTGCCAGTCCCACTTCGTCGAGGTCCGGAGGCCGGAGCCGGGCGAAGGCACCGCGCAGGCAGGTCATCATCGCGCGGATGTTGGCGCCGATGGCATCGGCATCGCGGGCGAGGGCCGGGTGTGACGACGGCGCTGCGAGACGGATCGAGGCGGCAAGCGCCGCCGTCGCCGTCAGCATCTGGCCGAACTCGTCATGCAGGTCGCGCGCCAGCTGCCGCCGCTCGACATCCTCGACCTCGATCAGGCGGCGGGTCAGTAGACGTCGGGCCTCCGTTCCGGTCTTGAGTTGCCGGGCGAGGCGGTTGACCGCGTCGGCGATCTTGCGGAACTCCGGAGCGCCGGAAGGGGGCACGCGGGTGTCGAGGTCCCCGGCGCTCAGGCGGTCCAGCCCCCGGACGATGGTGCCGACGGGTTCCAGCCGGGCGTAGATCGCCAGCGTGCCGAGCAGGAGTACCCCCGCCGCCATGCCCAGCGTCTGCCAGAGGGCCAGCCGCACCCGTTGCCACGCCAGCGTTGCGGCGGCCACCGGATCGAAGGTCACTTCGACCCCGAAGACGCTGTCCTGCGAAGCCCTGCCGTCGCCCTTGGCCGGCTCGATCGCGCCGAAGATGCGTGTGACGGTCTTGCGAAACGGGTCCGGCGCGATCGGTCCGAACATCTGCCAGCTCGAACAGAGCCGCCGCTCCGAAATCAGCCGCTGCTCGAACCGGATGCAGGTGCCCGGCGCCATCAGGCCAAGCAGCTTGATCGACGTCATCTCGGCGTAGAGCGGATCGCCCGCGCGCGGTTCCATGTGGTAGTTGCGTTCGAGGACATAACCCGCGCGCGTCAGCGTGTTGCGGGTCGCGCGGTCGGCGGCGTCGTAGGCGCCCGCCGCGGCGAACCCGATGGTGATGGCCCCGGCCAGCAGCGTCACCAGCCAGAGCGTCAGAACCAGCCGCAGCCTCAGACTCATGGTGTGTCCTCCCCGACATCCCCTGTCGGAAGGATCGGGCAATCCCGCCGTGTTGTCGCGGGCAAATTGCCCGACCTTGCCGGATTTCGCGGGAAAAGCTTTGTCGTTCCATGGGTTCGTGCCTTCCTGCACCGGCACCGACGGGAGGAGCGCATGGAAGATCAGGCACCTGGAGGGTCGCTGACGGAGGCGGCGCAGCGGCTGACGCAGCGCATGGAAGCCGGGTTGATCGGACAATCGGCCCTTGTCGAACGGCTGGTGATCTGCCTCCTGACCGGCGGTCACGTCCTGATCGAAGGGCCGCCGGGGCTGGCCAAGACACGCTCTGTCCGGCGGCTGTCGGACGCGGTCGAGGGCAGCTTTGCGCGTATCCAGTGTACCCCTGACCTCATGCCTTCCGACGTGACGGGAACGCAGGCGTGGCGGCAGGAGAGCGGGCAGATGGTCTTTCTTCCCGGGCCGGTCTTCCATTCTCTGGTGCTGGTGGACGAGATCAACCGTGCCCCGCCAAAGGTGCAGTCCGCCCTGCTCGAAGCCATGGCGGAAGGGCAGGTGACGAGCGGCGGCTTATCCCGCGCGCTGCCGGAGCCCTTCATGGTCGTCGCGACGCAGAACCCGCTAGAGCAGGAGGGCACCTTTCCATTGCCGGAAGCGCAGCTCGACCGGTTCCTGTTCCACGTGCTTCTCGACCTGCCGGACGAGGCCACCGAACTGGCGATCCTCGACCTCGTGGAAGGGGAGTTGCGGGCGCCCGCCGGCCAGGCGGTGTCCTGCCTCGACACGGCGAAGCTTGCTGCGATGAAGGCGGAGGTCGTGCAGGTGCATCTTTCCCCGGCGCTTCGGCGCTATATCGTGGGTCTGGTGATGGCGACGCGGACGGGCGTGGACGGCCTGTCGGTGACCGACCGAATCCAGCACGCGGTCAGCCCGCGCGGCACTCTTTCACTGGCGGCAGCGGCGCGGGCGCGGGCCTGGCTGAACGGGCGCGACTACGCGGTGCCAGAAGACGTGGAGGCGCTGGCGCCCGATGTGCTGTGCCACCGCATGGCGCCGACATGGCGTGCCCGCGCCGCCGGAGAGACGTCGCGCGGCATCATGACGGAAATCCTGTCCACGGTGGAGCCGTTGTGAGGCGGGCCGTGACACAGCGGGAAGGGTCTGGGGCGGTATTGTCGCTGGACCGGCTGGTCGCGCTGGCCGGGCAGGCGGGTCCGGTCACAGTTGCGGGTCTGTCGCACGGTCGGGTTGCGGGTCTTTCGGGACCGCGCCGGGGCGAGGGGGGCGATCTCTACGATCTGCGGCCCTTCATCGACGGGGACGACCCGCGTCTGGTCGATCCCGCCGCCAGCGCGCGGAGCGGGCGGCCGCAACTGCGCCGCCGCCACGAAGAGGTGGAGCGCAGCGTGCTGCTGATCGTCGATTTCCGCGCCCCGATGTTCTGGGGCACAAGGGGTCGGTTCCGCTCTGTCGCCGCGGCAGAGGCGGCGGCGCTGGAGGGGTGGGTTTGCGTGCGTGCAGGCGGGCGCGTCGGGTTGGCGATCATACGCGACGACGGCATCGACCGCTTGCCCGCCCGCCCGAGAGAAGCGGCCATGCTGGAGATCGCCGGGACCCTGGCGCGCACCCATGAGGAGGCGATGGACGCAGCCCCGGCAGCGGTATCGCTGTCGGAAAGGCTTGGCCAGATCGCGGGGCGTCTGCCCTCCGGCATGGCCGTGCTGCTGGCCACGGGCTTGGACGACCCCGGCGACGGGTTTTTCGACATGGCGACGGACCTGATGCGCCGCAACCCGTTCGAGATCCTTCTGGTGCAGGATGCGGTGGAGACGGCCCCGCCGCCCGGGCGCTTTGCCGCCCGCATCGGCGATGTCCTGTCCCGTGGGCGCTTCGGCGTATCGCCGACGGCGGCGGTCCTGTCGGAGCGCGGCATAGCGGCCCGGATCGTCCGGGCCGAGGCGGACGAGGTTTTGCCGGTATGACACCCGAAGAGCTTGTCTCCCGTCTGGCTCCGGTGCGTGTCCCGGCGGACTTCGCCCGTTTCGGCGTCCAGGATGTCCTCGTTGCCGTTTCGCTGGGTCTCTTGGCGGGCGTGCTGGTGGCCATGCTGGTGCGCGTCCTGACCGCGCCGCGCCCGCGCAAGCTGGAAACGGCCCGCGCCGGAATAGCCGCCATGGCGGACCTGCCGCCGCAGGAACGCATGGCAGGGCTTGCTTCGCTGTTGCGGGCCTTGGGCGGGACCGTGCCAGCCGTGGCGAGAGACGCGCTTTACGATCCGCACGCCAAGATCGATCCCGTCCCGCTGGAAGATGCCGTTCTGGCCGCTGCGCGGAGGGGCCGGAAATGACCCTTGCCGCGCCGTGGTTCCTGCTCCTGTTGCCCTTGCCGCTCGTCCTTTTGCGCCTGATGCCGCCGCGCCAGACCGGAGCCGGAGCGCTTTTCCTGCCGCCGGCTCTGGCCTTGGCGTTCCACAGGACCGAGACGACGCCGGTGCACCGCCACGCGCGGCTGATCGCGCTCGGTGCGGCTTGGATCGCGGTGGTTGCGGCCCTTGCCGGTCCACGGCAGGAGCGCGTTCTGGATATCGTGCCCGCGTCCGGGCGCGATATCGTGCTGGCACTGGACCTTTCAGGCTCGATGGAGCGCGAGGACTTTTCTCTGAACGGACAGACGGTGTCCCGGTTGGCGGCCGTTCAGGGAGTCGCGGCGGATTTTGTCCGGGGGCGGACAGGGGACCGCGTCGGCCTCGTGGTCTTTGGCGACCGCGCCTATGTCGCCGCCCCGCAGACGCATGACGTCGCCTCCGTGGCGCGGCTGATCGACGGCCTGCAGATCGGTGTGTCGGGCAAGGCCACGGCGATTGCCGACGGGCTGGGCCTTGCCATCCGGCGCCTGAGGGAGCGTGACGCCAAGAGCCGGGTCATCCTCCTGCTGTCGGACGGGCAGGACACGACCGGGATGGTCGACCCGGTGGCAGCAGCACAGACGGCGCGCGATCTCGGGATGCGGGTCTACACGATTGCGCTGGGGCCGGCGGACCTGTCGGATGACCCCGGCGCGCGCGATGCCGTGGATGCCGACACCCTGCGCCGCATCGCGCAAGCGGCGGGCGGAGAGACCTTCCGAGTCCGGACGACCGACGACCTGCAGGCCGTGACCGCCGCGATGGACCGGCTCGAACCCAGCCTCGCGGCCATGCCACCGGTGCGCACGTGGCGCCTGTACTGGCCATGGTGTGCCGCCGTCGCCGCGCTCTGCCTCGGGGTGTCCATGCTCTTCCATGTGCGGGAAACGGCGTGACAGGGCCGGAGTTCATCCTGCTCCGCCCGCTGTGGCTGATCGGGCTGCCTCTGGCGTTGGTCGCCGGGCTGCTGATCGCGCGCAGGGCCGACGGCATGGCCGCTTGGCGGGCTGTCACGGACGCGGACCTGCTGGAGGCCATGCGCGGGCGCGGCTGGGTGTCGGCGCCCCGGGCAGGCGCCGACCCATGGCTGATGGCGCTTGCCCTGGTGCTTCTGTTCTCCGGTCTGGCGGGGCCGGCCAGCCGAGACCGCAATGCGCCCATTCTGCGCAACACCAACACGTTGATGATCCTGCTCGACCTGTCGCCCTCTGTAACCGAAGGCGGCGGTTTCGACGATGCGCAGGCGGCCCTCGCGCGTCTGGTCGACCTGAAGGGCGACCGCCCCACCGGACTGATCGTCTACGCCGGGGAAAGCTTCGTGGCCAGCATTCCTGCCGAGGATTCCGGTGTCGTGCGAGGGCTGATCGCGGTGGCTGACGGCGGCACGATGCCGGTGGGCGGCAGCCGTCCCGACCGGGCCCTGACCATGGCGCAGCGCGCCCTGCAGGACGCCGGGGCCGTGGCACCAGACGTGGTGTTCGTCTCGGACGGCGGTGGCATGGGGCCGGAGGCTGCAGACATCGCCCGCCAGATGAAGGCAGAGGGAAGCCGGATCTCCGCCATCTTCGTCGCGCAGCACACGCCGCCATACGGCATGCCCGCCGCCGACCCCGAGGCCCTGAGCGCCGTGGCAGAGGCAGGCGGTGGGCGGATGGTGGAGGCGACGGCGCTGACCGCGATCGGCACCCTGCTGCCCGACCGGCGCGATACCGGCCGCGATGCCCCCGACCTGCGCGCCCTTCAGTACCGCGACCTTGGCCCATGGCTCGCCACGCTGGCGCTGTTTCCGATGGCACTCCTGTTCCGGTGGCGGCGGACATGAGGCTGCGTTACGTGACCGCCGCGGCCATCGCCTGCGCTCTTGCTGCCGATCCAGGGGCCTGGGGCAAGCTTGTCTGGCGCGCTGGGTTTCCCGGACTGGCGGTTCTCGCCGTCACGGATCCGAAGGCCCGGGCCGCCGCGCTCTACGATGCTGGACGATACCGTGAGGCGGACGAAGTCTTCGCCGGGGTCGGGCGTGGCGCCACCTACGACCGGGGCCTGACGCTGGCGGCGACCGGGGATTATGCGCTGTCGGTGGCCTATTTCGACGCTGTCCTGTTCGCGGACCGCTACGACGCCGAAGCCCGCCACAACCGCGATACGGTCAAGGCGCTTGTGCCGCCGGTCATAGGTGAGGCCATGGGGCACGGGCGCATCGAGGCGATCCTGACGGAGGCCGGCGTCGCGACCGCCGCCTTCGATCCGGAGGCGCCCGACCAGCCGATCCTGAAGCGGGCGGTGGACCCGCAACGCGAGTCGAACAGGCGTCCGGTCGAAGGCGAGCGCAGGGCTGCTGCCGATGGTGCCTGGCTCGATGCGCTCGAAGATGCCCCGGGGGCGTATCTCAAGGCCCGGCTGGCCGCAGAGATGGCCCGCCGCATCGCCGGGGGCGAGGCGCATGCGGAGGAGCGCGAGAGATGGTGAGATGGCTGTTTCTGATGTTGCTGGTCGCCATGCCCGCCTTTGCGCAGGACCGCGACACGGCCCGGCTCGAACTGATCCTCGATCCGCGCGCTGCGCCCCCATATGAGGGCGAGATGGTCCTCGCCACGTTGCGCGGCACCTACCGGGAGCGCATTGCACGCGAAGACCTGAAGCTGCGCCCGATGAGCGATTTCGACTGGGTGCGGCTCGGGATGGACCGCTGGACCGACACGCGCGTCGATGGGCTGAGGGCGCGGGTTTTCGAGCGGCGCATCGCCTTCTACCCGCGCCGGGCGGGCACGCTGGAAATCCTGCCCGTGACCCACGCGCTGGAGGTGCTGGGGGAAGGCGGGCAGCGCGAGACTGTGCTGGTCCGCTCCACGTCTGTGTCCCTGACAGTCGAGCCGAAACCGCGGGGCGTCGGGGATCGCTGGCTGCCCCTGCGTACGCTCGAGGTGTCGGACACATGGAACGTCGATCCGTCGCAACTGGCGGACGGGCAGGGGGCGACGCGTCGCGTCGTTCTGCGCGCTTTCGGCGGCACGCCCGAGATGATGCCCCGGCAGCCAAGCCTCAGGCAGCCTTGGCTCATCAGTTTCACCCCGCCGGAGGAGCGCAACTTTCAGGTGACGCCGGAGGGGCCGGTATCGACGGTCGTGTGGACGTGGAAACTGCGCCCGGTCACCGGCGAACCGGGCGTCATTCCAGCGATCGCACTGCCGTGGTTCGATACCGCCGACCGAAGCGCCCGAACAGCCTCCATCTCAGCCTCGCCCATAGGCTACGCCAGTTTTGCCGCCAATGCCGCATCCAACTGGCAAGTCCTCGGGGGGATTGGATGGGTCTTCTGGGGACTGGCCGGCGTGGCGACCTTGCTGCCCGTCGCGATGGTTTCAAGGGACCGCACCTCCGTGGGCAACCTGATCCGGAGGATGCGACGCCGTTGGCGCAGGCGCATCCTTTTGTCGACGTTGCGCCGCCTCGTGCGCGCGGGAGAGACCGCAGCCGCCCGGAAACTGGCGTCACACTTGCTGGAGAACTTTTCGTCGCTTGACGAAACCGGTCGGGTGGCACGTCTCCTGCCAGCCGACGCGTTTCTGTTCGCGGACGCCGCCAAGCCTTCTCCGAACCCGCTGGCGCTGCATTCCCTCATCGACAACGTACGGTCCGAGGTGATGGCGCCGGGCCGGGGCAGGGGGACCGAACAAGGCCGCAACACTTGGGCGGGAAGTGGCGAAAGCTATGCGGGTGTTTTCACAGGCTGATCGGGCTGGTGTTAGGTGACACACATTCTTGCAGTGAAGCCGGAAGTGTCCCGAAGAGAGCGAAAGTGCCCGGATGAGCCATATAATTAAGGGCATTTGACCCACGTTGCGGCTCTGGCCGGGCTTGTGATGGGTGTCATGCAGTAAACTCGAAAACCGCCCTTGTAAGAGCCCACCCAGCGCTGCCAGGCTTCGGGAGCGTCAATGAACCCTCAGCAAGACGAGCCAAGAAAACATGGGTTCTGCGGGCGATCCGCAGAAAAATGAGGCGCCTGTAGGTTCATCGGAACATGCAAATCGCGTTGCATGTTCCGGTTGCCATTTGCATGTTCGGGAAAATCTTTTTTCCTCAGGGATTTGAGAGGGTTGAGACGGCCACATTCCGTTTTCCGAACGTGCAAACGATTTTTTGGTCAAGGCGCGCGGTGGAGCAGACAGACGCAGGACGGGACGGTTGCCAAGCGTCGAGGGTGTATCTGAACTGCGAAGACGGACATGCTTCCATTGGGGTCATGCGGTTTATGTCCCACAAAAACACCAATATCGTGGCGAAGCTGGAAAACCAGCCATACCATATCGTGGAAGTGTCGGGACCGGTTGGTGTGCCCGTGAGGGATGAGACGGTAACCTTCTCGGGCGGCGCGACGGCAACTGTCGGTCATACGTCACCGGCGCCGAGCCATAACATCAAGGGACAGCTGGTTCTCTAGGACGTCTCGGGCACGATTACTGCGACGGAGACCTTCACCGCGTCCGGCGGCGGCACCGGCACCGTATCAGCGGTGACAGCGCCGACGGGACTAATGTTCGAATCTCAGGGAGGTGATGGGCGCCTGGAAAACAGGGCAAACCAAAACGCGCTGAGGACAACCGGGCAGAGGTCATACTGGCGAAGGCCAACGCACAAACGGGCGGCGTCATAAAACTGCGGGGCACGCATTTTGCGACCGGCGTGAGTATCCCGGGCAGCGGTTACGATCTGGAAGAAGTTGCGGTCGAAGGCAGTCTGACCGATGTAGCGGATCAGGCGTCCTATAGTCACGCGGTGGACGTCACCGGCAGGCGCGTCACGATCAGGACCCTACGCACCGAGAACACAAAAGGGATCCACATTGGATCGTCTGGCGTTTACTGCGTCATCGATACGTTGATCATGGAGGGGGTCTACGGGCAGGCAATTTGGGCGGAGGCTCAGTACCCGGCTATCGGATGGCTCGATATCTCTCATGCGTCGTACACAGACCCCGGCGGGTCATGGTTCGATCACGTGATCCGCTGCACGGGGTCTTATGCCCGTATTGGCACAGTTGGCGGGGCTTGTTGAACATATCAGTGATGAGGATTCACTATAGGAATCCAGTGCGTTGGATCGGTGTCATGCCGAGGCCCTCTCCCACCCGCTATCGTACGACGGACTGGTCCGAATAAAACACTGCGCTGCGCCGGCGGGGTTCGCTCTCGGTCTGGTTTGATCCCGACACGGTCCGGCACGCCGGAAAGACCGGTAAACGGGGGCGGCCCGAGACGTTCTCGGACGCCGCGATCCAAACCTGCCTGACGCTGGAGGGTGAGGGGCGTCTCGGCAACGATCCGGGGGATCGTTTCAGCCCTGAACGGGCGGAGCCCCGGCCTGTTCGGCCTTCCGCTTCTGCAGACGGTCGGGCCGGTCGAGAGCCCGATCCGGATGGCTGGGCGCGACCGGCGGGCTCCGGACTGTTCGGCGCTGTGCCGACGGCAAGCGCGGATCGGGGTCAGATCCCCTGTCGCCGCTCGGGCAAGCCCTTGAACCTGCTTATCCCCTCTCGTGACATCACCGCGCGATGCACGGCCGGGCAGCGGACAGCACGGGGGTGACGTTCGGTGGCGATGGCGCATGGCCGGCCCGGAAGCATCGCTCCTCCCGCCGGAGGCAATGGCGCAAGGTTCACATCGCCATGGACACGGAAACCGGCGGCATACGCGCGGTCGAGTTCACCTCGAGCCTCCCCCCTGATGCCAGACCAGGGCGACAGCCCCCTGCTGCCAGACCTGCTGCTGCGGATCGATGAGAATGATCTGGAAGGCAGTTTTCGGCCCATCTTCGAAAGCGCCAAGGAGCGCGCAGAGCAGGTCAAGCGCATCGAGGAGGCCTACGCTTCAGGGAAAGCCCCCATAGCGTTGTTGGCCGCCGCCGGTGGAGGCACGGTCTTCGATTTCTGGGATTTCCTTCGGCACCATGGCAACATCAAGATCAAGATGGCCCTCGGTACCGCCGCCGAGAGAAATGCGGCGACACAATCGGTTCTGGCTACGCCTGGCCTGATCGTCGATCCCGTCACCCTATACGGCGCCCAGACCCTCGGATTTGTAGACAGCCTCCTTTAAGCCTGTCCGGATCTGCACATCACCCAGACCAGCATCGATCTGCTGCACGAGGCCTACCAAGCTAGAGTGGATGCAATAGGAGGGGCGGGACACCGAGGCAGCCTTGTCGCGGACGAGCACGGGACGCGCATAGTCGAAATGTCCCAGGAAGCCTCCGATCTCCTCATCTCGAACCTCAGACAAACCCTCGAGATTGCAAGAGGCCTGCCAATCGCCATGCCAGAAGAAGGCACCACTCTTCATCCGGATTTCGAAGCCGTATTCGAAGATGTTGGCCCATGGGTCGTAGATACGTTGGTCGTCGCCAAGGAGAGAAGTTGGACCTTGCTGGCCGATGATACTGCTCTCCGGCTTATCGCCGGCATTGATGGTGTCTCAACGGCCTGGAGTCAGGTTGCGCTGTAGATCGCGCGCAATGCGGGCATGCTTTCGCAGGATGCGTATTCTGCCGCCCTCGGCGCAATGCTGGAGGGGAATTACCGATACGTCAGCATCGACGGAGAAACGACGCAGTTCGAGTGGGAGCGCAAGGAAACGTCACTCTGGCTGAAGCCATTCCTCGATCAAATCGCCCTGCCGACGAACGACCCACGGAGCATTGCCCAAGTGATCGGGTCCAGACTTCTGGAACTCTGGGACGATGCGGACGATGGAGTGCGTTGCGTCGCCTATTGTTAGGTGACACACATTCTTGCAGTGAAGCCGGAAGAGCACCGAAGAGATCGGAAGTGACCGGATAGGCCTTAGAAATAAGGCGCTCCAGCCCAGATCGCGGCTCTGGTCGGGCTTGTGATGGGTGTCATGCAGTAAGCCCGAAAACCGCCCTTGGAAGAGCCATCCCAGCGCTGCCAGGCTTCGGAGGCGTCAATGAACCCTCAGCAAGAAACGCCAAGAAAACATAGGGACTGCGGGGGATCTGCAGAAAAATGAAGCGCCTGTAGGTTCATCGGAACATGCAAATCGAGTTGCATGTTGCGGTTGCCATTTGCATGTTCGGGAAAATCTTTTTTCCTCAGGGCCTTGAGAGGGCTGAGACGGTCACATTCCGTTTTCCGAACGTGCAAACGATTTTTGGGTCAGCCACCCTGCACGCCAGGGGTCTCACTGAAGCCTGGTCAGGTGGGGCGGAGCTTCCAGACGCGCGCCCCCCTTACTCGTTCTCGGCCGCGCCAGCGAGGAGAGTTGCCAAGGTGGACGGAAAACGAAAGCACGGTGCGCCGTGCGCGCATGTCAGCGAAGCGCAGAAAGTAGACACACCTCTCAGGGTCATCCCGACGGCAGCGCCTGACGCGCCTGGCCCAGAGCCGACCTTCACGCCAGGCGCAGCAGCTGACCGGTCCCGGCGCAGAGCCGACCTCCATGCAGGACGCAGCGAAGGTCCGAAGCCGGTTCAACGGACCTTCTTGCCTCCCCCCCCCGACGCCGGAAAGAGCTGCAGCTGGCATAGAAATATTATGATTGCGCCGTACGGAATGCGCTCAGCACTTCGTACACGCGCGCGCGCCCTCCAATCGTACGGTGGGCACAAACCGTCGACACTCCATCAAAAGTGAAAAGCTTCGAACGGCCACTTTCCGCCTTGGAAGTTCATGCTTGCATCTAATCTAACTGGCGACAGGATGCCGGAAATTTGGAAGTACTGTTTGCATGCCCCTGTTCAATCCGAAGACAATTGCGCGCCATGCGAAGGACGTGGAGATCCCGGAAACGCACCTGAAGCACCTTCAGGAATGGCGCGACATGATCGAGGACGGGCGCATCGGCGGTCTCAAAGAGACTGCTCTGCACGGCCAGTTTTCAACCAAGATCGTCGAAGGCGTCCTTGGATATACCGGTCCTGCATCCGGATCGAACTACACGGTTGCGAGTGAGAAAAGCATACTGCGGGGGAGCGTCGATCTCCCCCTTGGCCATTTCTCCGAAAAATCAAACGAGATCATCGCGCCGTTCGAATTGAAAGGCGCAAAGACACATGACCTCGACGCAATCATGCCGGGGCGCAACAAGAGCCCGGTCCAGAGGGTCAATCAGCCAGCGTCATCCCTTTGCGCCGGCCCACCCGGCCGGTCATCTGTATGCGGCTGCGCGCGTCCAGCCGATATAAAATCCGCCGTAAGGACCGCGCATCACGACTTGGCACCAAACGACATCGGGAGAGCCTGATTCACAGTGCATTTCTTCGAGGGCATGTCGGCCAGCGGGCAGGTCGGCTAGGACATCTGCATTGTCGTAGGGACTGACATTCAGACGAAATGGCTGACCATTCGACTGGTACGCGCCAAGCTGCAAACCTGAGTTGCGCCAATCCAGCCTTGCTTGGTCCAAAGCATATTCGGTCATCCAGACCGCACCAAGGAAATCGGTTCCGTCCAGCCATTCCAGATCTTGGGGTGGTTGGGGGGTGAAGTCCTTGTAGCCCTCTTGGACATTCGTCTGCATTTCGGGCGGCAGGGAGCCAGCCGAGTAGGCATAGCGCCCCCTAGTACGCCGCACGACGCCGCCAAACGGTTGCCAACCAATCGCTTTCATCCAAGTCACTATTTCGGAAGCAAGGGCATTGGGGTCCGTCCCTTCTCCCATTCCCCAGAATTTCGAACCCGGATCAAGGGTCGCGGCCCAGATCGGATCGGGAATGTCCCAGACGGACCGCGTGTCGATACGGGTGGACGCCTGACCTGGGATTGAGAAGATACCGTTGAGATAGCTTGTGAAGGCGTCTTCGAGGATTCGTCCCGCCGGGTCAAACACGTTGTCTCGGTTCGCACTTCCCGATTGGCAGTCTCCCGAGGCCAGACAGGCCTCGTAGTACTGGCGTGCGTTCTCCATGCGGACCTCTGGGCTGGACTGTGCCCAGACCGACGTACCGATCCCGCAAGAAAGCCCAACAATCACCGCGCCATGTAGAAGAGAGTTCATTTAGCCTCTTCCTTGTCATCGAAGCACTCCATCGCACCGCATAAAAGCAAGGCGGCGATGCCTACAACGATTAAAGTCCCCAGCCCGCTTCCACCACTGCTTGTACCATCTCCCGAATACCCGTTGTCGTAGGAGCAGGTGCCTCCGGAGTATGTGCCGCCGTTTTGTACACATTGCGAATACATGTGATCAACGGGCCGATTTTCGTCAGCCAGAACCGAATGGCCCAAGGCTAAGCTGCAATAGGAAAGCAAAAATACCGTTCGTTTCATTTCCATATCCGGGGTTGATTTATGCGTTTTCTTCTGTCGTGCCGTCGCTACTTATATATGCACACCGTCCCAAACTTACATTTGCGCTAAGGCCGAAACACTTACTGTCTCTGGCCATAAAAAATGCGAACGTCGCTGAAACGGCTTTTCGGATGGCCGCCCGATCAGGAGTGATTCGATCAATTGCCTGCCTAGAACACTAACACGAAATTCCGTAAGAGTTGCATGGACCGTAAGCACTTCGCTGATTTTTTTATTTCCGCCTAGAACTAACCCGAGAAGTAGCCCGATTTTCATTGAGAAATGACGTAGTTGATACCCCTTCCCGACGGCATCGCAGTTTGCCAAGGTGATGTGGGTCACATTCTAGGCTCACGAATTCGGTAACGGGGGCGTCTCGGTTAAGCGTTTTTGAGCAGTTCGACAGTATTACTGGCGAGTAGCGCCTCGTCCGCTTCCTGCGGATCGCGGACGTTCATGCAATTCGCGGCGAACAGCAGCTCTCCGCCCTTGTTTCCAGCACCTGATCTCGTCTGCGCGAGACGCGAATGTCGTGTAAGGGCTGACCTCGGCTGTCAGACGCGCTTGGCTCAGAAGACCGGCTATGGCGAGGTTTTCCAAGTATATCTTGCTGCAGCCCCGAATTGACTTCTGCCCAGGTCCGGCATGCTTGCGCGTTTGTGATTTATGAACCTTTCACCATCCTCAGGATGAGCTGGTCGGTGTTGGCGGTCGGAGCCTGGTACATCTGGTAGGCGGCGGCGATCAACTCGGCCTTTTCAGAACTCGTGGGGCGAACTTCCAAGTCCTCGATCCCGCGTTCAATCGTCAGAATGGCGCGTTCCAGGCGATCGATGTCGATTTCGGCACGAGATTGACTTGCCTGGTAGCGTTTGGCCTGGACCTCGACCGCGCCCTCCGGTCCGTTGATCACCCAATCTACTCCCCGGTCGGGACCGTTCGTCTGACTTTGAGCTTGGACCATGTTGCCCTCGCCAGTCACCAGCCAACCGACCGGAACGCATGTTTCCCTCGCGATTTTCTCAATCAAAGAGACCTTGGGATCAGTTTTTCCATTCACATAGTCGGACAAAGATCGACGCGACATCCCCTCAATTCGGCTGGCAAGAATATCCAGCCCTCCCACCTTGTCGGCGGCATTTTTTATTCTGCTTCCAATAGTTTCCATGCCGGCCACGCAGAAAATCGCCACCGATAGCAGGAAACTGCTATCCCTATCTCATGCCCGGGCCTAGGTTCAGGACCCATTGATTTGGTTGAGCGAGCGTGATTCACCGTTCGAAAACGAGCGGTGAACATGTCTGATCTCTACTGGTTGAGCGATGCGCAGATGGCGCGTCTGGAGCCTTACTTCCCCAAGTCGCACGGCAAGCCCCGGGTTGATGACCGGCGCGTTCTGAGCGGTATTATCTTTATCAATCGCAATGGATTGCGGTGGCGAGATGCGCCAAGGGAATACGGCCCGCACAAGACACTCTACAACCGCTGGAAGCGGTGGAGCGATAGAGGCGTCTTCGCCCGGATCATGGCTGGGCTGGCGGGCGAGCATGGTGAGGAGACGACCGTGATGATCGACGCAACTCATCTGAAGGCCCATCGCACGGCGTCCAGCCTGGGCGTGAAAAAGGGGGGCGTGGACGGCTGATTGGCCGGACGAAGGGAGGCATGAACACGAAGTTGCACGCCGTCTGCGACAGCCATGGCCGGCCCATCGACCTGTTCCTGACTGCCGGCCCCGTCAGCGACTACATCGGGGCGCGTGCGCTGGTCGGCGGGCTGCCAGACGTGAAATGGCTGCTCGGAGATCGCGGCTACGATGCCGACTGGTTCAGAGAAGCCTTGCAAGACAAGAAGATACGCCCTTGCATCCCGGGCCGGACGAAACGGAAGACGCCCGTCCCGTACGACAAGCGCAGGTACAAGCGTCGCAACCGGATCGAGATCATGTTCGGCAGGCTCAAGGATTGGAGACGGGTGGCGACCCGTTATGACCGATGCCCAAAGACCTTCTTCTCAGCGATCGCACTCGCTGCGACCGTGATCTTCTGGCTTTGAGAGAGAACGAGTCCTGACCCTAAGGCCTATCCGGTCACTACCGATCTCTTCGGGGCTCTTCCGGCTTCACTGCAAGAATGTGTGTCACCTAACACAGATCTTGCCCAAACTTGGTGCCGCTCGGTGCCACTTGATGCGGTTTTCGATGTAAGGAAGTTTTCTCGCTCAGAAGGCAGTTTCACCTTGTAATTCCTATGTTTGCTTGGCTATACGCGTCGACGGAGACGTGGCCGAGTGGTCGAAGGCGCTCCCCTGCTAAGGGAGTAGGCGGGAAACCGTCTCGAGGGTTCGAATCCCTTCGTCTCCGCCATTTCATGGCTAACCTTCCGATACAGAAAAGATACTGGTTTTCGGGGAGGCCGAAATCCGCGCCTGGTCAGTCAACTGGTACAGTGAGGGCAAGGATGGCCACGATACCAAAGCTGGTTACATGCGGGCGAACCTTCAGTTTTCTCGCCTCGGTTTCGCGGGATGTGGCGGCCGAAAAGAGGTTTAGATTTCCTTAAGGACTGCTGAGCGATCATTGGCTCTCATGCGATGCCGCGAGATCAGCAACCATGTTGATCTCGTGGTGACGGAGGCGCGTGTTAGGTGACACACTTTCTTGCAGTGAAGCCGGAAGAGATCGGAAGTGCTCGGATGAGCCATATAATCAAGGGCGTTTGAGGCGTGTTGCGTCGCATGATCCCGAGAGGGCCGTCGACGAGGAAACATTGGAGATCCGGGCTATCGAGACCACCTCCAGCACTGTCGGCCCCTCTCGGCAGCATGCTGCGCATGCGCCTGCCGGGCAGTGGACGCGCCGATGCTGCCCGACCCGCTCTGCCAGATCCCGGCGAACGAGGAGATCGCCAAGGTGACGGCCGACGGCGCATATGACACGCGTGCCTGCCATGACGCCATCGCGGCCCGCGGAGCAGCCGCGTTCGGGCATTCTCTCGGACCAATGGCGTTCATGCCCTCACTCCGCCCCGCCGGAATGCCCGGCCCTTGAAGCCGGACACGGCAGGGGCCCGCGCACGCAACGAAATCCTACGAACATCGAAGCTCTTGGGCCGTGCGCTCCGGCGGAACTGGAGCGGGGACCACCGGCGGAGCGGGGGCGAGACGAACCCTCTCGGGATGTTCCCTGAGAAAACACCCTGCCGGGCAATGAATGAACTGCGTGAAGCCGCTCGGCCAGCGGCCGATGTCGCGGGACTTCGACCGCCAGGTTGCCGAAGTCCGGATTCGCGCGGCGGTCCTGAACCGCTTCACCGCAATCGCCATCCCGGTCACCGTGGCTGCGGGATAAGCGTTTCCGGAGAAGGGGAACTGCGGCCATCAGCCGTTTTGTGCAACAGCGCCGTGCCTGTGTCAGATGTTGCCCGCGGCGAGGTCGGCCTGCGCCTTTGCGAGCGCATCCGAAAGCGTCGCGACGATGCGGTCGATGTCGGTGCGGTCGATGATGAGCGGCGGCGACATGATGCACAGATTCTCGTAGGGGCGCACCAGAAGACCGGCGTCCTGACAATAGGCATCGACCTTCTGGGCAAGGGCCATGTTCGCGGCGTTGGGCCCTGCGTCTTGCCCGGTCCAGCATTCGACGCAGGCCATCAGGTGATCGCCACGCACCGTGTAGACGATGGGGTTGTCACGCAGTTCGCGCAGGCGCTCGATGAAGTACGGCCCCACGTCCCGGACATGCCCGCAGATGTCTTCCTGTTCCATGATTTCGATATTGGCGAGTGCCACGGCGCAGGCGACGGGGTGGCCGGAATAGGTGAACCCGTTGGAAAAGACCGGCTTGTCCTTCGGTGCGGCTTTGGCCAGCGCGTCGGTGATCCGGTCCGAAATCATGACGGCGCCAAGCGGCTGGTAGCCCGAGGTCAGGCCCTTCGCGGTGATGATCATGTCGGGCTGGATGCCGAAGCGGGCCTCCGACGCGAAGAAGTGACCCAGTCGCCCGAAGCCGGTCACCACCTCGTCCGAGATATAGAGGATGTCGTGTTTCCGACACATCTCGAAGGTGGCTTTCTGGTAGCCCTCCGGCGGCGTCAGAACGCCACCCGAAGCGAGGATCGGTTCGGCGATGAAACAGGCGATGTTGTCAGCACCGATCCTGAGGATCTCTGTCTCCATCTCTTCGAGGAGCGTCTGAAGTTTCTCGGCCGCCGACACGTTGGAGCGGTCGGGATCGTGGCCGGGGCTCGACAGGTGATGCACGAAGTCGGCCTCGTACTGGAAGAGCGTGCGGTCGGCGTCCTTGCCCGACAGCGATTGCGTCAGGTAGGTGCCGCCGTGATAGGCATTTATGCGGGACAGCACGTGCCGCTTTGCGGGCTTGCCCTGCGCCGCGAAATGGTAATGGGCGATGCGAATTGCCGACTCCACCGCGGTGGAACCGCAGGTGGTGAAGTGCACGCGGTTCAGGTCGCCGGGCGCAAGCTGCGAGAGACGCTCTGCCAGACGCGCGGCGGGTTCGCTAGAAAGATCGCCGAAGGGGGTGTAGTAGGCCATGCGGCGGGCCTGGTCGGCCATCGCCTCGGCCAGTTCCTCGCGCCCGTAGCCCAGTGTCATGCACCACATACCGCCGATCGCGTCGAGGTAGGTCTTGCCTGCACTGTCGCGGACGCGCACGCCCTTCGCCTGGCTGATAATCAGCGAGGTCTGTTCGCCCAGCCCGCTCAGATCGGCCCAGGGGTGCAGGACGTGACGGGCGTCAGCCTGCGACGCCGTCTGTGCCGGTGCCGCCGCTGAGGTGTTCGTTTCGCGATGGGATTCGGCCAGTGTTTCCATGGTGCGGTTTCGCCTCTCTTAAGGGTGCTGTGCGGGCACCCTGTCGCCGGCCCTGCCGGGACCGGCTCGTTTCATCGTCGGCCTTGATCGGCCTCTTCGCTGTGATGCGGTGCCGAAAGCGCGTTCACGCCTTCGCTGCGTGGCGCAAGGCCGGAGCCGAAAGGGCGAGCCGCGCACGTGTCACCGCTGCAAGATGGCCTGTTGCCCGTGGGACCCGCGTCCCGCCGTTGGCTTCCTGCCGTGCGCCCCCCAGATTACCCGACCGAGGCGATAACTGAACCCACAGCGCGAAGGTTTTTTTTGGCGCGGGCCGATTGGAGGGAACACCCACGTGCGTGCCCGTTCAATAGGCAGGAAATCCTCCGTTCCCGGGCATCGGGCTCTGGGTGGGGCCGGTTGGCGGGTTTCTTGCCCGCGTATCTTCCAGAAGGTTGGAACCGCGGCCCGGTTTGTTGACGCGGCGGCGAACCTGACTTCCGCGCTCTGCGATATCGTAATTGACGAAGTGACCAATTTTGGGAATAATCCCAAATATGGGAATCTCTGTGCAGTCCGACGCGTTGAGCCTTGCCTCGCATCTCAGGTCCTTTCGGGTCGACCGAGGGATGACGCTGAACGACCTCGAAGCGCGGTCGGGCGTCAGCCGGGCCACTCTGTCGCGGATCGAGAAAGCCGAGGCCAGTCCGACCGCCGAGACGCTTGGCAAGCTGGCCACCGCTTTCGCGGTCCCGATCTCCAGACTGATCGCGCCGCTTGACGATGTCTTCGTGCCGCTCATCAGCGGAGACATGCAGACGGTCTGGACGGACGAGGAGGCCGGGTTCACCCGCCGGGTCGTGTCTCCGCGCACCGGCACGCTCAGCTTCGAGGTGATCGAAGGCACGCTGCGCCCGTCCGCGCGGATCTCTTACGACAGTCCGTCGGTGGCGGGACAGGAACATCATCTTGTGCTGCTCGACGGGCGCCTGAGATTGACGGTCGGCGAGGACGTGCACGATCTGCGCCCGAAGGACTGTCTGCGGTACGCGCTGTACGGCGCGACGCTATTCGAAGCCGGGGGCGACGGCGCCCGGTACTTCCTTTGCATAAGGTAGGACGCGCGTGACACTGGAGATCGTCAAGATATCGGAAAAGGACAGGTATGCCCGGGCGCTGGGGCGCGTGCTGGCGGACAGCGTCACCGACGGAGCGGCCATCAGCTTCATGCAGCCTTTCACGGTGGAGGAGGGCGCGCGCTGGTTCGAGACCGCTGTCTTCCCTGACGTCACCGCCGGAGGGCGCGTCCTGTTCGGTGCGCTGGTTGGCGGCCATGTCGTGGGCACCGTCCAGCTCTTGATCGCCATGCCTCCCAACCAGGCCCACAGGGCGGAGATCGCCAAGATGATCGTGCATCCCGACAGCAGACGCCAGGGCATCGGGCGTGCGCTCATGCAGGCGGCGCTGGACGAAGCCCGGGCGAGGCAAAAGACACTTGTGACGCTGGACACACGGACCGGCGACAGGGCAGAGCCGCTTTATGCTTCGGTCGGGTTCGAGGTGGCCGGCGTCATCCCCGACTTCGCCTCCGATCCCGATGGCGCGGCGCTTCACCCGACGACCTACATGTACATGAGTCTGTAACGCCCGGCGACGGCCCGGTCAGCTCCGGTCGTTGGGGACGGTGCGCAGCATTGCCTTACAGGCGCCATCCCGGACAACGAAACTGCAAACTACCGGAGCGACCCGTGCGTCTGTTCTCCGAGGCCAAAGCGGTCAAGGCGCACCCGGCAGGAATGGAGAGGGGAAGCGTTCCAGCCCGCCTCCCTTGATTTCCGCGGCCAAGGCCTGTCTTCTGGCGGCAATGACGGGAAAGGCCACGGCCGACCCGCCCCAACGAACAGCGAGG
Organism: Sagittula stellata E-37; assembly: GCF_039724765.1. NCBI lineage: Bacteria > Pseudomonadati > Pseudomonadota > Alphaproteobacteria > Rhodobacterales > Roseobacteraceae > Sagittula > Sagittula stellata. The sequence goes on along the minus strand of NZ_CP155729.1, from coordinate 3,335,816 downwards.
TTCCATGACCCTCATCCTGGCCATCGACCAAGGCACCACGTCCACGCGCTCGATCCTTTTCGACACCGATCTGAAGATCGTGGCGACGTCGCAGGAGGAATTCGAACAGCACTACCCCGCGTCCGGCTGGGTGGAGCATGACTGCTCCGACCTCTGGACGACGACAGCCGCTACCTGTCGCGGCGTGATGGAGAAGGCCGGGGTGCGCGCCGGGGACATCGCGGCCATAGGCATCACCAACCAGCGCGAAACCACGCTGGTCTGGGACCGAAAGACCGGCAAGCCCATCCACAACGCCATCGTCTGGCAGGACCGCCGCACGTCCGAGTTCTGCAAGGGATTGAAGGCCGAGGGCTTCGAGGAGGTGGTGACCGACCGGACCGGGCTGCTGCTCGATCCGTATTTCTCCGGAACGAAACTGGCCTGGCTGCTGGACAACGTGGACGGCGCGCGCGAACGGGCAGAGGCGGGCGAACTGGTCTTCGGTACGGTCGATAGCTGGCTGGTCTGGCACCTGACCGGCGGGGCAGAGCACCTGACCGACGCGACCAATGCGGCGCGGACCATGCTTTACGACATTCGCAAGGGCCGCTGGTCGAAGACGATCTGCGACAAGCTGGGCATTCCGATGTCCATGCTTCCGGAAGTGCGCGACTGTGCCGCCGACTTCGGCGAGACCCGCGCCGACCTGTTTGGCCAGCCGATCCCGATCCGTGGCATCGCCGGCGATCAGCAGGCCGCGACCATCGGACAGGCGTGTTTCAAGCCGGGGATGCTGAAGTCGACCTACGGCACCGGCTGCTTTGCGCTGCTGAACACCGGGAACGAGCCCGTCCGCTCGAACAACCGCCTTCTGACGACCATTGCCTACCAGCTGGACGGAAAGCCCACCTACGCGCTGGAAGGGTCGATCTTCATAGCCGGGGCGGTGGTGCAGTGGCTGCGCGACGGGTTGAAGATCGTGCGCAACGCCGCCGAGACGCAGCCGCTGGCCGAGCGCGCGGACGATGCGCAGGAGGTCATCCTCGTGCCCGCCTTCACCGGTCTGGGCGCGCCCTACTGGAACGCCGAGTGCCGGGGTGCCGTGTTCGGGCTGACGCGCAATTCGGGGCCGGAGGAGTTTGCCCGCGCCGCCCTGCAATCGGTGGGTTTCCAGACGCGCGACCTGCTTGAGGCGATGCAGGCCGACTGGTCCGGCGGCGGCGACACCGCGCTTCGGATCGACGGCGGCATGAGCGCTTCGGATTATGCCATGCAGTTTCTGTCCGACATCATAGACGCGCCAGTGGAGCGGCCTCCGGTGCTGGAAACGACGGCCACCGGAGCTGCGTGGCTGGCCGGGACCGCGGTGGGCATCCTGCCCGACATGGAAAGCTTCGCAAAGGGCTGGAGCGCGGAAAAACGATTTGAACCCGACATGCCCGAAGACCGCCGCAGCGCCAGCTACGCGGCCTGGAAGAGGGCGGTGGAGGCCACCATCGGCTTCGCGTCTTGAGCCTGACCGTCCCGGCGAGAACCGTCTCGGGCCGTGGCAGCCGCAGCGCGGTTCTCGAAGCCGTCACACCGCTGAGGGGCGCCGTCATCGTCGTGCGCGGCCGCTCCGTCCCTTGGGTCGATACTTTGGTTTCCGAATTGATGGCGGCGGGCCGGCCCGTCGTGCCGGTGATCGCCGCTGGCGAACCGTCGTTGCCACATGTCGAGACGCTGATCGCCGAACTGCGCGACAGCGGGGCGGGCATCGTCTTGGCCATCGGCGGCGGGTCGGTGATCGACCTGGGCAAGGCGCTGGCGGCGCTGGTGCCCGCGCCGGGTGGGGTTCTCGACCACCTCGAAGTCGTGGGGGCCGGGCAGCCGCTGGCCGCACCTCCCTTGCCGTTGATCGCCGTGCCGACCACGGCGGGCACCGGCGCCGAGGCTACGAAGAACGCGGTGATCGACGTGCCCGATCACCGCCGCAAGGTCAGCCTCCGCGATCCGCGCATGGTGCCGGGTCTGGCGGTGCTCGACGCGGAGCTGACGGACGGGGCACCCTGGCCGGTCACGCTGAGCACAGGCATGGACGCGCTGACCCAGCTGATCGAGGCATACCTTTCCGTCAAGGCAAATCCCGAGACCGACGCCCTGTGCCGCGCAGCCATCCCCCTGGCGGCAAAGGCATTGTTCCGCCTGTCGAAGGGAGAGGATCTTGAGGCGCGGCAGACGATGCTGGTCGCCGCTCACCTCAGCGGCATTGCGCTCGCCAACGCGGGGCTGGGCGCGGTGCATGGCCTTGCGGGGGTGCTGGGCGGACATACCAAGGCGCCGCACGGGGCGATCTGCGCACGTCTTCTACCCGAGGTTCTAAAGGTCAACCGACAGGCCTGCGCGGCAGCCGGACGTGACACCAAGCGGTTCGGCGAGGTCGACGAGATGGTATCTGAAGGCATGGCACACCCGGGCGAAACGGCTGCGGACCTCCTGAGCGCCCTGACAAACGGGGCGGCGTTTCCCGGCCTCGGCTCTTTCGACGCGGAGACGGTGGCCAAAGAATCCATGGAGTCCTCTTCGATGAAAGGAAACCCGGTGCAACTGACTGTGGCACAACTGGTTTCCGTGCTTGGATCCGCGGTTTGAAAACGCGCCGTTGACGTCGGTATTCTGGCGCTCGAATCCGTTCGTCTCATTGCGGTTTCGATTTCTGCATTTGCAACGGCAATGGGGTTTAATAGTTCACTGTTAAATTCTGCGAATATGGCTCCGTGCTGAAAAAATGATCATATACTTCCGCCAAAAAACATGCCGGAATGACAAGCTCTTTGCCGTGAATTTGGGTTTCTCATTTTAACTCAGTGGGTTGCAGCCGATTTCTTTGTTCCCCGGATGCGTTCGGCTGTTAGCGTGGGATGCGCTGAAACAAGTTGCAATTTACACCCGGCGGTCAAATGGTTTACCGATCTTATTGATGCAGATCGAAACTCCGCTTCCAAACCGCCATGCGCGGGCCGTGTCGCAAGTCGCCTTGTGCCTTGCGGCATGTCGGCGTGCGGCAGCCGGAAACGGGGACAAAGGACAACCTTCAAGAACCGATCCCCGGTTAACGGGGCATGCATCGAAAATCCAACAAGCGAGGACCACATGAAAACCAAACTGATGACCGTCGCTGTCGCAGCAGCCATGGCCGCCGGTGCAGCCGGCGCTGCCACGCTCGACGATGTGAAGGCAGCAGGCTCACTGAAATGCGGTGTGAGCCAGGGCCTCCCGGGCTTTTCCGCCACCAACGACGCGGGCGAATGGACGGGTATCGACGTCGATTACTGCAGGGCCCTGGCCGCTGCCGTTCTTGGCGATGCGGATGCCGTCGAGTACGTCTCCCTCTCCGCGAAGGACCGCTTTACCGCGCTGTCGTCAGGCGAGATCGACGTGCTCTCGCGCAACACCACCTGGACCATCACCCGTGACACAGACCTCGGGATCACCTTCGTCGGTGTGAACTACTACGACGGCCAGGGCATGATGGTTCCGGCCGGTCTGGGCATCACGTCGGCGCTCGAGCTGGATGGCGCGACCATCTGCACCAACACCGGCACCACCACCGAGCTGAACATCACCGACTACTTCACCCAGCACGACATGTCCTTCGAACTCGTCGCGCTGGAGAACTCGGACGAGGTGATCGCGGCGTATGGCGCAGGCCGTTGCGACGTCTTCACCACCGACCGTTCGGGTGTGGCCGCAGAGCGTCTGAAGCTGGCGGATCCGGATGCGCACGTCGTTCTGCCGGAAACCATCTCCAAAGAGCCGCTCGGGCCGTCCGTCCGCGCCGGCGACGAACAGTGGATGAAGGTCGCCAAGTGGGTGCTCAACGGCGTGATCGAAGCTGAAGAGTACGGCATCACGTCCGAGAACGTCGATGAGATGCTCGAGTCCGAAAACCCCTCCGTGCAGCGTATCCTCGGCGCTGGCGACAACGACTACGGCGCGCCGCTGGGTCTGGGTGCGGACTTCGTCTACCAGGCGGTCAAGCAGGTCGGCAACTATGGCGAGATGTACGATCGCAACGTCGGCCCCGATACTCCGCTGAAGCTGGAGCGCGGCGTAAACAACCTGTGGAACAAAGGCGGCTTCATGTACGCCCCGCCGATCCGCTGATCGGACGACGTGAACGGCCGGTCCACCGACCGGCCTGAACCGAACCGCGACCCATCAAGAACGGAAAGGGGCGGAGGCATGCCTCTGCCCCTTTTCCAATAAAACAAGCGGGGAACATCCATGACATCTGTGACCGACAGCGACGGCCAGCAAGGGACAGAAGAACGCACAGGTCTTGCGGCACTGGTTTTCGACAGCCGCGCGCGATCGCTTTTCTTCCAGGGCGTACTTGCCCTCATCATTATCGGGCTGATCTGGCTTGCGCTTCAGAACGCCGCGCAGAACTTGGCCGATCAGAACAAGGAATTCGGCTTCGACTTTTTCGACAGGCCGTCTGACATCCAGATCTTGACGACCTTCGGGACGTGGCTTCTGGATTACCAACCGGGGCAGAGCACGATTTTCGACGTGTTTCTCCTGTCCATCGCCAACACGCTTATCGTGGCGATCGCCGGCATTTTCTTTGCCACGATCTGGGGCTTCCTGCTGGGGATCTTCCGTCTGTCCAGCAACTTCGTGCTGCGTGGATTTGCGACCATCTACGTCGAGCTTCTGCGCAACGTGCCCCTGCTGCTCCAGATCTTCTTCTGGACTGCGGTGATGCGGATCGTGGCGCCGTCGGAACGCGGGGTCTATACCACGCTCATTCCCGGCCTGCTACAGTTCGACGCCAAGGGCATGTACGGGCCGTTCCCCATCGTCGAGGATGGCTTTGGCTTCACTCTGGCGGCTTTCATCATCGCCTGTATCGGGGCCTGGGCCTATGCCCGGTGGGCGAAGAAGAGGCAGGACAAGACGGGCCAGCCGTCGCCGGTCTTCCTCGTGTCGCTGGGCATGATCGTCGTTCTTCCGACGCTGGTCTACCTGATCACCGGACGTCCGATCACCATAGAGTGGCCGAACTACGTGACCGAAGGGCCGATCTTCCGGCAGGGGTTCGAGAAGGGCGTCGGCAGCTACATCGCGCCTGAATTCGTGGCGCTCTTCCTTGCGCTCTTCACCTATACTGCCGCCTTCATCGCCGAGATCGTGCGCGCCGGTATCCAGGCCGTGCCCAAAGGCCAGTCCGAGGCCGCGGGCGCGCTGGGTCTGCCGGACGGTCTGACCATGCGCAAGGTGGTCCTGCCGCAGGCGTTCCGGGTGATCGTGCCGCCGTTGACCTCGCAATACCTGAACCTGACCAAGAACAGCTCTCTGGCGGCCGCCATCGGCTACCCGGAACTGGTCGCGGCCTTCGCGGGCACGATCCTGAACCAGGTGGGCCGCGCGATCGAAATCATCGCGGTGGTGATCCTCGTGTACCTCACGATCTCGCTGCTGACGTCGGCCTTCATGAACTGGTTCAACAACCGCGTCGCGCTGGTCGAGCGGTAAGGGGGACGATCTGATGCAAGAACACGAAACAGATCACTGGGTCCGCACCCACGAAGCGCCCCGTCTGCCCGCTCCGCCGACCGAAGTCGGTCTGCGCGGCTGGTTGTGGCGGAACATCTTCGCTTCGATGTCGGACTTCACGAGCCCCGGCAAGGCCGTTGGCTCGATCCTGATGATCCTGATCACCGTCTTCGCCGCGTATTCGTTGGTGTGGATGATTTGGACGCTGCTGGACTTCGCCGTCTTCAACGCGACTTTTGCCGACCCCGAGGGGCTGAAACGAGAAACCTGCTTCCTCAACCCGACAGGAGCCTGCTGGCCGTTCATCCAGGCCAAATGGTATCAGTTCATGTTCGGCTTTTACCCTGAGGAGGATGTCTGGCGGGTGAAGCTGTCGATGCTGATCCTTGCGGTCGGCATCGCATGGCTGATCTTTCCGCTGCCGCATCGCGGCAAGGTGGCGGCCTTCATGCTGACGGGTTTTCCGGTCATCGCCTATGTCCTGCTGAACGGGATGCCGGTCGAAGACGACGGCGACCTCGGCCACATATTCGCCGGTGCATGGTTCCCGCTGGTGCTGGCTGCGGTGTTTTTCGCTGCGTGGTGGTTGTCCGACGCCGGGAAGCTCGGGGACGTCGGCTCGGCCTTCGCGCCCGCGCTGCTGATCGCGGCGGGCGGACTGGCGCTTTGGGGCGGACTGCCGCTGGTGACCATGGTCATCGATCTGGCGCTTGGCACCGAAGTCGTCGAAACCAACAAGTGGGGCGGTCTGACGATCACGCTGGTGGTGGCGATCTTCGGCATCGTGATCTCGCTTCCGGTGGGGATGCTGCTGGCACTGGGCCGGCGGTCGAACGCGCCGATCATCAAGTACAGCTCGGTGATCTTCATCGAAGTGGTGCGGGGCATCCCGCTCATTTCGGTGCTGTTCTTCGCATCCGCGATGCTGCCCTACTTCCTCGAACCGGGTGTCGACTTCAACAAGCTGCTGCGCGCCATGATCGGCGTGGTGCTGTTTGCTTCCGCCTACATGGCAGAGGTCATCCGGGGCGGTCTTCAGGCCATTCCGAAGGGCCAGTACGAGGGCGGCATGTCGCTGGGCCTGAGCTTCTGGCAGCAGATGCGGCTTATCATCATGCCGCAGGCGCTGACCACGGTGATCCCGGGGATCGTGAACACCTTCATCGGCCTGTTCAAGGACACCACGCTGGTGCTGATCATCTCGATCTTCGACCTTCTGGGCATCCTGAACAACACCCTGAAGGACCCCGAATGGTCCACGCCCACGACCGCCTACACAGGTTATCTCACCATCGCACTGATCTACTGGATCTTCTGCTTCGGCATGTCCCGGTACTCGGTCCACATGGAACGCAAGCTCGACCGCTCGCACCGCTGAGGAACACATCATGACAGAACAAATGACAATGGAGGCCCCAGCGGCCAAGAAGATGACTGTCTCGGACGAGGTGGCCATCGAGATCCGCGGCATGAACAAGTGGTACGGTCAGTTCCATGTTCTGCGCGACATCGACCTGACGGTCTTCCGCGGCGAGCGGATCGTGGTCTGCGGTCCCTCCGGGTCCGGCAAATCCACGCTGATCCGCTGTATCAACGCGCTGGAGGAACACCAGAAAGGCTCCATCGTGGTGGACGGCACGCGGCTGACGTCCGACCTCAAGAACATCGACAAGATCCGGTCCGAGGTCGGCATGTGCTTCCAGCACTTCAACCTCTTCCCGCACCTGACCATTCTGGAAAACTGCACGCTGGCGCCCATTCATGTGCGCAAGACGCCCAAGCGCGAGGCCATCGAGACGGCGATGCACTTCCTGGAAAAGGTCAAGATCCCCGATCAGGCGGGCAAGTACCCCGGGCAGCTTTCGGGCGGTCAGCAGCAGCGTGTGGCGATCGCCCGCTCGCTTTGCATGAAGCCGCGGATCATGCTGTTCGACGAACCGACGTCCGCGCTCGACCCGGAGATGATCAAGGAGGTGCTCGACACCATGATCGAACTGGCAGAGGAGGGGATGACCATGATTTGCGTGACCCACGAAATGGGTTTTGCGCAAGCGGTGGCGAACCGGGTGATCTTCATGGCTGACGGCCAGATCGTCGAACAGAACGAACCGACACGTTTCTTCAACAACCCGCAGAGCGAACGCACCAAGCAGTTCCTGAGCCAGATCATCGGCCACTGACGGGCAATAAATACAAGGGGGAAGGGCGGTCCATGGGCCGTCCTTTTTTCATGCAAAGTCACCAGGGCCGAACACACCCTGCAAGAATGTCATCAGCGTCTTGCGCGACCAGCGCCCGCAGCGGATCGGGCCGGGTCGCATGTTGTCCCGGCGATGGCCTGTGTTTCCGGCGCACCTGTGGCAAGTGAACCAAGCGGCGACCACATGTGCGCGCTTCGAGCCGTAGGGCAAGTGTATGTCGGGAAACGCCAGTTCCAAGCGCGGGGGCCCCGATGCCGCCGGCGGTTTGGCCCATGACCCCGGACAGGTTCGGGCGCCCGATGACCTTTTCCGGATGACCGTGGGCGCCATTGGCAATCAGTGGCTGAATGCTGGGGACATTCCCATTTCGTCGGAATTTTGCCCATTTGCCGGGCAATGACAGTTTCACGACAGCTTCCTTCGCTACGTCCTTTGCTCAACCCGTAAAGAGGGAGGCTGCACATGCAGCCGTGAGTACGGGGAGTTTCGGGCGGCCGCCTATTGCGGCTGCCAAAGTGGAGGAAAACAGAATGATCAAAGCAACCCGGCTCGTCGTGGCCGCGGCACTCGTCGGCGTATCCGCCCTTGCCGCAAGCGCGCAGGAAAACCCGGAATGTATCGCACCTGCCAACCCGGGCGGTGGCTGGGATTTCACCTGCCGCCAGGTGGGCAAGTCGCTGCAGGACCTCGGTCTGATCGACAAGACAATGCAGGTCGTGAACCTCGCCGGCGGTGGCGGTGGTGTGGCCTACGCCGAAGTCGTGAACAAGCGCGGTGACGACAACGACCTGATCGTCGCGGCATCCTCGGCGACCGCGACCCGGCTCGCGCAGGGCGCCTACCCGGGCAACACCATGGATCAGGTCCGCTGGCTGGCTTCTGTCGGCGCGGATTACGGTGTGATCGCCGTCGCGGCGGACTCAGACATCGACACGCTGCCGGCGCTGCTGGACGAGATCAAGGCGGACCCGACCTCGATCTCCATCGCGGGCGGTTCGGCCGTGGGCGGCTGGGACCACCTGAAGGTCCTGATCGCGGCCAACGCCTATGGCATCGATGACGTGCGTGCGGTGAAGTACATCGCCTTCGACGGCGGCGGCGAAGCTGTGACCCAGCTTCTGGCGGGTTCGGTTCAGGCGTTCACCGGCGACATCTCCGAAGCGAAGGGCTTTGTCGACTCCGGCGATATCAAGGTCATCGCGGTCCTCGCGCCCGAGCGTCTGGGGGGCGAGTTCTCCGAGATGCCGACCGCGAAAGAGCAGGGCGTCGACGCCATCGGCGCGAACTGGCGCGGCTTCTATGCGCCGGGCGGTATGTCCGACGAAGCGTATGACGCATGGGTTTCCAAGATCGGCGAGCTCTATGCCTCCGACGAGTGGAAGGCCGTGATGGAGACGAACGGCCTTGCGCCGCTCGACCTGCAGGGGGCGGATTTCCAGGCCTTCGTCGAGGAATCCGTGGCCAAGATCCAGTCGATCTCCAAGGAAATCGGCATCATCAAGTAAGCGTCCCCTACACGCTTCATAGAGGGCGCCGCCGCACGAGGCGGCGCCCGATCCTTACCCGATACTCCCCCCTCTGACATCCCGAATTGGAGATCCCCATGAGTGATCGCATCTTCGGGGTCTTCGGCATTCTCCTCGCCATCGGTTTCGCCATTTCGGCGCTGTATATCGAGGAAAGCTTTCTCTCCGATGCCGTGGGTCCCAAGGCCTTCCCCCTGATCATTGCCGCCGTGCTCGGCATTTCGAGCGCCGTGATCGCCTTCCGCCCGGATCCCGAACCGGAATGGCCCGCCATAGGTCGGCTGGTCGAGATCGGCGCCGCCGTGGTCGTGATGATCCTGTATACCGAACTGTTGCCCATCGCGGGCTTTGTGATCGCCACGGCCTTTGCCGCGGCCTACCTCGCGTGGCGGCTCGGCTCTGGTCCGGTCGAGGCGGTGCTGACCGGCGTCGGCACCTCGGTTGGCATTTACGTCATCTTCCACCTTGTGCTGGGCCTCAGCCTCGCCCGCGGTCCCTGGGGATTCTGATCCATGGAAACCTTTGCAAATCTCGCTGACGGCTTTGCCATCGCGTTGACGTGGCAGAACATCCTGCTGGCCCTTTTGGGCTGCTTCCTAGGCACGATCATGGGCGCATTGCCCGGCCTTGGCCCATCGAACGGCGTGGCGATCCTGATCCCGCTGGCCTTCACCCTTGGTCTGGGCGCCACGCCCTCGCTGATTCTGCTGACTTCTGTCTACTACGGCGCGATGTACGGCGGGCGGATTTCGTCGATCCTGCTGAACATCCCCGGAGACGAACCGGCAATGATGACCTGTCTCGACGGGCATCCGATGGCGAAGAAAGGGCTTGCCGGTGAGGCCCTCTCGCTTTCGGGAATTGCTTCCTTTGTCGGGGCGTTCTTCGCAACCTGGGGTCTGATCTTCCTCGCACCCCAGCTGGTGAAAATCGCACTGCTGTTCGGTCCGGCAGAGTACTTTGCGCTGTTCGCCCTGGCTTTCATGACGCTTGGCGGCGTGTCATCGACCAACCAGGCGAAGTCGGCCTTTGCCGCGGCACTGGGGCTTGGTCTTGCCATGATCGGTGTCGACACCCAGACCGGCGTGCCGCGTTTCACCTTCGGGGAGGTGCACCTTTACGACGGGCTCGACTTCCTCGTGGCCATCGTGGGCCTGTTCGCGCTGTCCGAGGTTTTCATCTTCCTTGAGCACAGGCATAGCGGGTCCGACGCGGATGAGACCAAACTGAAGATCGGCAAGCTCTACCCGCCGATGTCGATGATCAAGCAGTGCACGCCCACGATGCTGCGCACGTCATTCCTTGGCTTCCTTGCGGGTGTCTTGCCGGGGGCGGGGGCCTCGCTGGGCTCGTTCATCTCCTACTCGTTCGAGAAACGGCTGGTCGACAAGGAAGGCACCTTCGGCAAGGGCGACCCTCGCGGTGTCGCCGCACCTGAGGCCGGCAACAACGCCGCCGCTGGCGGGGCGCTGGTGCCAATGCTGGCGCTGGGTGTGCCGGGCTCCGGTACGACGGCCGTGCTGCTTGCCGTCCTGCTGGCGCTGAACATCACCCCGGGGCCGCTGCTGTTCACCCAGAACCCGGACGTGGTGTGGGGCCTGATCGCTGCGCTTTTCATCGCCAACTTCATGCTTCTGGCGATGAACATCCCGATGGTCGGCATCTTCACCCGCGTTCTGATGGTTCCGTCGCGCATCCTGATGCCCATCGTGGCCATGGTCAGTTTCGTCGGTATCTACGGCATCTCCGGATCGACCTTCGACCTGCTTGTGATGATCGGCTTCGGCATCATGGGTTGGGTGCTGCGCAAGTTCGACGTACCGCTGGTTCCGATCATCCTCGGGACGCTGCTGGGCAACGCGATGGAGAACAACCTGCGCCGCGCGATCACCATCGACAACGGCAACTGGTGGACACTTGTCGACAGTCCGCTGGCCATCGGCCTCTGGGCCGTCGCGATCGTCGGATTCATCCTGCCCCTGATCGTGGGGGCGCGGGTCAAGGCCGGGATGCGCCGGCAGGGCGACGAAGAAGGCTCGATCCGCGACTGAGGCATTGCATCAGGTTGAGAGAACTGGAACCCGGCGCCCCCTGCGCCGGGTTCATGTCTGGCTTCGAACCGTCTCGCCGCAGCGCCCTCATTCGATCCGGTCGAGGAGACCGGCGTTCATCAAGTGCCTCTTATTTCATCTTGGCTTGTCGCACGGGTTAACTCACTCTTTCAGAGGGGGGGAATCGTTGTCGATTTTCAAAGTCATAAATGTGGCAGTGCAGCAAGATGCGCACCAAGCCACGGCTGCCGGACACCGCGAGGTGCGAGGGCGGCAAACCGGGCAAACGGTCCGGAGGGGCGCCTTGCCCCGCACGATGCCTCCCGTGTTCAACAGGAGGATACCATGGCGACGAACAAAGCCAGACTGCTGGCCGGTACGGCGCTTGCGCTGGCGATCGCGGGTGCGGCGCAGGCCGACACGATACGGTTCTGGACAACCGAAACCCAACCCGAACGGCTGGCCCGTCAGGAACAGATGGCCGCAGACTTTGCCGCGGAGACCGGCAACGATGTCGAGGTCATTCCGGTAGAGGAAGGCGACCTCGGCACACGGGCGACGGCGGCCTTCGCGGCGGGCGACCTGCCGGACGTGATCTATCACACGTTGCAATGGTCCCTGCCATGGGCGGAGGAAGGTATCCTCGATCCCGAGGCGGCGACGGACGTGATCGAGGATTTGGGCGAGGACACCTTTGCGGAAGGTGCCCTGAAGATGGCCGCCTTCGGGGAGGGCTACGCGGCGGTCCCCGTGGACGGCTGGACGCAGATGATCCTTTACCGCAAGGACCTGTTCGACGAGGCCGGGCTTGAGGCGCCGACCACCTATGCCGCGGTCGAGACCGCGCTTGAGAAGCTGCACAATCCGCCGGAGATGTACGGTTTCGTAGCCGCCACCAAGGTCGACGAACCCTTCATGAGCCAGGTGTTGGAGCATGTCTTTCTCGCCAACGGCGTGACGCCGGTGGGGGAGGACGGCTTCGCACCGCTCGACGAGGCGAAGACCACCGAGGTGCTGGAGTTCTACAAGAAGCTTGCCGACGCTTCGCCTCCGGGGGACCTGTACTGGGATCAGTCGCGATCGCTCTACTTCTCGGGCAACGCGGCGATGATCATCTGGTCGCCCTTCATCCTCGATGAACTTGCGGGTCTGCGCGACAGTGCGCCGCCGACGATCAACGACGATCCGACCTCGCCCGAGCTGGCCTCGAAAACCGGGATCGTGACGACCTTTGCCGGGCCCTCGAACCCCGATGGCGCGGCCTGGGGCGACATGCGCTACTTCGGGATCACCTCGGATGCCGACACTGACATCGCGGAAGAGTTCGTCGCCTACTCGATGGACAAGGGCTATACCCAGACGCTGGCCATCGCGCCGGAGGGCAAGTTCCCGACGCGCCGTGGCACCGCCGACGACCCGACCGCCTTTCAGAAGGCATGGGCGGAGCTGCCGGTGGGCGTCGACCGAAAGGCACCGCTGGGTGATCTCTACGACCAGTCGAAGATCGACGAGATCGTCAGCGGCCTCGACGTGGCGCAGCGCTGGGGCGTGACCGAGGGACAACTGGCGCTGGCCTCCAAGATGATCAACAGCCAGGCGATCAACCGGATCGTGCGGCAGTACATCGACGGCCAGATCGAGGTGGCCGACGCCGTCGCGGCGATGAACGACGAGCTTTCGAAGATCGAATGACGTCACGGGCGGGCGGACCACAGTGGTCCGCCCGCCCGCGCCACGGAGGTTCACGGCCATGTCACAGGCTCTTCCGCCGACCGGAACCGGCCCGCTTGCCCGTCGAGAGGCGCGGCTGGCGTGGTCGCTGCTGTTCCCGACGCTCTTCGCGGTCGCGGCGGTGGTCGTCCTGCCGCTTCTGGCGGTCTTCTGGATCAGCTTCAAACCCGTGGAGCTGGGCGACCTGCGCCCGCCCGAAGTGGTCATCCGCGAGGACCTGCGCGGCAAGCCCCAGGCGGCGGGCGACGAGGCGACGGTGCGCTACAGACTGCGGAACTCGTCGCGCGACCAGCCGATCGCCAGGGTCACGCTGACCGACACTTGGCCCGACGGCTTGACCGTTGTCGGCGACCTCGACCCGCGCTGTACGCTGGAAGGGGCCGACTTCTTCTGCGACCTGGGCGACTGGGAGGGCGGTTTCAGCGAGCGGCTGGAAATCCCGGTAACCGTCTCTGCCGATTTCCTCGCGCAGAAAACCGATATCGAAGAGACCGACCCGGTGATGACCGGCCGGGCGCAATCGGTGCTGACATCGGGCGACTTCACGCTGGAGAACTTTGCCCGCGTTTTCGATGGCGAAGAGTTCCTGTCGGTCTTCGGCGTCACGCTGTTCTACACCGTCTTCGGCACCGTCGGCGCGCTGGTGATGGGGCTTTTCGCGGCACAGCTTCTCAACCATTCGTTCAAGGGGCAGGGGCTGCTGAGGGGGCTCTACCTCTTTCCCTACGTGGCGCCAGTGATCGCGGTCGCCTTCGCATGGATCCTGCTGTTCGATCCGTTCTCGGGATCGGCCAACGCGCTTTTGGTGCAGATGGGCGTGACCGAACAGTCGATCAACTTTTTCGGACAGAAACCGCTGGCGCTGATCATGGTCACCGCCTTCGAAATCTGGCGGTATTTCCCGTTGTCCTTCCTGTTCATCCTGGCGCGCATGCAGTCGATCGACAGCGACATGTACGAAGCGGCGGAGATGGACGGGGCCTCGCCTTTCCAGCAGTTCTGGTATCTTTCGCTGCCGATGCTCCTGGGCATCCTGAGCGTGCTGTTCCTGCTGCGCTTCATCTGGACCTTCAACAAGTTCGACGACATCTTCCTGCTGACGGGCGGCAACGCGGGCACGCGGACCCTGACGGTGAACGTGTACGAACAGGCCTTTGCCCTGTCCAACATCGGGGCGGGCGCGGCCGTGGCGGTGGTGGTCTTCGGCTGCCTGCTGATATTTTCCGTCTTCTTCTTCAAGTTCATCAGTCGGGAGGAAGGCCTGTGAGCTGCGCATCGGGCGGGGCTGCGCCCCGGGCGCCTGCGGCGCCGTTCAGGTATTTCTGCCAAGATGAAGGAGCGGGGTCATGAAGGCGTTGAGGGTCGGATACGTGACCGGCGCGCTTCTGGGCGCGCTCTGGGCGGTGGTGGCCTTCGTCACCGTGGCGGTGGTGATGAGCTTCGCCACGGGCGAAAGCGTGCGGCCCTCGGGTTCGGGTGCCGTGCTGGTGGGGGCGATTGCCGGGCTGGTGGCCGTGCGGTGGCAGAACCGCTGGTTGACGGACGGGGCGGCGCTGGTGACGGCGCTGGCGCTGGCGTCCGCCGGGTTCGGCGCGCTGCGGTTCGGCGACGGCACAGGGATGGGGCTGCGGGTGGCGGCGCTGATCTTCGGCGCGGGGGCCACGGGCATTCCTCTGGTGCGCTACCTCGACGGACTGCCGGCGGGCGCGCTGACCCGGCACCAGTTCGAGGGCGCGGTGATCCGGGCGCTGATGGGCTTCGGCTATGTCTTCTTCACCGCCATCGTGGTCATTCCCTTCTACGTGATGGTCATGACCTCGCTGAAGAACCAGGCGGAGCTGATCGCCAACCCGCTCGATTTCTCCATCGACCTGTCGCAGGGCTGGGGGTTGTTCCGGTCCTACGTGGAGCTGATTCGGGACTTCAACTTCGGCCGTTACCTGGGGACGTCGTTCTACATCTCGGTGCTGACGGTTCTGATCACGCTGGCGTTTGCCATTCCCGGCGCCTACGCCGTGGCGCGGCTGCGCTTCACCGGGCGCGCGGTGTTTTCGCGGTCGATCCTGCTGATCTACATGGTCCCGATGATCGTCCTCGCCCTGCCGATCTACATCGCCTTCTCGATGACCGGGCTGAGGAACTCCATCGCCGGGATCGTGATGATCTATCCGGTCACGACCATCCCCGTGGCGCTTTACATGTTGCAGGGCTATTTCCGGGGCCTCCCGGCGGAGATCGAGGAGGCCGGTCTGATGGATGGGCTGTCGCGCCTGATGGTCATCTGGAAAATCACCCTGCCGTTGTCGCTGCCGGCGCTGGCCTCCGTGTCGCTTTACGTGTTCATGATCGCGTGGAACGAGTTCCTGCTGGCCTTCATGCTGCTTGACGACCCGTCGAAGTTCACCCTGACGCGCGGCATCGCCTCGCTCAATTCGTCGGAGATCCCGCGCCAGCACCTGATGGCCGGGTCGGTGATCGCCACGGTGCCGATCATGGCGCTTTTCCTGGGGCTGGAGCGGTTCATGACCAAGGGCCTGACGGCGGGGAGCGTGAAGGGATGAGCGGTTCGCCACTGGGGACACGGGGCGCATGCCGACCATGCCGGGCAGCCCGCGGGAGGGGCGGGGCATGACCGATCCGGACGACGCCGCCCGCCGCATCCTGCGGGGCAACGACCGGGGCGGGTACACCGTGCCCACGGCGGGGCTTTACCCTTACCAGTGGAACTGGGACAGCGTCTTTGCCGCCATGGGGTTCGCCACCTTCGACACCGACCGCGCGTGGCAGGAGGTGGAGACGCTGCTGTCGGGCCAGTGGCCGAACGGCATGGTCCCGCATATCCTGTTCCACAAGGTGGAGCCGACGTATTTCCCTGGCCCCGACGTCTGGGGCGGCGTCGGACCGGTGCCGTCTTCGGGCATTTCGCAGCCGCCGATCGCGGCCACCTTCATCCGTTGGCTGGCCGAGCTCGACCCGGCGGGCGCGGACCGGGCGAAGGCCATGGTCGGGCCGTTGACGGACTGGCACCGCTGGTTCTTCGACTGGCGGGGCGAGGGCGGCGCGATCTGTGTCAGCCATCCCTGGGAGACGGGGCGCGACAATTCTCCGGACTGGGACGCGCCCTTTGCCGCCATCGAGCCCGCCAACCTCGACGCGTATTACCGGCGCGACACCAGCCATGTGGCGGAAGACGAGCGCCCGCGCCGCTGGGACTACGACCGATACCTGACGTTGGTGAAGCTGGGGCACGACTGCGGCTGGGACGAGGCGCACCTGCGGGAGGTTTCGCCCTTCCGGGTGGCCGATCCGACGATGACCTTCACCCTGCTGCGCGCCAACCGGGACCTTCTGGCACTGGCGCAGCGGTTCGGAGCGGAGACCGCAGAAATCGAAGACTGGATCGCTGCCATCGAGGCCGGGTCGGAGCGGCTTTGGAACGCCGATATCGGTGCCTATGACACCTTCGACATGCGGGCGGGCACCCATTCCGGGGTGATCTCCAATGCGTCCTTCCTGAACTGGTACGCCGGTGTCAGGCCGGAACGGATGCTGGACCACTTCGACCGGATCGCCGGGTTTTTGCCGTACGGTGTGCCCTCGGCGGACCCGCAGCAACCGGGGTTCGAGCCGAAGCGCTACTGGCGGGGGCCGGTCTGGGCGATGATGAACTGGCTGATCGCGCTGGGGCTGCGCGACGCGGGGCACGACGCCCGCGCCACTGCGCTGTGCGACACGACGCGCAGCATGATCCTGGCTGGCGGGTTCGCCGAGTACTTCGACCCGCGCGACGCATCGCCTGCCGGCGGGCGCGATTTCACCTGGACTGCGGCCACCTGGCTGGCCTGGGCCTCACCCTCTGCGAAAGGATTCCCATGGCAAGCATAGAGCTGAAGGCCGTCGAGAAATGGTTCGGCAACGTGCAGGTCATCAAGGGCGTGGACCTCGCCATCGAGGAGGGCGAGTTCATCATCTTCGTCGGCCCGTCGGGTTGCGGGAAGTCGACCCTGCTCAGGATGATCGCGGGGCTGGAGGAAACCTCGCGCGGTCAGATCCTGATCGACGGGCGCGATGCCACCGCCGAGGCGCCGTCGCAGCGCGGGCTGACGATGGTCTTCCAGAGCTACGCGCTTTATCCGCACATGTCGGTGCGGGACAACATGGGGTTCTCGCTCAAGGCGGCAGGCGAGCCGAAGGACAAGATCGCGGCGAAAGTCGACCACGCGGCGGAGGTGCTGAAACTTGGCGCCTACCTTGACCGGCGGCCCAAGGACCTCTCCGGCGGGCAGCGGCAGCGGGTGGCCATCGGTCGGTCCATCGTGCGCGACCCCACGGCCTTCCTGTTCGACGAACCGCTCTCGAACCTCGATGCCGCGCTGCGGGTCGAGATGCGGTATGAAATCGCCAAGCTGCACCAGTCGCTGAGCGCCACGATGATCTACGTCACCCACGACCAGGTGGAGGCGATGACGCTGGCCGACCGGATCGTGGTGCTTGAGGGCGGCAAGATCGCGCAGATCGGTGCTCCGCGCGAATTGTACGAACACCCCGCCAACCTGTTCGTTGCGCAGTTCATCGGCAGTCCGAAGATGAATGTCTTTTCCGCCGGTCTCGTGCGGGGCGCTGTGGGAGGTGAGCAGGCTGCGCAGATCGGCATCAGGCCCGAGCACATTTCGGTGGTGGAGCCGGGGGCGGGCGAGATGGATGGGCAGGTTGACGTGATCGAGTATCTCGGCGCCGACACGTTCCTGATCGTCGATTGCGGCGCGGCGGGGCGGATCACGGTGCGCACGGATGGCGAGTCGGCGCGCAGTCCCGGCGACCCGGTGGGCTTGCTCTTCGCGCCCGGCAAGATCCACGCCTTCGACGCCGCCGGACAGGCGATCTGAAGGCGAACCTATTGGCAGAACACGCTTCCTGAGGCTTTTGCGCCTTTGGAAACGCGGCGGAGTGGCGCCGCCGATCTTGGCTGATTTCGTTCATTCGTAAACATTTTATTTGATTTTCGCCCTTCGTTTGATACGCATTCCTTCATGAGGTCGGACGGGAAATCCGGCCCAAGGGAGGAACATCATGAAAAGAACGTCCGTCGCGCTTGCCGCGATTCTCGCCGTCGTGGGTCCGCTTTCGGCGCAGGCCCAGGAAGTCACCCTGCGTCTGTCCCACTGGATCCCGCCGACCATCGCGCCCGCCACGAAGGGCATCGACCCGTGGGTGGCCTCGTTGGAGGAAGCCTCCGAGGGCCGCATCGCGGTGCAGGTGTTTCCGGCACAGCAGCTGGGCAAGGCGCCCGATCACTACGACATGGCCGCGCAGGGGATCGTCGATCTCGCATGGGTGAACCCCGGCTATACCGCCGGCCGCTTCCCGATCTATTCGGCCACCGAACTGCCGTTCATGTCGGACGACAACATCAACGGCACCAAGGCGATCCACGAGTGGTATCTGGCAAACGGCGCCGAAACGGAGATGTCCGACGTGAAGCTGTGCTTCGTGCATTCCCATGCGCCGGGCGCCTTCCACTCCAAGGTGCCGGTCACCCGCCCCGAGCAGGTGAAGGGCATGAACGTGCGTCCGGCACATGCCACCATCGCGCGCTTCATCTCGCTTTTGGGCGGCGGCCCCGTTCAGGTGCCCGCGCCGGAAGTGCGTGAAGCCCTGTCCAAGGGCACCGCGGAGGCCGTGACCTTCCCGTGGGGCGCCATGTACGACTTCAAGCTGACGGAAGAAGTGCCGGTTCACCTCGACATGCCTTTCTACCTGTCGGCGCAGGTCCTCGTGATGAACAAGAACAGCTACGAGGGTCTCTCGGACGAGAACAAGGCCGTGATCGATTCCCACTGCACGCCGGAATGGTCGGGCAAGGTGTCGGCGGGCTGGGCCGAGGACGACATGGCCGCCAAGGACAAGCTGAAGGCCGACGATACCCAGTCCTTCAACACGCCGACCGAGGAAGACGTCGTCGCATGGCGCGAGGCCGCTCAGCCGCTGATCGAGGAGTGGAAGGAAGCCGTTTCCGCCAAGGGCGGCGATGCCGATGCCATCCTCGAAGCTTACAAGGCCGCGCTGAAGAAGTACGACGCGGACTACTGACCTGACTGACGGGGCAGGGCGCGCCTTCCGTGCGCCCGCCCCAACCACGGCACTTTTTCCGGAGACCCCATGTACGAACGTCATCCATCCGGGCGGCCCGTCCGCCGGGTCATCTCGGTCATCGAACGCATCGCGGGCGTCGTGCTGGGGCTGGTCACCATCCTGATCGTGGCCTCCGCCATCGGGCGCTACGGCTTTGCCCGCCCCGTCCCTGATGCCTTCGACCTGTCGCGGCTGGTGCTTGGCGTCGCCGTGGCCTGGGGGCTGGCGTCGGTCGCCTGGCACGGCACGCACATCAAGGTGGATCTTCTGGCACAGGCGCTGTCGCCGCGCGCCCGCACGGTTGTCAACGCCTTGGCGTGGCTGATCCTGCTGGTCTTCACCGGGCTTCTGGTGTGGAAGATCGGCGAGCGTACTCTGGCCGCGATGTCGGGCGGAGACGCCACCATGGACCTTCGCCTGCCGCACTGGCCGTTCTTCGGCGCCATCTGGCTGGGCATTGTCGCCGCCTTCTTCGCGACGGGGGGCCGGCTCTGGCGGATCGTGCGTTTCGGGAGCGACCTTGGCGAATTCGACGGCATCGACGAACAACTTCTGAAAGACCAGACGGTCGGGGAACGCGACAAATGAGCGGGGAACTGATCGCCACCTTGGGCTTCGTCGCCCTGTTCGCGCTGATGGCCGTGCGTGTGCCCATCGGCATCGCCATGGGTCTGGTCGGCATCGGCGGTTTCGCCGGGGTCGTCGGCTGGCGTCCGGCGCTGAACCTGCTGTCGCAGTCGCCGATTTCCACGATCACCGACTTCAACCTGACGCTTATCCCCTTCTTCGTGCTGATGGGGGTGCTGGCCACCAACTCCGGCATGTCGTCGGAACTGTTCCGTGCGGGCAGGGCGTGGCTGGGCGGGTTCAAGGGCGGGCTGGGCCTGGCCTCTGTCGGGGCGTGCGGTGGCTTCGCGGCGATCTGCGGATCGTCGGTCGCGACAGCCGCCACGATGACCAAGATCGCCTACCCGGAGATGAAGCGGGCCGGCTATGCCGACGACGCCGCCACCGGTATCATAGCCGCGGGTGGCACGGTGGGTATCCTGATCCCGCCCTCCGTGGTTCTGGCGATCTACGGCTTCATGACCGAAACCGATATCGGCGAACTCTTTATCGCGGGGGTCGTCCCGGGCATCCTCGCGGTCGTGATGTACATGGCCACCGTGCGCCTGTGGTACGGGCGCGACCTGCCCGCAGCCGACAAGTTCACCCTGTCCGAAGGGCTTTCCGCGTTGAAAGGCGTCTGGGCCGTGGGCCTGCTGTTCGTGGCCGTGATCCTGTCGATCTACTTCGGCATCGTCACCGCGACGGAGGCCGCCGCCGTCGGTGCGCTGCTGACCGCGCTCATCGGGCTGGCGCGGCGCAAGCTGACGATGACCACCTTGCTCGACAGCCTTGTCGAGGCATTGCGCACCTCCGTTTCCATCTACGTCGTGCTGATCGGCGCAACGCTCTTCGGCTATTTCCTGGCGATCACGCAGGTCCCGCAGGAACTGACCTCGTTCCTCACAACGCTGGGGGCTGGCAAGTACGGCACGCTGCTGCTGATCCTGCTGCTGTTCCTCGTCATGGGCTGTTTCCTGGACGCGATGGCCATGATCATCCTGATGATCCCCATCGTTTTCCCGGTGATCCAGCAGCTCGGCTTCGACCCGATCTGGTTCGGGATCGTCATCGTGATGACCGTCGAGCTGGGCCTCATCACGCCGCCCGTGGGTATGAACGTCTACGTCATCAATTCCATTGCGCGGAATGTCCCCCTGACCACGATCTTCAAGGGCGTGTTGCCGTTCGTCGTGGCGGACGTGCTGCGACTGGCCCTGTTGATTGCCTTTCCGTTCATCGTGCTTGCGCTGCCCGCCAGCATGAACTGAAGACGGGACTGCACTACGATTGGCCGGCGTGAAGGCCGGACTGCGGTCGCTTTCGTGATCGAGAAGGGCAGGCCCTCAGCCAAGCTCCAGCGTGGCGACGGCGTAGTAGGCGGGCGGCGCGCCCTGCGGGGCGGGACCGCGGTGCATCCTGGCGGTCTGGAAGACCGGTTCGAAGCCGATGGAGCCAACCGATGCCTCAAGCGCCGTGCCCTCCGGCACGTCGATGAAGACCGGCGCGCGCGGCGCCTTGGCCAGCAGGCCGCGCGCCTCGGCTTCCGTACGGGCCAGCAGCGGGCCGATCTTCACGCCGGACCGGCACAGGCGGTGCGTGGCGAAAGCGGTGGGTGCACCTTCGGGACCGAGCACCCAGGTCGTGCGTGTGTCGGTGCCCGCGAACCACGCACGGGCAAACCCGTCGCGCGCATGCCCGGATGCCGTGCGATCCATCTTCATCAGTGCAGGCAGGTCGGCGTCTTGTGCCGGGCGGGCTTCGCTGTCCGCCAAAGGCACGGAGCCGAGTGCATGGCGCAGCGTGCGCCCGGCGAAGACAAAGCCGGAGCGCGCATAATTCGCCTGCTGTTCGGCCACACCGTCGAGAGTGACCGTCCGGTCGCCCGCATGCTCCAGAGCCGCCTGCCACAGCGCAAACCCGTGGCCCTTCCCGCGATACGCAGGGCGGCAGATGTAGAGCCCGAGAAAGGCATGGGCCCTGTCGTGATTGACGACCGAGATCGCCGCCACCGGGTCGCCGTCGATCTCGGCCAGGAAGAAGCCGTCGGGATCGGCGGCGCGGAAGGACGCGGCGTCTTCGATACCGGGGTTCCAGCCCTCGGCCCCGGCCCAGTCCAGCACCATCGCCAGGTCCTGTTCGGTCATTGTCCTGATCTTCACGGCGCCAAGGCCTCTTTCAGGGACCGCGACGACGCCTGACGGTCGCGCAGGTCGAGTTGCGAATGCAGGTCGACGAGATGGCTTTTCATCAGTTCCTCGGCCCGCGGACCGTCCCCTTCTGCGAGCGCGTCGAGAAGCGCGTGATGCGCGTGTTTTTCGCACAGGGCGCTTTGACGGCGCCAGTACAGCGCGATGATCAGCGACGAGCGGGCGACGAGCGCGGTGATGACATCCGCGATGGTGGTGTGTTCGGCAATGCGGGCGATCTCGATGTGGAACTGTCCCGACAGGTGCAGCGCCTTGCCGTGGTCGCCATCGGCCAGCGCCGCGTGCTCTTCGTGGATATGGTTTTCCAGCGTCGCGCGGTTTTCGTCCGTGATGCGCTGCGCCGCGCGCCGGGCCATGAAGGGTTCCAGAAGAGCGCGGGCCTCGAACACTTCATGCGCCTCACGCGTGGACGGCTGCGCGACGAAGGCCCCCCGGTTGCGCCTGATTTCGACCAGCTGGTGATGGGCGAGCGATTGCAGGGCGGCACGGATGATCGTGCGCGAGACGCCATAGATATCCGCCAGTTCGTCTTCGCCAAGCTTGGTGCCCGGCTCGAGCCGGCGTTGGTGGATGGCCAGTGTCAGCGCACCGGCGATGCGGTCCGACTGGTGCAGGCGCGGCTGCGCGGCAGAAGCGCCCGATGGTGTTTTCTCGAATTCAGCGTTCATTGCGACTCGGTTGTGGCAGGTCGCGGGAGCGTGCTCAAGATTCGCCGGCGTTGTACGTAGGTCAATCAGCTATTGTATACAACTTTGTGCCCAATATCCGATCCGCGCCCCGTTCCTTCAGCCTCATTTCGCGGCAGAAAAAGAAAATGGCCATCCCGAACCGGGTGAATGCTTCCCCGATCAGGGGTCTCACCGCACTGATGACCTCAACAACGGACGAGGGACGGACATGGGCGCGACCGGCAAGGACCTGGAACTGGTGAACGTCACCAAGCGCTACGGCGAGACCGTGGCGGTGGATGCCATCAACCACCATTTCGCGCCCGGTACATATGCCTGCCTGCTGGGGCCGTCGGGCTGCGGCAAGAGTTCGACCCTGCGGATGATCGCGGGGCACGAAACCGTGTCGGACGGCTCCATCGTGCTGGGCGGAACGGATGTGTCGCATCTGCCGCCGGCCAAGCGCGGCACCGCCATGATGTTCCAGAGCTACGCGCTGTTCCCGCACCTGTCGGTGGCCGAAAACGTTGCGTTCAGCCTGAAGATGAAGGGCGTGGACAGGCCGGATCGTCTGAAGCGCGCGGGCGAGATGCTGGAGCTTGTCGACCTCTCGCGGCTGGCGGATCGCTTTCCCGACCAGCTTTCAGGCGGGCAGCAGCAGCGCGTGGCGCTGGCCCGGGCGCTTATCACCCGCCCGCAGGTCCTGCTTCTGGACGAGCCCCTTTCGGCGCTGGACCCGTTCCTGCGCATCCGCATGCGCTCGGAGTTGAAGAAGTTGCAGCGCGAACTGGGGATCTCGTTCATCCACGTCACACACGGGCAGGACGAGGCGCTGGCGCTGGCCGACGAGATCGTCGTGATGAACAACGCCGTCATCGAGCAGGCCGGATCGGCGCGCGATGTCTTCAACGCGCCGCGCACCGCCTTCGTCGCGCGCTTCCTTGGTGGGCACAACGTCATCGCGCTGCCCGAGGGCAAGGTTGCGGTGCGTTCGGACGCAGTGCGCATGACCGACGAGGGCGCCGGACGGATGCCCGCGCAGATCACCGCGGTCGAGTACCAGGGCACGCATGTGAACGTCACCGCCGCCGTGGCGGGGGAGCAGGAGGTGACCGCGCTTCTGCCTGACGCATTGTATTTCGCGCAACCGAGACACCCGGGAGAGCCCGTCGGCCTGACCTGGGAAAACGACCAGCAGCACCCGCTGCAGGCCTGACAACAGGGAGACCAGGACAATGACCATTTCCAGACGACAGCTTCTGAAGACCGGCACGGCGGCTGCCGCCGCCAGCACGCTCGGCGCACCGATGATCTGGGCGCAGAACATCAAGGACGTGACGCTGCGCCAGTTCGGCACCGGCGTGTCGAACCTCAACGAGGTGGCGCAGAAGGTGAAGGAAGACCTTGGCTTCACGCTGGAGATGACGGCGCTCGATTCCGACAGCGTGACGCAGCGCGCGGCCACCCAGCCCGACAGCTTCGACATCGCCGACATCGAGTACTGGATCTGCAAGAAGGTCTGGCCTACCGGCAACCTGCAGGCGATGGACGTGTCGAAGATCGCCAACTACGACAAGATCGTCGGCATCTTCAAGGACGGCAAGCTGACGCCCGAGAGCGAGATCGCGCAGGGCACCGCGCCGCACACCGTGGGCTTCACCACCGGGCCGGACGGCACCGATTTCGCCGACGAGCAGACCAACTGGATGACGCTGATCCCGACGATCTACAACGCCGACACGCTTGGCATTCGCCCCGACCTGATCGGTCGCCCGATCGAGAGCTGGGCCGAACTGCTGAACCCCGAGTTCAAGGGCAAGGCTTCGATCCTCGACATTTCGTCGATCGGCATCATGGACATGGCGATGGTCTGCGAGGCCATGGGCGAGATCCAGTACGGCGACAAGGGCAACATGACCCGCGAGGAGATCGACAAGACCATGGCGATCTTCACCGAGGCGAAACAGAACGGCCAGTTCCGCGCCTTCTGGAAGTCCTTCGACGAAAGCGTGAACCTGATGGCCTCGGGCGAGGTGGTGATCCAGTCCATGTGGTCGCCGGCGATCACGGCGGTGAAATCGAAGGGCATCCCCTGCGTCTACCAGCCGCTGAAGGAGGGCTACCGGTCCTGGGGCGGCGGCATCGGCTTGTCGAAGTCGCTGTCGGGGCTCGAACTGGATGCGGCCTACGAATACATCAACTGGTATCTCTCCGGCTGGGTCGGCGGCTTCCTGATGCGCCAGGGCTATTACTCGGCGGTTCCGGAGACCTCCAAGGACTACATGTCGGAGAACGAGTGGGGGTACTGGTTCGAAGGCGAGGAGGCGGCCGAGCCGATCACCAACCCCTTCGGCGACGTCATGGCACAGGCCGGCGAGACACGCGACGGCGGATCGTTCTACGACCGCATGGGCGCTGTCGCCTGCTGGAACGCCGTCATGGACGAGAACCAGTACATGGTTCGCAAGTGGAACGAGTTCATCGCATCGTAAGAGGTTTCGCCGCCCCTGCGGGCGGCGACCGGCGGGGGCGCCTGCCTTTGGCAGGCGCCCCCGGACCAGTG